>CAVILU010000116.1:567-6974 GCA_963643535.1 bacterium | reverse complement strand
GTACAAGGTCGACCCCACCATGCTCGAAACACACCAGGGTAAGGTCGCAATGTCTATGACTGCTAACGTTCCTGCTAAGATGTGGGACAAAAAGTGCAGCGCAGAGATCACTCCCGTCCTCCAGTATGAGGGTGGCGAGACCGCTTACCCCACCATCACCGTTCAGGGTGAGAAGGTAGAGGGCAACGGCCAGACCGTAAGCTACACCAACGGTGGCCAGATCAAGTACCCGAAGCAGGAGATTGACTTCAACGATAAGCAGCGCGTCTCCGACCTCATCGTACGCATTAAGTTCACCCGCGGCGACGAGACCCTCGAGATCACCTCTACCGAGCTTGGTCTCGAACCTCTCGCAAAGGGCGTTATCGCAACCTCTACCCTCATTGGCAACGAGCCTGGCAAGAGCGAGGCTTCTAAGGACGCTTTCGAGCGTAACACCCTCAATGACAAGGTAGCCGAGATCGTTTACCTCATCAACCAGTCCAGCGTACGCAACGGTGAGCTCAAGAAGGAGGACGTTGTTGCTATCAACAACTACATCAAGGAGCTCAACGAGGACGAGAAGAAGAACATCAAGAGCATTGCAGTTGCTGCATACGCTTCTCCTGATGGCTCTACCGACCTCAACACCAAGCTCTCTGGCAACCGTGAGTCTTCTGCAAAGGACGTAGTTGCTAAGTCCCTCAAGAAGCTCAAGGCTGAGGCTAACGTCGAGACCAAGAGCACCCCTGAGGACTGGGACGGCTTCAAGACTGCAGTCGAGAAGAGCGACATCCAGGACAAGGAGCTCATCCTCCGCGTTCTCTCTCTCTACTCCGATCCCGATGTTCGCGAGAAGGAGATCAAGAACCTCTCTGCTCTCTACAAGACCATTGCTAAGGACATTCTCCCCGCACTCCGTCGTTCCACCATCACTGTTACCGGTGAGTTCATTGGCAAGACCGACGACGAGCTCAAGGCAGCTGACAAGAACAGCCTCACCCTTGAGGAGCTTCTCTTCACCGCAAACCTCTTCGAGGGCGACGCAGACAAGCAGGTTGAGTACTACGACGCAGCTATCAAGAACTTCCCCGAGGATTACCGCGCTTACAACAACAAGGGCGTAGTTCTCTACAACAAGAAGGACCTCGCAGGTGCTAAGTCTCTCTTCGAGCAGGCTGAGGCTAAGAAGGCAGCTCCTGAGGTTGAGAACAACCTCGCTTGCGTAGCTATCGCAAACAAGGACCTCAACGCAGCTAAGGAGTACCTCGGCAAGGCAGCAGGCGTAGGCTCTACCCTCGACGAGAACCTCGGCGTTATTGCTATCGCAGAGGGCGACTACGAGAAGGCTGAGTCTTACCTCGCAAACAGCACCAGCAACAACGCAGCTCTCATCAAGATCCTCAACAAGAAGGACGACGCTGCTATCGCTACCCTCAACGCTAACAAGGACGAGAACGGCCTCAAGTACTACCTCAAGGCTATCGCTTACACTCACAAGAACGAGAAGGACAACGCACTTGAGAACCTCAACAAGGCTATCAAGCTCGATAACAATTGGAAGGAGTACGCTAAGACCGATATGGAGTTCAGCGCCTTCTTCAATGACTCTAACTTCAAGAGCATCGTTGAGTAATATCGCGGCGTAAAGCCTAGATAACACATAGACGCAAATTGAGGCGGTGATGTATCTTTGGATACGTCACCGCCTCTTTTTTGAAAACACCTTTCTGAATGATTTGGGAAACATAGAAATTGCTATGATATTATCGAATAGCTAAAGCAAACTCCGAGACGTTGAGAAAGCGTGTTCTCCGAAAATAATTTTGCAAATAAAAATGCGAAGATGCGACATTGAGCAATTGTATCTAATTTAAATTCTATAAATTTGAAGTTGATATAAGAAAACAACTATGAAATTTCACCAGAGTGATACGCAAAAGGGGGCGTTGGGAAAGAGCGCAAGTGTGCTGCACGCCGGATGCACCTCTTTGAGATTGTTCGCCGCTGCCGTCATTGGACTTGGCATCTCGAGTTTCGAGTGCCAAGCCGGGAATGAGTGGGTAATGACATCCGTAGGATCTTGGACGCAAGTGGGCAGTATGTCTGTCAATCAAGAAGAGAACTACATGGTGTTCAGCCAACTGCAGGCAGACGGAAAAGAGATTGCCTTTGAGACTAAATACGAAGGCGGGAATTGGACATCGGCAAAACCCATTGAGAGCCTTAACAGCCTTGGCAATGTTGGTGGACTCTTCCTTACAGATGATTGCCGACACCTGTACTTCCATGCCAAGACAGACGAGATAAATGGATATGACATCTACACATCAGATCTTCGCGACGGCAAATGGAGCAAGCCCAAACGCATAAACGATCTCAGCACCACGGGCGACGAAATGTACCCATCCGTCGTCGAAGGCGGACTATCGATATATTTCCTTCGCCACCAAGTAACATCGGACGCCAAGGCGGAGAAGAAAGAGGGCGGCAAGATGGCCATCTACCATTCTGAAGTTGGTAAAAATGGCAAATGGTCGCGTATTCAGCCCATCAACCCCGCCGTTTCCTTCGGCTACGTGCAGAGCGCACGCATTATGCGCGACGGCATCACCCTACTCTACTCCACCAGACCCGAGAAAAGAGACAAGGCACGCCCAGTCTTCACCCGCAAGACCATAGCCGAACAATGGCTGCTGCCCGAGTATATGAATGAGGAGGACGACGGAAAAGACTTCCTCTGCCTTCAGAATGCAGGAAGCCACCTCTATCTTATCTTACCCGATTCGCGAAAGAACAATTACGGCACAATCTTCCGCACATCCATCGACCCTAAATACGCCACAAAAGCCATGGCGACAGAGCACGGCACAGTGCTCAACAAGACAAGTCAGGGTCCGCTGCAAGCCACGTTGGAGGTCCGAAACCCGACCAGCAATGACCTCATCGGAGAATATAAATCGTCGGCTGAGGACGGTATGTACCATACGACGAACACTCCCTCCAACAGCTACTTCGTAGAGGCCCGCGCCGACGGACATTCTTACTTCTCCCAGATTGTCAAATACAACGAAAACGGAACGCCACAGCTGCCCAAGACCATCGAGCTCTTCGACACTGCAAGTGTAGGCATCACGCTCTACGACAATGACATCTACCAGCCCATCGACGGCAAAGTCATAGCCGTGCGCCAATCGGACAAAGCCATCTTCCGCGCTACAAAGGGACACACGGGTTGGAGCGAACTTAAGCTCCCCCTCGGCAATGACTACAACATCATAGCCACAGCCCGCGGATTTGGCGAAAGCAGCTTCCTCTTCAAGATTTCGGGAGACATCGTATTCAACCACTACGAGCGCGAGATAGCGATGTCACCAGTCCGCCGCGAAGTAAACATCAGGATTTACGACAACGAGACAAACGAGACAATAGCAGCAAGCGCAATCTTCAAGAGCCAAAACCGCGACGAAAGCCTAACTCTCGCAGAAGGAGCAAGCAAGCTCTCACTGCGTGAGGGCGACAAGTACGTCATCACGGTTCACCCCAAAGGATACATGTTCGCAAACCTCGAAATCGACCTTACGAAAGACAAGAGGACGAGCATAGAGATACCGTTGACTGCCCTCAAGGCCAACGCGCAACTCGTATTGAACAACATCCTCTTCGATGTCAACCAAGCATTCTTGCGTCCAGAATCATACGCCGAGCTCGACCGTGTCGTACGCCTTATGAACGAGAACCCAGAAATCAAGATTGAAATTCAGGCACATACCGACAGCCAAGGCAATGCCACGCTCAACAAGAAACTGAGTGACAGGCGCGCTGCATCGGCAGTGCAATACCTCTCGGAGAATGGCATAGACCCTGCGCGCATGACCTCTGTAGGTTACGGAGCCACCAAGCCCATTGCCGACAACAAAACGGAGGAAGGTCGTCAGCTCAACCGCCGCGTAGAACTCCACATCGTTGAATAAAAGAGACGAAGCTACCGATGAAAAGCATCATAAAGAACATAATATCAAGCGAGAAGAGAGTCGTAGCTACAGCAATTGCGACCATGGCGACGGCTCTCACCTGCTCGGCTCAGAACTTCAGCAAGGTGTATGACGCGCTGCCCGACATGACGCTCGACCAGGCATATAGCGCACTGATTGACTTTCAGAAAGCCAATCCTTACTTTGCTAACACCTACATCCAACTCGGATCGATTTGCGAGAAGAAAATGGTGATGTACGACCCATTGCGAGAGACTAAATCCATAGAGTATTGGTCAAAAAATGCGCAACTATTCTATGGCAACCTCAAGGTGTACTACACCGAGGGCGACATCCGCAGCGAGTTCTACGAGAACCTCAAGATACCTCACACCGGCAAAAAGATAACCGACGAGGACATGTGGAACTACGTAAACGAGCACAAGACTCGTTGCAAAAATCATTGCGACAGCACGCTCCTCATCTACTCGGCCATTGAGAACTCGCGCATCAACTACAACAAGTGCATCGAGGAGTTCAAGGCCATCTGTGACGAGTATGCCGACATGAACGAGATGTTGCTCCGCTACGACAGCAAACTCGCCGGACAACTCGCATCTCTGAAAAGCCACATTGAGGAGTGCGAAAAGCAGTTTGCCGAATACAAGCGACTCACGAAGCTCTACCCTATTGCCAACTATAAGCAGATTTACGAAAAGAAAGCAATAGAGACATATCGCCTCGACGGACTAACAAACAGCGACTTCTTCAACAACCGCTTCACGATGTGGGACTACACCGCCTTCGTTGAGAACTACGAAAAGACGTTCAACGAAAAGATCGCCCCACTCCGCAAAGAGGTTGAGCAAATCAACTCAGCCTATACGGCCCTGCGAAAGTCATTCGACAAAGGCGGCATCCTGACAGACGCAGAGAATAAGCCATACAATGAGCTCTTCGAGTACCGACTTGGACACTACGACGTCAGCTCTGTTGTGGCAGCCCTCTTCCATTATCTCGATGCCACTCGCGAGATGATAGCATTGGCAGGAGATTCAATTGGACGCGACACGGGCACGGACTTCACACTCACATCGCGTAAGATGCGCCGCCTCAGTCAACTCGTACTCCAGAGCAAAGAGGCGGACGTAGAGCGAGACATCCTTGCCAAAGCAGCCACGAAAGAAAAGATTGCACGTTTCACGGACTTCTTCGGCAAAGAGTATGGCGGAGTAGAAGGCTTCAAGAAATTCATTGCCAACGACGCCGCTTATTGCCAATCTATAATCGACGCTATGAGCGAGTCCACCGCATCTTACATAGCCCGAGCCGAGCGTCAGCAAAGTCTAGTGACAGACCTCTACAGCAAGGCTGGCAGTGCAACTGCGCCTTCTGTGCCCCTTTGGGTTGTGATTGACCCGCAAGGTGTTAATTCAAAGTACATCACAACGCACATAGCCAAGAACGGCAATGGACAGATTGCAGCCGTAGCCGGTTACCAGAAAGGCAATGCGAAGAGTTGGTTCGTGGCTGGCATTGCTCAGGACGAGACCACGGCTTGGCAGCTTAAGCTCAAGAATGTCAATGCCGTAAACAAGATTACGGTCACTTCCGAAGGCGTTCTCGTATCAGCACTGAGGCAGCTGCACCCTGTACTTATCCGCGTTGACGCACTTGGCAAAGAGGTGGCGGCGGTGTCTGTTGATGCTGAGATTGTGGACATCATGGACCTCGACGGAGTATCAGGCTCTGTAATTTGGACTTCGGGCAATGATGACAACAAGCCAGTGCTTTGTGTTGCCAATGACGGGGCTGCTACTGCCTCGTGGAGTCAGAATATCAGCTCTTTGGCTAAAGTTACCGGTGTTAACGTTGTCTCTGATGGCTATCTTGCCATGGGCATCACGATGAACAATGAGTTGGCCATTGTGAAGATTTCTGCAGAAGGCATTGTTGGCGAGACCAAGGTCATCACCGATAATGTGGAAGCGGTGGTTACGTCGCAGCGCGTATCTTCCAGTGAGATTGCTGTGCTTGTGACCACAGTTCCAGGTCGCCATAAGTATGTATCATTCGGCATTTAGTGCCATAGGTTAAATAAATTCCAATCCGCCTCTTCGGTCCATTGCGATGGGAGAGGCGGAATTTTTTATTGAATGTCGTGCAAGGCAGAAAAGTGAAGGTAATGCGGGATTATAGATTGATAATAGTTTCCAATTGTGAGTATAAAAAGTTAATTTCGCATACATATCATGCAAAAGATTATCTCATACATAATACCGATACTTGCATCCTTTATTGTCGCAATGTGCTCAACTAGCGCATTTGCGCAGGACGAACGCGTCCGGACGCAAGCACAGGCTGGCGAAAGCATAGACAAACTACTGATTAGAAACAAAGTAGACGTAAGTCTTCATAATCTTTTCATAGCGATAAACTGCCCACGCCTGACAG
>CAVILU010000116.1:0-521 GCA_963643535.1 bacterium | reverse complement strand
CCGACGACATGCTGATGCTCGGCTTTAACTATTACCTGCCCACGAAAAGCGACATTGCCAACGCAAAAGTCCTTATTGAGCGCGAGAAAAAAGCCCGAGCCGAAAAGTTGGCAGCCAAACAACAAACGCAAAACTCTGCAAACGCAAAAGCGGTAGCACAAGCTGAAGCAAAACCACAGGCAGCAAAAACCGAGACCAAATCAGACTCAAATAGCGGCACAAAAGCACAGCCCCAGCTGAAGAATGCGAAGTACTATACCGAGCCCCTCTTCGGCAAAGGAAATGAGCAAGTTGACTATGTGGACAGCAAACTCGAAGGAGCCACATACTACCTCGTAAGCGGACACGGGGGCCCCGACCCAGGAGCTATGGGTACATATAACGGGCAAACGATATGCGAAGACGAATACGCATACGACGTGATACTCCGCCTTGCCCGCCAATTGATAAGCCATAGAGCCAAGGTGCATGTTATAATACAGGACCCCAACGACGGAATCCGTGACGACGCAGCACTCACG
>CAVILU010000115.1:0-7064 GCA_963643535.1 bacterium | reverse complement strand
CTCCACCCTCACGCGTATCATCGACGCACTCTCAACCAAATCGCCCGTTACGCCAAACTATAAGATGGTGAAGGATTACCTCGACGCCCGTAATAAGGCAGCGGAAGGCAGCGCATATACCGACTTCTCCATGATGAGCGTAGACGGCAATATGGTGACCCTCTCGGATGTCGTAAAGGCCAACAAGTTGACCCTCGTAGACTTCTGGGCCTCGTGGTGTGGACCTTGCCGCAACGAGATGCCCAGCGTCGTAAAGGCCTACGAGATGTATAAGGACAAGGGACTTGAGATTGTGGGCGTATCACTGGATAACGATGTGCAGGCATGGACCGACGCAATCAACAAGCTCGGAATGACGTGGATCCAGGTGAGCGACCTCAAGGGTTGGCAAAACGCCGCAGCACAAACCTACTCCATCAACAGCATCCCGGCATGCGTGCTCATCAACTCCGAGGGCATCATCATTGCCCGCGACCTCCGTGGCGACGAATTGGTGGAAGTCATTGGGAAAGCAATTAACAATTAGCAGTTAACAGTTAGCAGTTAACAGTTAGCAGTTAACAGTTAACAATTTCCTGGGTTTTTGGGACGGTTAACTATTGTTTGTGGGGAACTTTTTAGTGGGGATTGCTAATTGCGGACTAAGAACTGAGGACCGTGAACTGTGAACTGAAAAATATGGATAGCGAAAAGAGAAAGTTCATCATAGCTGATGGCGGGTCCACAAAATGCTCGTGGGCCATCGTGAGCATCAGCGACATTGAGCGCCACGTGAACTTGGGCAAGACTTGCGGAGTCAACCCTATGCAACTCAATGCAGAGGAGATTGAGAGCATTTGGCGAAAGGACTCCAATCTGTTCGACACGATGCAAGGGGCGGAGGTCATATATTATTATGGCGCCGGGTGTATTGGTGGCGAGGTCAACGATCGCATTGCCAATGCCATACGCAACCTTACGGGTGTTGCGAATATCGAGGTCGCCTCAGATATGCTTGGAGCTGTCCGCGCATTGCCGTTCCTCGATCAGACGAGCGGCGTGGCCTGCATACTCGGTACGGGCTGCAACTCATGCACATTCGAGGATGGCAAGATTACCGGCAGCGTGCGCCCCCTTGGATATATCCTTGGCGACGAGGGAAGCGGAGCCGACATTGGCAAACATATTGTAGCCGACGCGCTCAAAGGCATACTTCCTGCCGACCTCACGGAGAGTTTCTATCGCTTTGCCGACGCAGACTACCAATCCATTATCCGACGGATATATTCCGAGCCTCGCGCCAATGCCTACTTGGCCTCTTTTGCCCGTTTCGCAAAAGAGAACATCGAGCGACCCGAGATTCGGAGCATCGTAAAGAGCCGTTTCCGAGCTTTCGCGGAGCGCAATGTCCTGCTCTACCCGCAGAAGGCACGGAGCGGCGGCCTGGGCTTCGTAGGCAGCATTGCCGCAAATTTTGAGGACGTGCTGCGCGAGGCGTGCGCCGAGGTTGGCATCATATCGGAAATCAATATTATCGGTGATCCTATTCTGCCTCTGACAAAGGTAACTCCATAGAGCGCAGTCAACAAGTCCACAGATCTCTGTGCGCTGTGCACAGAAAAAAACAAGCCCCGTTTGCTTTTGGCAGACGGGGCTTGCTTAGTATTGACAGATATTAGCTACTTACTTGGTAATCTGCTGGACGTCGGCATCACCTGGTTTAAAGATGAGGCCGGTGCACTTCTTAGCAGACGCCTTATAGGTCTTCAGGGTCACCTTGTCCCACTGAATGTCGGCAGTAGACTGCGCCACGGGGACATGGGGGATGACAGAGCCGTCGCGGACAAGGATGACACATGGAATCTTGCCAGCCTTGATGGTCTGATAGCCGCCATCGTAGACCTTGCCAGTCTGATAGTCAATCCATTTGCCCTTGGGGAGATAACAGACGCGCTCATTGCCACTCTCGAGGAGGGGCGCCACGAGGATTTGCGAGCCGAACATGTACTCGTCCTCAACATTCCATGCGCCAGGATCGTCGGGGAACTCAATGAAGAGCGCGCGAACCATAGGCAGACCGCGGTTGGAGCAATCTTTTGCCTGGGCGTAGACGTAAGGCATAAGCTTATACTTCATCTCGGCACACTCACGGAAGGCATCCGTAAACTCCTTGCTAATAAGCCAAGGCTCTGTTGGGGGCGCACCATGCGCACGGCTATGCGACGAGAGGAAACCGAAGGGCAGCCAACGGCGGTAGAGCTCCTCGGGAGAGGCCTTTACGAAGCCGCCAATATCATGGCTCCAGAAAGAGAAGCCCGAGAGACCGAAGGAGAGGCCACCGCGGAGGTCGCCAATCATGCCGGTGTTGTTGGTAGCGGCATCGCCACCCCAATGGAGTGCATAACGCTGAGAACCAGCCCATGCCGAGCGAGCCCAGATGATGCCCTCGCCCGTCTCGCGGTTGACAACCTCCCAAAGGGCCTTGTTATAACGAACGGGATAGAGGTTGTGCTCGTAGAGGCCAGTGCGGCCGCTGTGGTAGAGACCACCGAGGGGCGCAGCCTCGCCAAAATCGCACTTGATAGTCGAAACGCCCTCGGAAAGCAGGTGGGCGATATGACCTTGGTACCAAGCCACGGCATCGGGATTGGAGAAGTCCAGCACGGCATCCTCATAAGGCATGCCACCGAGAGCATTGCGGACGTTGAGTCCCTTGGCAATAATCTCGTTGAAGAGGGCGTTCTTGGGAGTGAAATAAGGCAACTGCCAGAGGCAAGTGTGGAAATTCTGCTCCTTGAGCTTCTTGAGCATGGCCACGGGATCCTTGAAACGCTCCTTGCTGAACTCATAGTCGCACTGCCAATCGACGCCAAACCAGCCTGTGTCGAAGTGAATGACATCCGCCGGAATCTTGTTCTCGCGAAGTTTCTGAGCCACGTCAAGACCCTCCTCCTCAGTGAAGTAGGAGATGCGGCTCATCCACGTGCCGAAGCTCCAGAGAGGGAGCATGGGGCTTTTGCCGGTGATATTAGTATACTCATCGAGGATGTCCTTAGGCTCGCCGAGGAAGAAGAAGAAATCCATACGCTCGTCGGCCATAAAGATGCGGTCGGCACCAATGTACGAAGCTCCGAAGTCGCACGTGGCGGGCGCACTGGTGTGCATGAAGACACCATAGCCGCGGTTGCTCATGAAGAAGGGCACAGGCTTGTACATCTGATCCGTCTCGGGGCCCTGGGGGTCGGTGACGGTGAGGTGGACTTTCTGGCCAACCTTATTGAGGGAAGTGAAGGACTCGCCGCAGCCGAAAATCTTCTCGCCGGGCGCGAGGGAGAAGACGGGATTGATAGAGCGTGAGTTATCCTGACCGCGCTTGATGAAATTGAAGGGGAGGAACTTGACCTGCGTAGAGTCGTTGTCTATGATATGGCGGGTCTGAGTAAGGATTTTGCCATTGGCATCCTTGATCACGATGCGCCATGGATATTTCTGAATCTCGATCTGACCGAACTGGCTCTTGTAGGTCACGGCATCGGCAGTCTCGGAGCGCGCCCAGCTGGCATCGTCGGACTTGGGGACGGAGACGAACATCGGGTCGTTGGCCTCGTCGTAGTCCATCTCCACGGGGGTCGTGAGCATAGTGACGCGGACTGTGCGGGGCGAGACGAAACGGATTTGGAGCTTGAGAGCAGGATCATTGTCGTAGGCGGCATCGGGGAAATCGAGCATTTGGAGCTGCACGGGCCACGTGCCGTTGAGGTTGAACGCCTGGCGGGGCGAAAGGCGGTAGCGTTTCCAAGAGACACGGCCAGTGGCCGAAGCGGCATCGAAAGACTCAAGACTGTCCGCAAGGAAATAGGTGTTGGCGAGGTCGGCGAAATCGGACGACACGTCGATGGCCTGGCTCTGCAGGTTGGGCACGTGGCCGAAACTCTGCGGCTGGGCGAAGGACACGGCGGCAGCGGAAGCCGCGAGTGCCAACGTAGCGATACGTAGACGCATAGAGAATACCTGTTTTTAAGATAAAATATTTACGGTTCTGTTTGTAATTGCATTATTACGTAAATGGCTTACCACCAATTCATGAGAGGGCGGAGGAAAGCCACGAGCTCGGCGCCCATCTTCTGATGCTGCCAACGGCTGGGATGCCAATCGGCGCCGTACTGAAGGTCGCCATTCTGGGGGGTGAAGTCGAAACGGAAGACATTGGCATCGCCCGCCTTATTGGCCTCGGCCACAACACTATCCAGAGTCTCGCGGGCAATGTCGAGTTCCTTGCCATTTAGCATGGAGCCGCAGAGCATGACGATCTTGGCCCCGGGGTTGTGTTTGCGCACCGTGGCGAGGAAACTCTTGTAGGCTGCGCGGAGGCGCTTGGTGTCGTAGTTATTGGTAGAGAGGTCGTTGGTGCCGAGGTTGATGCAGACGACGTCGGGAGTGTAGCGCGCGAAGTCCCACTTCTCAGACTTGTCGTTGTAGAGGGTATACTCATATTGGCTGGGCATGTTGAGGTCGGGAGTGCCCTCGCGCGGACCGCCGTAGTTGCGGTAGACTCCGATGCCGCTGCGGGCCACGATTTGGGCTTGCGCACCGAGGGCACGTGTGGCAATTTGGGCGTAGCCGATGTAGTGGTTCTCGGTCTCGAAAGAGAAATGCTCATTGGGGTCGGTGCTCTCGCTGCCGTAGCCGCAGGTGATGCTGTTGCCGATGAACTCAATCTTGCGGCTTGGGAGCTCGGGCGGGGAGAGGAGACTGCCATCGCCATCGAGGACGAGGCCGCGGAACTCGGGGAGATATTCGTAGCCCTCGATGCAATACATGGCGCGGAGAATGTGGCGGCCGCGAGGGAGGGCTGTTGCCACTTGCACGAGGGAATCGCGTTCGCCCATGAAGGCCACTTTGAATGGCTCGGCATCGTCTATTTGGACCATGAAGTAGCCCGAGCGGGGCTTGCAGTGGAGCTTGAGGCCGGTGGCGTCGAAGGCTGCGATGACTGTCGTGCCGGGGTAAGAGAATCGGTAGCTTGCGGGGTCGGATGTCACCATTCGGCCGACGTAGCGGAGGTTGGGGTCCGAGGGAGAAATGGTGGTTTGGGCAGTCGAGGCTGTGGCTGAGAGGAGGGCTGCCATCAGGGCCAGAGATTTGAAATTGGTCATTATAGGTTTATTGGTTTTGTCTGTTTTTTACAATTTACACTTGTAATGCAAATTTATGACAAAAAGCGTTGCCGCGCACGGTCGATTTGTTAACTTGGTGTGTGTGGAAAGTAATATTGCAAATTGTCTGTTGATAATTACGTGGCCTTTGCCGATTTAGCCTAAGTGTCGAAATATTTGTATATTAGCCGTATGCCATATGACAGAATCACCCCAAACCTACCTATTCATACTCGAAAAACGTTTTGAAACAAATCCACTTGCAAATAGACTTTCAAAAAGTGATTCAAACGCATTGGGGCGAAATACGGATGACTGCGCCGCTCGAATAGGATAGGTATAAATTACAGAACAAAACAAAACAATCGCATTCACGACATCTGCATCTACAAGAAAGGAGCCGCGCCACAAAGATGTATAGACTACTACGACGGGCTGCTTTGCGCAATCGAAATTGTACACTCCAACCGTAACATAAAATACTCCCAAAGCAGCGTTGAGGAAGTGGCAGCCGACAACAAGAGCCTACGTGAAGGCTTCATATTCAACTATCGGGAGAAAGGAGCCCAACGTTGGAGCCGATTGGACCTGTCGACGTCAAAATGGGTTGAAGCAGACGCCAAATCTCATCCTTCCTGGGCGTCGACCTCAACAACCTGATAGAAGAGTATGAAAGCTTCGGCGTGGATGACATAGAAGCAGAATTGGCACGGATAGCGCAAACAGACAAAACAAACACCAGTAACTAACGTATACTGAAACTAAAAAAGTCGAATAAGGAGCGATGGCGCATTTGCAAGCCATTTTCCGAAGCAAATTAGCTATCTTTGCGTACTTTAGACTGCTCTGCGCAATTTGACAGTGATTGCACAGACAAGCAGCCGAGTGCCCCGCCAGACAGCGCAAGCCATCCGGCGACGGTCACACAATAACAGGCTAACACATATAAAATCAATGTGGTATGAGAATCAGCCATCTAAGGCTCCGCAAGTCGGAAATCTGCCACATAGACGACGCCACGCACACGCTGAGGTTCCTCCGGTGCCACGTCGCCGCAATAGCCACAAACGGCAACCCAAGCCCTCTCGCTGCGGTCGGGAGGGGAATATAGACTATGCGCAAAAATGGGGAAAAATGACTTTGAATGGCACATTGTCCGGACACTGCCAAACCAGGAGCGCAAACTCGTCGGAATTTTAGAGGCGCACCCAACCGACAATATATTAGAGACTTACTGTCCCACCCGCACCACGGCCATGCTATGTCGTGAGCCCCGTAATGCGGATTGTCCTCTCTTTGCCGGCTACGTCTTCGTACTCTCCACACATCAGGCACTTGCCGACTTCCTCCGCGCCCACTACCCCGACGGCAAGATACTCTACCGCCATCGCGACTCGGCTACCGAACGAGCAAGCCTCTGGACGGTCCCCGAAGGCGAGATGAAAGAGTTCCGCGACTTCAACGAGAACTACGCCAAGGACACGATAGTACTCGAACGCCCGTACTCCGACTACGCCACAAATAGCAAGAGCGGCGAACCCAACGACGTTGTCAAAATCCTCGACGGCCCGTTGGCAGGCAAGACGGGCTACCTTGTGCGCTTCCGTGGAGAGCGGCGACTCGTATTCAAGATTGCCGACCCCACGACGCATGGCAGCCTGACGGTCTCCATTCCCAACCTCTGGGACTTCCACGCCATACGCCTCTTCAACGCCGACGGCGACAAGCAGATCCTCGGCACAAAAAAAGCCCGCGCGGCGGACATCCTCATCGGCATCATTCAAGCCTCGGGCCACGAAGGCAACGAGACCACAGAAATTCTCAACGAAATAATAGAGACACTGCGAATCCGTCCCTCTTTCGCCGACCTGCGCAAGAAATTGGCGGCGACGGATAGAGCCCTGTCGGACCGCATACATACCCTCACTG
>CAVILU010000114.1:0-7076 GCA_963643535.1 bacterium | reverse complement strand
TGGCTATTGTTATCGCACGTTTGCGGTAGACTGAACAGTTAGCAGTTAACAGTTAGCAGTTAACAGTTAACAGTTAACAGTTAACAGTTAGCAGTTATCTAAAGCCCCGCAGTTGGTATTTGTCCGACTGCGGGGCTTTTCAATTGACAATTAACAATTGACAATTGACAATTACGGTGGCGAGTGTCGGGCATTTTTTCAATTGACAATTAACAATTGACAATTGACAATTACGGTGGCGAGTGTGTTGTGTGTTCCATGCAAGCTCCACGTGAGCCCCAAAGGGGCGTTGTAAGTCAGCTAGGGGTGAAGCCCCTAGCCAAACAGCCCCCCCAAAAAAAAATAAACGCCCGAGCCCAGTGCCCCTAGCCAAACAAAAAAGCCCCGCAGCTGGCAAAAAATACCAACTGCGGGGCAACATTTTAACTGTTAACTGCTAACTGTTAACTGTTAACTGCTTCCACACTTTCTGTGGCACGAGCCTCTCGAGAGGCTGAGTGGCGAAGGCGAAGGGCTGGCGGTCGTCCTCGATGCTGGAGTAGCTGACGGGGAGGCGGTCGGTGGCGATGGGCTCACCGTGGTAGGTGTCCGGTCGGCTGGTGTTGGCGGCCGAGAGGTAGGACAGGGAGGTGGGCTTGGCCGCGGGGGCCGCTTTGGGTGCGGCGGCGGGCTTGGCGGCTTCGGGGGACGCGACGGGGGAGTCGAAGTCGGTGGCGAGCTCGGAGTCGGGGAAGTCGTCCACGATCTCTATCTCCGCGCCTTGCGACGCGTTGTCGAGGAGGAGGGTGGTGATGTCCACCTCGCGCGGAGTGGAGCTGTTGAGGCGCCCATGACCGATGTAGAATCCCGGGAGGATGCAGCCAGCGGTGTCGGCGGCGGTGTTGCCGCGGTGGATGCGGACGCCAACCATTCCGGGCACACCCACGAGGAGGGGGAGAAGGCGGCCGAAGCGGTGACTCTTGTTGACGATGAGCCCGTAGGTGCCTGCGGGGACTGCGGTGCGGCCTCTGACTCGGACACCGGCGGGGCGGACGGGCGGCTCGAGGGTGTCGCAGATGAAGCATTCGCCTAGGGCGTTCTCGCGGGCGTTGTCGGTCACGCCTTCCTCGGAGGAGATGTAGAGGCGGCCTTGGCAGTATCTGTTATTATTCTCTTTGCGATATAGCTTGAATTTCAGCATAATATTTAATCTTATTTGATGATTTCTGAGCCGACTTTTGCTGAGCGGTGCGCAACTATCTAAAGTGACAGCTCTATATAATAAAACTTATTTTGGCTAACAGATTAACTGTTAATTAAAAGGCGACCGCCATCGGGAGTTATTTCCCATTTGGCGGCCGCCACTCTTTTTTTGTTAGATAACCTAAGTTCGCTCTCTGAATATCAGTATGTAAAGCCGATGTCAGAAATCAACCTTCGGTATCCGTAATTGTCAACTGTCAGTTGTCAGTTGCAACTATTGCATGTGCACGGTAGGCGAAGCCACGCCGGATGCAGCTGCGAAGTAGTAGATGTGTACGTCGTCGTCCTCGCCAGTGAGGATAGCGGAGTAGTCGAGGTGGCCAGAGCCCTGAGAGAGGTCGGTCTTGTAGATGGCGGACTTGCCGTTGGCCACGTTGTAGACGCCGGCGAGGAACACGCCGTCGAAGAACTCTGAGGCCACGCCGGGGGCGGTCCAGGTGAAGTCCACAGCCGAGCCGGCTTTGGAGGCCGAGATCTCGAAGTCGGTGGTGCCGTTGGAGAGCACGATGGCGCTCATGTTTACGAGGATGTTGTGTGCCTCGTCCTCAGAGACTGCGTCGAGGTTGACCTTGACGGCGGCCGACCAGGGGCTGAGGTTGCCGACGTCTACGAATCCTTGCTTGATGAGGGAGAGGAAGTGCTTGAGTCGGGAGTTGAGGGTAGAGAATCGGGCTCGGTTTGAGACCTGTTTCTGCGTACGCGGGTTTCCAACCTTAGCAGCCAGCGAGCGGATATATGCAATACCGCGCCAAGAACTTCCGACAACAGTTCCGACTTTACCACTGAACGGACCGAGAATGCCTTGCTTATAGATAGCCATTTCATTTGATGTGTTTGATGGCGGACGCCGTGCCTGCTGTTTTTTTTGTGCGCATGCTGCCCCACGTGTTTTGCCCGTAGCGATGTGTTTGAAGCGGGGGATTGGTGCAGATGTGTTGCAAGATGTTGCGGTGGCTCGGGCATGCGCTGGTGAGGCGCGGCGCCCGCCGTTGGGTTATAATAATATTGAATTGGTTTTGTCAACATTTTTGCAATCTCTCAAAAGTCTCGGACGGGCGGTTGGCGCCTGTGTGTCCCCTTGGGCCAGCTGTATCTCAAGGGGTTGTGCCGCTTGTCTTTGATATTTTGTTTGGTTGCCTTGTTGTTTTGTTGACAATGCAAAGTTAGATATATGTTTTGAAACTACAAATCTTTTTGAAAGAAATTTTGAAAAATATTTCTTGAAACAACAAAGCGGTTGGCAATTGGCAGTGGCGGTGGATTTTTTGGGGGGGCTGTTTCGACAATCATTGAACGCTACGACAATTATCTGCAATCTTGGCGATATATTATATATAGGTATGGAGGGGTGGGGCGGTGTTTATTATATTTGACTAAACTCTGCGTGTGAGTGACCATTGAATTTTATTGGGTTTGTCTTGGCTGCTCTTAAACTTTTTTGCGATTTTTGTGGTTCCGAAAGGGGGTGGGGCGTGTGGCTCCCGTCTTCTTAGTAGAAAAAACAAATTACGGATGAAGAAAACATTTACCTCTATTACTATGGCGGCCCTCATGGGCATGCCTTGCGCGGCTTTGGCCGACGACGTGGCTTGGGTGGAGTATGATTCTGAGAGCACGACCCTCACTTTCCGCTATGCGGACGAGAACTCTAAGCCCGATGGCGCTTACGAATTGAATGCGATCTCCTCCTACGACAGTGATGGCATGCCTAAGTCGTCATCTCCGGCGTGGGTTGCGAAGAACTCTAGCGTTACCAAGGTGGTTTTCGACGAGAGCTTTGCGGGTGCTCGTCCGGAGACTTGCGGCAGTTGGTTCGCTTTCTGCACTAAGCTGACTGATGTCGAGGGGCTTGCCAACCTCAACACTTCCGAGGTGCGCGACATGTATGGCATGTTCTCAAGCTGCTCGTCGCTTAAGGCTCTTGACCTCTCGGGCCTCAATACCGGGAATGTCCTCTCGATGAAGCAGATGTTCAACAGTTGCAAGGCTCTCGAAACTCTCAATCTTTCGGGTCTTGACACTAAGAACGTAATCTCCTTGCAAGAGGTATTCTCTGGTTGCGCGGCACTCAAGGCACTCGACCTCTCGTCTTTCGAGACTCCCAGCGTGACCAACATACAGAAGATGTTCAACGGTTGCACGGCTCTCGAGACTCTCGACATCTCCAATCTCAACACGGAGAGCATCACGAGCATGAAGAGCATGTTCAACGGTTGCAAGGCTCTCAAGTCTCTCGACCTCAAGAGTTTCAACACGGCCGGTGTTACGGATTTCTCGAGCATGTTCTACAATTGCGAGGCTCTCGAATCCGTTGACCTTTCGAGCTTCAACACGTCCAAGGCCACGACCTTCTCGAGCATGTTCAACGGATGCTCGTCGCTTAATGAGCTCGACCTTTCGAACTTCAACACTGCTGAGGCCACGACCTTCTCGAGCATGTTCAACGGATGCTCGTCGCTTAAGGAGCTCGACCTTTCGAACTTCAACACGTCCAAGGCCACGAACTTCTCGAGTATGTTCGCGAAGTGCAAGGCTCTCGTTACTATCTATGCCTCGGAATCGTTCTCGACGGCAAAGGCTACGAATAGCAATAAAATGTTTGACTCGTGCGCAAACCTCGTAGGAGCGGTATCTTTCCAATCCGGCAAGGTTGATGCCACGATGGCGAACACCACCTCTGGCTACTTCACGGCAAAGAGCGCAACCGCCATCTCGGCACCCGCAGCTGACGCTCTCTCGGGCGATGCCGAGTATTATGACCTCATGGGTCGCAAGATAAGCGGCAAGCCCGGCAAGGGCATGGTGATTGTCAGGAAGGGCGGCGTCGGCCGATTGACGATTATCAAATAACCTTTCCAGTTAACAGTTAGCAGTTAGCAGTTAGCAGTTAGCAGTTTCCTGGGATAAGATTTAGTTTCCCCTGCGGCCTTTTGGGCTGCGGGGGATTTTTTTGTTGTTATGGGGTTCGTTTTTTTGGGGAGGTGGCGATTTATTTTGTGTGGTGGTGATCTCCGGGCTGAAGCCTGGGGGGGATTTCTATATCTCTATCTGATTTCCCCTCCCCCCCAAAAAAAACGCCGACTGAAACCTTCCACCCCACACGGAGCGTAGAATAGTCTGAAACCGCCCGACAGGGGCGATAGGAATGCAAAGCACAATTAAACGCTGATTGCTTATGAAGAGACTTTTTACTGAATTTGGCCGCAAGGTTGCCGTGGCTCTCGCGGCTCTCGTGGCTCTGCCCTCGGCTGCTATGGCGGACGAGCCTGAGATGTGGGTTGGCAGTAAGGACAAGACGCTCACTTTCTACTACAACGCCAACAGGAGCGCGATGGCAGAAAACCTCGATGCCACATATGCGGTGCCTACAGGAACTGATGTGTATCCGGACTGGATGAGTGATAGTTATACGTCCGTTGTTTTCGATTCCAGTTTCAGTGATGCGCGCCCCACGTCTTGCTTTTATTGGTTTTGTGGTCAATCGGAGCTGACGACTATTGACGGCATTAAGAATCTCAACACGTCGGCCGTGACGGATATGAGTTATATGTTCTACAGTTGTATGTCGCTCACGACGCTCGACCTTTCGCATTTCGACAAGACGAGCCTCGTCAAGACGTATTGTATGTTTTCACTGTGTACGGCGCTCGCCACGATTTACTCCTCGGACAGCTTTGTTTTTTCTTCTGATACTAAATCGGATGAGAAAAACACAGGTTCCGAATTTTTCGGCTGCACGGCTTTAGGAGTTGGGACAATGGAAAAAGTCGGTCTTGAGAAGGCGAACTTCGAGGGATTTTTCAAACGGAAGGAGAAAGTAGCCTGGGCGGAGTACGACTCCGAGGCCAAGATCTTCACTTTCCACTACACTACGGCCGACGAGAAGAACGCTTGCTCCAACACCACGTACGAGCTCAACGAGTTTAAGGGCACGAAGACTGAGGAAGATAAAGAGTTTGGAGTAGAGTATCAGGTGCCCGAGTCGGGCTACCAACCGTGGAGCGGTACCCTCTACTATATGACAACCGTCAAGTTCGACGAGAGCTTTGCCGACGCACGTCCAACCACTTGTTATAGGTGGTTCCAAAATGCGGCTAATCTGACGACGATTGAGGGTCTCGAATATCTCAACACCTCGGAGGTGAAGGACATGAGGGGAATGTTTAATAATTGCAAATCCCTTACTAAGCTCGACCTTTCGGGATTCAACACAGAGAACGTCCTCTCTATGAGTGAGATGTTCGATGGTTGCGAAAAGCTCGAGTCTCTCAACCTTTCGGGGCTTGCGAACACCAACGTGACGGATATGAGTGCCATGTTCAACAATTGCGTTGTGCTGAATGATCTCAAACTTAAGAACTTCGGCACTCAGAGCGTTGTTAATATGTCTGAAATGTTCAAGAAATGCAGGAAGTTGGAGACCCTCGACCTTTCGAGCTTCGACACTGGGAATGTCCAGAGTTTTTCTTGTATGTTCTTTACTTGCTCTGCCCTCAAGAAACTCGACCTCTCGAATTTCAAAACCGATAAGGCAGTCGTGATGGGCGGCATGTTTATGAGCACTCCGAAACTTGAGACGATAAACCTCTCGAGCTTCAACACATCGAATGTCGCAGGCGAGTATGGTATGTATGGCATGTTCCAGAATTGCGGTGTGAAGGAGCTTGACCTCTCAAACTTCGATACTTCCAAGTGCACCTCTTTCGAGGGAATGTTTGCGAGTTGCGAAAACCTCAAGAATTTGGACCTCACGAGTTTCAATACTGAGAACGTGACCTCGATGGGGGAGATGTTTTCGCAGAGTGCCTTCGTGACTCTCGACCTCTCAAGTTTCAATACAGCGAACGTTGAGAAAATGGAGGGAATGTTCAGCTATGACAGACTTTTAACCACAGTCTATGCGTCTGACAAATTTGTGACCACGGCTGTGACTAAGGGAGAAGAAATGTTCATGTATTGCTTTAACATCACTGGCGCAATAACCTACGACGAAAATAAGACGGACCACAACTACGCGGATTTCGACGGCTACCTTGTCGACAAGGACAGGAAAGCTGAGTATCTCGCGACCAAGATGCCTTGGGTGGAGGTCGACGAGGAGAACGGCGTCCTGACCTTCCACTACTCGACTATTGCCGACCGCCTGGCTTCCGCCAATATAGCCATCTCGCTCAACAATGACGAAACTACTCCTCTTTGGGTGGATTACGATGACGCGATTAAGACAGTCAAGTTCGACAAGGAGTTCAGTGAAGCTCGCCCGACATCGTGCTACCTGTGGTTCTACGGTTTTGAGAACCTCACCTCTATCGAGGGCTTAGAGAACCTTAACACTTCCGAGGTCACGACTATGAAGCGAATGTTTGACGGATGCTCGAGTCTGACGACTCTGGACCTCTCGACGTTCGACACTGGAAAGGTTACCGATATGTCTTATATGTTCAGCGGAGACAAAGCTCTCGCCGAGATATTCGTATCAGACACCTTTGTTACGGATGCCGTTGACAATTCCGATGATATGTTCAGTTCTTGCGAGGGTCTGCCTGGCTACAGTTATGATAACCAGAATGACAAGACTATGGCCAACTACACTACGGGCTACTTCAAATACAAGGCTTCGGGCTCTGTGACAGCCATTGACCGTGTGAACGCCGGTGGCCTCTCGGGCGATGCCGAGTATTATGACCTCATGGGTCGCAAGATGGCGGCTCCGAGCAAGGGCATGGTGATTGTCAGGAAGGGCGGCGTCGGCCGATTGACGATTAGCAAATAACCTTTCCAGTTAGCAGTTAACAGTTAGCAGTTAACAGTTAGCAGTTAACAGTTAGCAGTTA
>CAVILU010000113.1:0-7087 GCA_963643535.1 bacterium | reverse complement strand
GAGGGAAGCCGTGTTGGTGCCCTTATTATGGCTAAAGAGCTGCTGCACGTAGTACGAGGCGGTGCGGACGCTACGGGTGTTGTCGTACCAAATCATATCGGGGCGCCACTGCCATCCCTCGACGTGAGCGAAGAGAGGGGCGTAGGTGGCCATCTCGACGACGTCGGCATTGCGCTCGATGTTGATCATAAAGGCGGCTTCGAGGAGGCTGGCCTCGAAGTGGTTCCACTTCTTGCCGGCACCGTGGCAAGCGTACTCACCAGCGAAGACCTTCGGGCCCTGGCGGTCATAGTTGTCATAACGGTTGCCTTGTGCGAGGAACCAAGTCTCGGGGCGGTAGAAATGCTCGTCGACGAGGTCGGCACCGAGTTTCTTCATCTCGGGCCAGAGGTAGTCGAACTGCTCGCCCTCGGAATCGGGGCCAGAAGAGCCTACAATCTTGATCTCGGGATGGGCGGCACGGATGGCCTCAACAAAGAACTTGAGACGCTCGGGATAATAGTGATCCCACTGCTCATTGCCTACGCCGATATACTTGAGGTTGAAAGGCGCAGGGTGACCCATGTCGGCACGGAGCTTGCCCCACTTGGTAGACTCGTCGCCATTAGCGAACTCGATGAGGTCCAAGCAGTCTTGGATATAAGGCTTGAGATCCTTGGCAGTAGCAGGGACGTGAGCCGACTCGTTCTCATTTTGGAACTGGCAGGCGAGGCCGACGCTAAGGATAGGCAGCGGCTCGCACTTGATGTCCTCGCTAAGGAGGAAGAACTCATAGAAGCCGAGGCCGTAGCTCTGATAGTAGTCGGGATAGAAACGATGGGGGAAAGTGTAGTGCCAACGGTTCTCGTTGAGAGGACGGTTTTCTACGGGACCTACGGAATTCTTCCATTGGTAACGGCTCTCGAGGTCTGTACCCTCGACAATGCAGCCACCGGGGAAGCGGAGTACGCCAGGATGGATGTCCGCGAGAGCCTGGACGAGGTCCGCACGGAGGCCATTCTCTCTTCCCTGCCAAGTGTCGGCGGGGAAGAGGGATACGTGCTCAAGATCTACAGCATCGCCATAGAGGAAGATGCGAAGCTTGCCCTTCTGCACGTCGGCATTAGGCTTGAGGGTGGCAGTATATTTCTTCCACTCACCGCCCGAAATCTCGACATCGGCAGAGGCTACAACCTGCGTCTCGCCCATCGAGGCGGGATCTGTCATCTCGACGGTAATCTTGCTTGCGCCCTTAGTAGCGCGAGCCCAGACCGAGAAGCGGTACTCCTTGTCCTTCTGAGAAGTCACGCCAAAGAAGCCCTCATTCTGGAGGCCGGTGCGCTTGTGCGGATGGCCAACGGGATCGAGGTGGACATAATGGGGATTGCGTGCGAAAGGAGCACCAGCAGTGCGAACCTCAACCTTGCCGAAAGTCTCCCAACCCTGGAGGGCCTGCGGGAACTCGAAAGAGCGGTTCTTGACCATCTCGGCATAGAGGCCGCCATCGGCAGCGAAATTGATGTCCTCGAAGAAGAGGCCATAGAGAGTGCCCGGGATGACAGGGTTGCCGGTGGGGTCGGAGGCATTGACCTCGAAGACCTTAGTAGACTGACCCGCCTCACCACCGGCGCAGCCTACGAGGGCTGCGCTGGCGAGAGCTAAGGCGGAAGTCTTTATCGTATTGAACTTCATACGCTTAAGCGAAATGACTTATAACTACTTGACGGCGAAAGTAACGACAGACATTGCGGGCATAGAGACGGTGATGGTGCCGTTCTCGATCTTAGCGCCGTCGAAGCCGTTGAGGGCGATGTTGTCGGGCTCGTCGAAGGTGTTGAACTTGTTGATAGCGTCGGAGTTGACAATGAGGGCATCGGCAATCTCATTGGCGGTAACACCCTTGAGGTTGACCTTGACATCGACAGCCTTGGTGAGATCGAGGTTGGCGAGGGAGACGTGGATAACGCCATTCTTGTCCTTGGAGGCGGAAGCGGAGATCTGCGCGACCTTGAAGTCGCCATTGACAATCTCGTCACAATGGGTCTCGGAGGGAAGGAGGAGCGCATCCTGGTGCACCTTGTACATATCGAAGATATGGTAGGTCGGGGTGAGCATCATCTTGTCGCCATCGGTGAAGATGATGGACTGGAGCACGTTGATAATCTGCGCGATGTTGGCCATGCGGACACGGTCTGCGTGCTTGTGGAAGATGTTGAGGGTGACGGCAGCTATGAGAGCGTCGCGCATAGTGTTCTGCTGGAAGAGGAAGCCGGGGTTGGTGCCGGGCTCGACATCATACCACGCGCCCCACTCGTCAACAACGAGGGCAACCTTCTTCTCGGGGTCGTACTTGCTCATGATGGAATCGTGCTTGGTGATGAGCTCGTCCATATGGTAAGCGCGATCCATGGTCTCGACATACTGCTGCTCAGAGAACTGGGTAGCGCTGCCCTTGTTGTCCCATCCGCCGGGATGTACGTAATAGTGGAGCGAGAGACCCCACATCTGCCAGAGGGGAACGTTGCGCATGACGGTCTCGGTCCAGTTGTAGTCATCGACATTAGGACCACCGGCAACCTTGAGGAGGTGGTTGTTGCCGTAGTTGCGGGCGAAGGTCTGGTAACGGCGGTAGAGATCAGAGTAGTAGGCGGGAGTCATGTTGCCGCCGCAGCCCCAGCTCTCGTTGCCGACAGCGAAGAACTTGACGTTCCAAGGCTTCTCACGACCATATTTCTTACGAAGGTTGGCCATAGGGCTCTCACCGTCGAAAGTCATATACTCTACCCACTCGCTCATCTCCTGGACGGAGCCGGAGCCGACATTGCCACAGATATAAGGCTCAGTGCCAATCTCCTCACACATATTGAGGAACTCGTTGGTGCCGAAAGAGTTGTCCTCGACTACGCCACCCCAGTGGGTATTGACCATCTTGGCACGGTTCTCCTTGGGGCCGATGCCGTTCTTCCAATGGTACTCATCGGCGAAGCAGCCGCCCGGCCAACGGAGGTTAGGGATCTGGATTTTCTTGAGGGCGTCGATAACGTCTTTGCGGACACCGTCGACGTTGGGGATTTTGGAATCCTTGCCAACCCAGAGGCCGCCGTAGATGCAGTGGCCGAGGTGCTCAGAGAAATGGCCGTAGATGTTTCGGTCGATTATGACGGAGTCGGCGCCAGTGGCATCGATATCGACAACCGTACCCTGAACAGAGGCCGCCTTCTCTTCCGAAGGAGCCGAGCAAGCCGTGGCGAGCGAAGCTACGACCGCCAGGCCGAGGATTTTGGAAAGGTGAGTCATATGCGTATTATGAGTTACGTTTTTACGTTTGTTACCTAAAACAAATTATCGGACGGGCCCGAATGGCTAATTTTTGTTACGTCCGATTTCACAATTGCAAATTTCGTTCTAATATTCGTGAAACGGGTGGATTAATCTGTTCTTTTTAGTAAACAAACGTTTCAAATATGGTGTGATTTTATTTCTGAAAGCACGAAGAGAGGGATGTCACAAGGAAAAAACACAATCGTCCACCACCCGGAACCTCTCCTTCCATACCCTACGGGCCACATCTCCCGAGCAATGTATCGCCATCCACTGCCCCACCCCACAATCCGCCACAGCATCGGCCATAGCGAGGACGACATCCTCGGGCTGCCCCTGCAAATGAAGCCCACCCACAAAGAGGTCTACATTGCCGACACCCAAATCCTCCCTCAAGAAACCGAGCAACTGCGGCAAACCATGATGAGTGCACCCTCCGAAGAGCACAGAGTGCGCGCCATCGGAAATAAGAGCGAAGACCTCGTCGGAGAAAGTATCCGCCCCCACCCCATCGGCGGCGAGCAGACGCACATTGGCAGGAGCCGAGGCGGGCAACGAGAAGAGAGTGAGCGACGAGGACACCCTAATGACGCCCGAGACACGCGTGACACAGAGCACATCGAGAGCCTCGGGCTGCGGCATACCTATCTGCTTGAGCATCTTGCGTCCATTAGCGCCCACGCCAACCTGAGTAGAGAAACGGCGGCGCTCGGCATCGACACCCAAGAAGACAGGGCAACGGACACCAAGGTCTGCGAGCAACGGGAGCCCACCGGTATGATCGTAATGCCCATGGCTGAGGACTACGGCCGTGGCGGACTTGAGGTCCACACCCGCTCGGGCGGCATTGGCTTCGAGGGTTTTGGCGTGCTGGCCAGTGTCCAGAAGGAGGCGGGAGCCGGTGCCGTCCTTATGTTGAACATCAATCCACAGGGCGAGGCCATGCTCGGGGCGGAGGGGAGACGGGATGTTGTCGTCTATGAGTTGGGTTATTTTTATCATTTGCGAGAAGATTGGGAATGAAAGAGAAAGAGCCCACGCAGCCTTTTTGGGGGCAGACGTAGGCTCTTGAGGTACTTTTGCATCTTCCTCAACAGAGGAGAGTTGGGATCAGAGTAAATCTTTGCGTCGGAAGAAGAGCGACATGAGGACGGAGAGGACGATGGAACCGCCGATGATGAAGAAGAAGGCGTATTTGTAATCCTCGAGGAAGTTGCCGACATTCATACCGAAGACGCTAGCTATGAGCGTCGGGAGCATGAGGATAATGTTGATACTCGTGAGTGTCTTCATCGTGGCGTTAATGTTGTTGGAGATCACGGACGAGTATGAGTTGCTCATGTTGTGGATAATGTTGCGGTAGATGCTAGTGGTCTCCTCGGCCTGCTTGAGCTCGATTTCGACATCCTCGGAGAGGTCCTCGTCGCATGCGTCGCGGAAGACCTTGGTGTGGATGAGACGGTAGAAGAGGACGTCGTTGCCCTTGAGGCTGGTGAGGAAGTAGACGAGAGAGTTCTCAACTCGCTGGAGCTTGAGGATCTCGTTGTTGCGGACGGTCTCTTGGAGTTCGGCCTCGGAGTTCATGATCTGGACGTTGATGTTCTTGAGGTACTTGAGGTACCAGACGGAAGCCGAGAGCATGAGTCGGAGGGTGAGTTCGTAGGAGTTTGCGACGGTGATGCGTTTGCGGATGGAGTAGACCACGAAGTCGTCGAGCATATCGGTCTTGTGGTTGCAGATTGTCACGCAGACGTCGTCGCGGATGATGATACCGAGAGGGACTGTAGTGAAGTCTATGCGGCTGTCGTTGCGCCGGATGGGGACGCGGATAACTATCAGCTGCCAGCCGTCATCCTCCTCGTCGCGGCGTGGCCGCTCGTCGTTATCCTCAATATCCGAGATGAAGGAGTCGGGCACCTCGAGACCCGAGATAAGGAAGTTGCGTTCCTCGGAGGTTGGGCACTCGACGGAGACCCAGCAGTTGGGCTGCCACTTGTCGGTGACCTCGTAACCCTTATCGTTGATGTAGAAAGTCATCATAGCCTTTGCGTGTTATGACCTTTGGGTTGTGGAAGTAAAAAGCGTTCGGATTTAATCCTCTTTTATAGGTCGCCCGTCGGCGTTCTCCGAATCCACACAACCGTCACGCAAGGCGGTTCAGTCCAAACGTATGGGACTACCGCACCTGCCGAGGCGCAACGAAACGGAGACGCTGACTTGCGTCTGGTTATTCGCCGGAGGGTAGTCGTCCATATTAAAGCGTTTTGGTTAGACTTAGCAAGGGTATGGCGCTTGTTTTGCCTCGCCACGAGGCCTTGCCTGAATTGCGACCGCAAATATAAGGTAAAAAATCAATCGGCGAACCGCAAGGGGGTGGTTCGACATCAATTTGTAGAAGGAGGCTGAGCGAAACATATTTGTATCACGCAAGCAACGCCATCATCTCACGTTGGAAAAGAGACCGAAAACAGGCCACGATAATTTTGCCAGCGTGAACAGGTCTGAAAGAGAAAGCGCACGGCGGATTCTACTCATGGCGCGAGTTCGAGGAAATTGTGGAGAAACGGGCTAAGAAATTGAGTGAATAGGCCTTGCCATCAACAAAGAAAAAAGTACTTTTGCTTTAATTAACGCTGCCGCAGCGCAACGGACAGAGCGGCCTCACCGTATAACGGAAAGATTTGGGCATGCCATGTCCAACAGAAATCAACACGTAAAGCAAAAGGACAATTTATGAGATTGTTTCTACCCATATTCGCAAGCCTCGCGCTGGCACTGAACTCGGCAACCGCAATGGCGGACGGCCAAATCAAGTACCAGCTCACCACGGCAACCACCTTAAACATCTCGGAGCAGGACGCCGATTCGCTCTCCGGCGACATCGTCATCCCCGCCACCTATACCGTTGACGGCGTAGAATGCACGGTCACCACAATGGCCGTGAGCGCATTCAAGGGCTGCGAAAGCATCACAAGCATCGACCTGTCGGCCACGGCAATCACCACCATCACATACCACACCTTCGCCGGCTGCACAAACCTCAAGAAGGTAATCCTCCCTTCGACAGTCACGAAGATTGAGGGCGACGCGTTTGGCGACTGCAAAAGCCTGGAGAGCATCGACCTCCCGAACGGACTCACAAGCATTGGCGAGGCGGCATTCTCTGGTTGCGAAAGCCTGGAGTCGCTCACAATACCTGGCTCAATCTCCACCCTCGAAGCCAGTTCGCTTATGAACGTAAGTGGACTCCGCTACATAACGATCGAGGATGGCGTAAAATACCTCAGCCCGTCGTGCCTCAACGGATGCACGAAACTGGAGAGCGTAACCTTGCCCGAGACGCTGACCTCCATTAGCAACGACTGCTTTGCGGGAGACGTGGCACTCAAGGAGATAACTCTGCCAAGCGGCCTGCAGTTCATTGGCAACAACGCTTTCAGCGGCTGCTCGTCACTCTCAAAAGTCACTTACCTTGGCGACGCCACAAGTTTCGCAAGCCTCCAAATTATGAAATACGCCTTCTACAACAACGCCGAAGGCATCAAACTCCAGGTCGGCAGCAGTATATACAAGACGGCCTTGAGCTCGACATCCCAATGGAGGACATTCGAGGGCTCGCCATGGCAATCGGACGAGAGCGTCAGCAACATCAGCATAATAGGCGAGCTCGACACCACTTTCATTGTAGACAATACCACAGACTGGTCCACGGCCCTGAGCGAAATCAGCAAGAACGAGGCTTACGCGTCAGCCTCCGTCGTGGTCGAGAGCCCAATCTCCTTCGAGT
>CAVILU010000112.1:0-7098 GCA_963643535.1 bacterium | reverse complement strand
ACACCATGCCGGCTCACACCCACACCCGCCGTATGGAGGCTTATTTCTATTTCGACGTACCAGAGGGCCACGCTATCTGCCACCTTATGGGCGAGCCCCAGCAGGAGCGCCTCGTATGGCTCCACAACGAGCAGGCTATCACTTCGCCTGAGTGGAGCATCCACGCTGCCGCTGGCACCAAGAACTACACCTTTATCTGGGGTATGGGAGGCGAGAACCTCATGTACTCCGATAAGGACGAGATCAAATACGTTGATATGAGATAAGTCATAATTTCATTTATTGGTTTTGAGGAAGCCCGCCTGGTCTGCAACCTGGCGGGCTTCTTGTGTTTTTGGGGTGAGCCATCGGCTCTTCAAGTGTCACAAAAACACGCTTTTTTTGTGACAAAAAAAAATAGCCCGCCCCGCCGCAAGTAACTTAGCGACGGGGCGGGCTTTGCAGTGCAGGTAAAAGTACTAACTTTGGGCGGTGTGGCGCATGTCTTTGTGATTTTTACTCTATGTCGATATTACTGTAAGTCGATATTTTTCTCAATGTTGCTGAGAAGTATGTCTGCTGCATTTCCATTGCTCAACGATAATGACTTATTTTTTGATGCCACAGTATATACTACTATAGAGTATTTGCTAGATTCCATGTTTAGTCCGACTGTCATTTTGTTCAGCTCGCCGCCGGCGTACGAGAAGTAGTATTTTGGGGTGCTAGATAAGGAACCGATCAGTTTGTAACGCTCTAATAGTGCATCCGCAAATTCGATATCGTCCTCAATGCACGATTCCATAATAGAAAAGGCCATGCTTTCTATTTTGTTGTCTGTTACTATCATGCAAATTAGGCACCCGTCGTCGTCTTTGTTCCAGTAATAATATTCATTGTCATTGGTAGTGTAGTCGCTGCCAAGAACGCTTACTGCCTTAGAAAGGGGCGAGCCCCATGGAATTGATTCCCTGAAATACTCTTCATAAGGTAGTTCGTAGCGAGCCTCAACCTCGACGTTGGCGTTTATAGTCGTTGAGCCGTCTGTGACTGTCACTTGCGTCTTGCCGACATAATTGCCCGTGACTAATCCATTGTCGTCTACAGAGCATACAAACTCATCATTGGATGTAAAGGAGGGTGAGGTTGAGTTGTTAAGCTCAATCTGCTTAGTTCCTTCATGGTGGATCTTGATGTTTCCCGTGCCTGAAGCAAAACTGAGTGTGGTTGTGTCGTCGTCATCCTCCGAGCAGGAAGTGAGTACGGGTGCGACGGCGAGAGTGAGTGCGGTGCCAACAAGGACGAGTGTTACTTTGTTCATAGTTGCGTGTCTTTTTAATTGTGTTTTACTTTGAGTTTGTTTTGTTTCTTGACACAAAGTAAAAGCACGCGTGTCCCATAAGTCGGTACAGCACAAGAGAAAAGCATCAAATAGCAGCAAAAAGGCAAAAAAAGGCGTCCGCCCAAGTGAGAACCAAATCTCGCAAGGGCGGACGCTGTTTTGTATAATCCAATTACCGAATATCCGTATTCAAAATGATGAATTCTAGTCTCCTAGAAACGGTAACTGTCAATTGCATATTGTTACCATAGTCGCGCCAAATCCATACTCGCGGAAAGACGCGTCTTGGAAAGAGCATTTAGGATATTTGCGCTCAAGGAAACGACGGAGCTCGCCCTTGAGGACACCCGCTCCAACGCCGTGGATGAAGACAATGCGGAGTCCCTGGGTGTGGCAATTCTGCTCCATCGTCGTGCGCACGTGCTTCATCTGAACCTCGAGCATATCCTTGTTGTCGAGTCCGCGTGTGTCCGGAAGTAGGCTATCTATGTGGAGGTCAACCTCGATGATATCCGTCGAGCGGCTTGGCTTGGACACCTTGGCAGGCTCGGGATGTCGGCCTTCGCTTGCGCCTCGGGCGGTCTCCTTGTCCGTCAGTTGCTCCAGTTTCTTTGCGAACTCGTCTTTGATTACGGGCATGAGGATCGCCTTGCAGTCGAAGAAGTCATTGTCCGTGAAACTGCCGTCGCGCAGCATCTTGACGCCGCGGGGCTTAATCTCGGTGTTGTAGACGGGTTGGGGCGTGAAGCTGCGTATCTTCTTGAACATCAAGAGTTGCACTGTCCACGTCTGGCCGTCTACCTGCATCGGGTTGAGGGTGTCGATCTTCTCCTTGGTGTTGGGCTCGATGGTGGAGGCGGCTATGAGTGTCGACTGGCCTTTCGAGTCGGTGCGCATGATGGCGTAGCTGGCGAAGTAGTTCGAGTCGTTCACCACGTGGAGGTCCAGAGTGCCAGTGTTGCCACCGTCGGTGCGGGTCAGCGCAACGAAGAAATGTGGGTCTGCATCGTCTGTCGCGTCTGCGTCGAAGGTGTAACGCTGCTCCTTGGGCTGCTCGGCTTGCTTGGGCTGCTGAGTTTGGCGGGGTGCGGGGATTATAATCTCATCTTCCTCGTCGTCATCCTCCTCTTCTTCGTCGGCCTTGATGCGCTCGCGCCAGCTGCTGCCCTCGGGGAGGACGGGCTTGGCTTTGGGCCCCTGGCCTTGTGCGGCTTTCTGAGCATTGCGTGCCGAGCGGTTATATGCGTCGCCCTGCAGTTTGAGCTCCGAGTCGTCTATGATTACTATGTCGTTGTCGAGCACGGGGATCTGAAATCCGTCCTCGTCCTCTACGTAAACAGTGCGCCCCTCTATTCGGGCCACTTTTCCGCCGCCCTCCTGGTTGAGGAATCGAACGGTGTTTCCTATCTTAGCTTTCATCTGCTGATGATATTTGTCAGGATGTTATACGGCCACCTCGCCCTTGATGTGGGGCCAGCATTGGTAGTTTTCGAGCTCAAAATCCTCATACTTGAAGCTGAAGATGTCCTTTACGTCAGGATTAATCTTCATTGTCGGCAGCGGATAAGGCTCGCGGGTGAGCTGGAGGTTGATCTGGTCGATGTGGTTGAGGTAGATATGCGCATCGCCAAGAGTATGCACAAATTTGCCAGGCTTGAGGCCGCAAACCTGTGCCATCATCATTGTGAGGAGCGCATAAGAGGCGATATTGAAAGGTACGCCGAGGAACACGTCTCCCGAACGCTGATAGAGTTGGCAGCTCAGTCGTCCATCTGCCACGTAGAATTGGAACATCGTATGGCAAGGCGGCAATTTCATCTGGTCAATGTCGGCCACATTCCATGCCGAGACAATAAGGCGACGGCTCTCGGGATTGTTCTTGATCATCTCCACGACGTTCTTTATCTGGTCGATGGTGCTGCCGTCATGCGCAGGCCACGAACGCCATTGATGTCCGTATACTGGTCCGAGCTCGCCATTCTCGTCGGCCCACTCATTCCAAATCCTTACGCCATGCTCCTGGAGGTAGTGCACATTGGTGTCGCCGCGCAGGAACCAAAGGAGCTCATAGATAATAGATTTCGTATGAAGCTTCTTCGTCGTTAGCAAAGGGAAGCCTTCAGCAAGGTCGAACGTCATCTGGTGTCCGAAGACGCTTATGGTGCCGGTGCCAGTGCGGTCGCCGCGTTTGTTGCCTTCGCTGAGAATTCGCCTGGCGAGGTCGAGATATTGTTGCATTGTCGGGAAATGTGTCTGTTAGTCAGTTTTTCTTCTTTTGCCTGAACGAGAATAGCCTGTGCGTTTGCGCCTATGGCACGCGTCCTCTTGTCAGTCGCCAAAGGTGCGTTGCCACCAATTGGCGGGTTTCAGCGCATGCTCCACTTTCTCGAGGTCGGTAAGCATATCGGCGGCCGTGGCGTATCGGCCTGCTATGCCGTCGCGGAGAGTCTCTACAGTTTCCTCTTGACTCAGTCTGCGCGGCGGGAGGCGGAACGATGCCTTGTATGCCGCCTTGCTCAGCACTGCGAAGAGCTCGTCGGTCATGCGGCCTGGCTTCTTCATCGGGTAGGTGAGCTGCAAGTTTATGAGTACCTCGGGGTTGCAATCTGTGTAAGGCGTCTTGCCCATGACGAGGTGGTATATGGTTGTCGAGAGGGCAAAGATGTCGGCTTGCGGCCCTACCAACTCATTGTGCTTTAGGAGCATCTCGGGCGGCGAGTATATGAGGGCGAATTGCGTGCGCTGCGTGCCTTCGGGCGGATAGGCCATGCCTTGCTCGAAGTCTATGAGGGCGATGTCCGCGAAGTCGGATGCCGCAATGTCCGCCCCCGCCTCGTGACGAAGGATGATGTTGGACGGTTTGATGTCGCGGTGGATTATGCCCGCCTCGTGAACGGCCGCAAGGGCTCTGAGGACTGCGCAACCCATTGCTATATACTTGTCCTCGTCAATCTTGCCGTAGATTTTCTTGTTCGCAAAGATAGTCTTGAGATCCGTTCCTTCAATCATCTCGCGGACAATGTACATACGGCCGTCGTCGCCGGTGAAAACATCCAGCACCTTGGCCACGTCGCGTCGGTCAATCTTGCTCAGCCGCGCCATTACGGTGTCCATACCATCGCGAGCGCGGTCGAGAGCCTTGATTGTTACGCGGCGGCCGTCGGCATCCGTACCTGTCATGACGCCACCAAATTTGCTGGCGCGCCCCATGTTGCCGTCGGTGGTGTAGGTTGTGCGCTGGCTGTGTAGAGTCTTGGTGTCCGTCATGGTGATAGGGCTTTTTTACTGTTTGTTGTAACCGAGAATCTTGAGCATGTCCTCGGGGCGCTGCTCATCGTTGAAGAGATAGTCTATGATACGGCCGTTCTCGTCGCGGTCAATAACGACGTGCTTGGGGCTCGGGATGAGGCAATGCTTGATGCCGCCATAGCCGCTTATTGAGTCCTGGTAAGCGCCGGTGTGGAAGAAGCCGATGTAGAGAGGCTCGGGGTCGCCGTTCTCGACTACGGGCATGAAGACCTGCTGGTTGAGGTCCTCGGTGTTGTAGTAGTCGGCGTGGTCGCACGTGATGCCACCGATGTTGATGCGCTGGTATGGCTTGTCCCACTTATTGATAGGCAGGAGGATGAACTTCTCGGCAATGCCCCAACTGTCGGGGATGGTGGTCATGAGACTATTGTCGATGAGGTACCATAGCTCGGTGTCGTTCTGTCGCTTGGCCTCAACGACTTTGAAGATTACGGCGCCAGTCTCGCCTACGGTATATTTGCCGAACTCGGTTACGATGTCCGGGTCGTCGATATCCTCGTTTTGGCAGACTTCTTTGAGGGATCGCACGAGCTCGCTGACCATGTACTTGTAGTCGTACTCGAAGGCGAGGTTGCTGCGTATGGGCATGCCGCCGCCGAGGTCGATTATGTGGAGTGTGTCGCACTGCTTCTTGAGCTCGGCATAGAGGCCGATGGCTTTCTGATATACGCCCCAGAAGTAGAGGTTGTCCTTGATGCCCGAGTCTACAAAGAAGTGGAAGAGCGTGAGGCTTACGGCAGGGTTGTCCTTTATCTTCTCGTTGTAGAACTTGATGATCTCCGATGAGCGGATACCGAGACGGCTGGTGTAGTACGCAGCCTGAGGCTCCTCGTCGATGGCCATGCGGATGCCTACGTTGACGTGCTTGCCCTCCATGATGGCGGTGAGCCTGTCGAGCTCGTAGGTGCTGTCGAGGACTGTGATGCAGTTCGTGAAGCCCATGTCTACCAGCTCCTTGATCTTGCTGAGGTAGAGGTCGCTCTTGTATCCGTTGTTGATGATGATGATGTCGTTCTGGATAGAGCCCTCCTTGTAGAGCTCCTTGACGATGTCGATATCGTAGGCCGACGAGGTCTCGAGCTGCACGCCGTAGCGGAGGCACTCCTTGACGACGAAGCTGAAGTGGCAGCTCTTGGTGCAGTAGCAGTATTTGTACTCACCGTGGTAGCCATTACTTCGGATGGCTTTGCTGAAGAGGTTTCGGGCGCGTTTTATCTGGTCGCCTATCTTGGGCAGGTAGGTGATCTTGACGGGCGTGCCGTACTTACTTATTATATATCTGAGCGATATGTTGTTAAAGAACAGGTTACCGTTCTCAAGGTCAAACCCTTCCTGAGGGAAGTAATAAGTCTGATCAATCAGCTCAAAATAGCTACCTCTTGTTTTCACCGTGACGTCACAGTTTAGATTTGGTTGTTAGTGAATTAGGAACTTGTATGTGTCTGAAAAACGGAGCCCGAACTTTTTGATTTGCTCAAAAAGACGGGCTCCGTGTATGTTTTTTTATTTTTACTCCTGCTGGTAGGCTGTTGTTGATGTTTTTATCACTTAAGCCATCCGAGGATTGTCTGACTACCGGTTGTCGCGTCTTTGAGCTTGACGTCTATCTTAGTTCCGAGTGGAAGATAAAGGTCTACTCTGGAGCCAAGTTTTATAAAGCCCATCTCGTCAGACTGACTGACGACCTGACCCTCCTTGGCATAGGTCACGACGCGGCGGGCCATAGCGCCCGCAACCTGTCTCACGAGTACACGCTGACCAGCGTTGGTGCGAATCACCACGCTCGAACGTTCATTATCCGTAGACGACTTGGGCAGGTATGCTGCACTCTTGTTGCCATTGTGATGACGGTAATACTCAATCTCGCCACCAACCGGGAACCAGTTGATGTGGACATTGAAAGGCGACATGAAAATAGAGACCTGGAGCACGCGAGTCTTGAGATACTCGGGCTCGTCTACCTCCTCGATGGCCACTACCGTGCCGTCGCAAGGCGCAACAATGGCTCCCTCCATCTTCACCTTGCTGCGAGCGGGGCGACGATAGAAGTTTATTGCCATGCAAAGAGGGATGAGCGTGACGACCAAGATAATCTGCGCAGCCACCTTGGGCAGGAAATACCATGCCGCAGCGTTGACCACGAAGAAAAGGATGAATGACGATATTATGGTCGCTTTGCCTTCCTTGTGTAAAAGCATTTTAGAATGAAATCTTTATATGAAGAAATAATAGAGTAGGCTGACAATAGGAGCCGCAAACATAACGGCGTCAAAACGATCGAGAATGCCACCATGGCCCGGAAGCAAAGAACCCGAGTCCTTGATGTTGACCGACCTCTTGAACATAGACTCCACCAAGTCGCCGCATGTGCCAATGATGGCAACGATGGCGGTGGTCACGATGGTGAAGGTGAGCCCGGCATGGAAGAAGCAGTCGCCAAGGCAGACATACGAGATGATGCCGACTGC
>CAVILU010000111.1:6338-7252 GCA_963643535.1 bacterium | reverse complement strand
CCGACACTCGCCGCCTCCTTACTTCCCTAATCGAGGATAAGGATATCCATATCATCACGACAGCCTCCTTCGAACAATATAAGCGTCTCTCCTCCAACAGTCAGACTCTCAATAAGTTCTTTACTCGCATCGATATCGCCGAGCCCCCTATAGAGCCCGATGCCCGCCTGATGTTCAAGTCGGCAGCCCGAAGTGTGCTCAAACTTCATCAGTGCATACCCTACGACGATAATTTCCTACCTCACGTTTTCGAGATGGCGGTGTCGTCCTATACCAAGGATATCGCAATGCCTGGCCGCGCGATTGACCTCCTTGACAGTGTTGGCGCTTCCCTCGAACTCGAGAATAGCGAGCTCCGCAGCAAGCGTAAGACGAAAGAAGAGCCCGCGCACGGTGAGGCTGTCCCCGCTGCCGTGGATCGACTCCTCAAGAAACTCGGTTACGACACCATTGCCACCGCTGCCGGCAACGAGGCTCGTCTGCGTGACCTCGAACCCAATCTACTCAAGAAGATTTTCGGTCAGGACGAGGCTGTGCACGGTGTTTCCGAAAGCGTCCTCCTCGCCAAGGCGGGGCTTAGCGACGACACCAAGCCTCTGGCGGCCTATCTCTTTGTTGGCCCCACGGGTGTCGGTAAGACGGAGCTCGCCAAGGTTCTCGCAACGGAACTCGGCACCAAGCTCGTGCGTTTCGATATGAGTGAGTATTCCGAGCAGCATACAGTCTCCAAACTTGTGGGCTCGCCTGCCGGTTACATTGGTTACGACGATGGCGGTCTGCTTACAGATGCCGTCCGCAAGACTCCCAATTGCGTGCTCCTCTTCGACGAGATTGAGAAGGCACATTCCGCTGTTTTCAACCTCCTCCTCCAGGTGCTCGACTATGCTCAGCTCACCGACAATAAGGGTCAGAAG
>CAVILU010000111.1:1525-6328 GCA_963643535.1 bacterium | reverse complement strand
GTGCTATCATCATTATGACTTCCAACGCAGGTGCGCGTTTCGCTACTGGCCGCGGTCTCGGTTTTGGCTCCAACAAGGAGAAGAGCGAGGTCATGGGTTCCGAGCTTAAGCGCGTCTTTGCTCCCGAGTTTCTCAATAGGCTTACGCAGATTGTGGCTTTCCACGATATGTCCAAGGAGATGGCGGAGCGAATTCTCGACCGCAAGGTTGCCGAGCTCAAGTCCATTTTGGAGAAGAAGCGCAAGGTGACGTTCTCCCTCACTCCCGAGGCTCGCCAGGTTCTCCTCGATGCAGGTTTCTCAAGCACGTATGGCGCCCGCGAGATGGACCGCGCCATTGGCCGCCTCCTCAAGCCCGCCCTCATGCAGGCCCTTCTTTTCCGCGATGGCGTAAAGAGTGGAGCCAGCCTCGCGGTACGTGTCGAGAGTCAAGATAAACTCATAGCGGAATAGCCTTCCGCTCTTAATAACAACCGAACTACAAACTACTGTATTTCAAAAAATTCATCAATATGAAGCCTACTCTTTTCGTCCTCGCTGCCGGCATGGGCAGCCGTTACGGCGGTCTCAAGCAGCTCGATGGTCTCGGCCCCAATGGCGAGACAATTATGGACTACTCAATCTTCGATGCCATCCGTGGTGGCTTCGGTAAGGTAGTCTTCGTCATCCGTCGCGATTTCGAGGATGCTTTCCGTGAGAAGGTTCTCTCTAAGTATGAGGGTCATATCCCCACCGAGCTCGTCTTCCAGAGCATCAACGATCTCCCCGAGGGCTTCAAGTGCCCCGAAGGTCGCCAGAAACCTTGGGGTACCAACCACGCCGTCCTCATGGGCAAGGATGTAATCAAGGAGCCTTTCGCTGTCATCAATGCCGATGATTTCTATGGCCGCGATACTTTCGCTGTCATCGGTAAGTACCTCTCTAATCTCCCCGCCGATGCGCATGACGACTACTGCATGGTAGGTTTCCGTGTTGGCAACACTCTCTCCGAGAGCGGCACTGTGGCTCGTGGCATCTGCTCCACTGACGCTAATGGCCACCTCACCACTGTCGTAGAGCGCACCGAGATTATGCGCGTCGATGGTCCAGTCTGCTACAAGGACGAGAAGGGCGCGTGGGTTGCAGTCCCCGACAATACTCCCGTCTCTATGAACGTCTGGGGCTTCACGCCTGACTATTTCGCTCATAGCGAGAAGTACTTCAAGGAGTTCCTCTCCGACCCTAAGAATATGGAGAATCTCAAGGCAGAGTTCTTCATCCCCTTGATGGTCAACAAACTCATCAACGAGAAGACTTCTACCGTCAAGGTCCTCGACACCACCAGCCACTGGTTCGGCGTTACCTATGCTGCCGACCGTCAGGGTGTAGTAGACAAGATCCAGGCTCTCATCGACAAGGGTGAGTATCCCGCCAAGCTTTTCTAAAAAGCTTTTTTAGTCGTATCGTCTTTCGCCACAATAGGGTGGGGTGTTGTTAGGAGACATCCGCATATCCCTTTTTATGGCGCACGAAACAAGTTATTTTGATAGTGAAGTCCCCATCTGTGGGGCTTCACTTTCCTAATTTATACCAACCCAATGAAAATTTGCATCTTCGTCGGCCACAGGCAAATGGTCATTCTCCGTCGCGAGGGCGAGGCCGCCATGTTGCCAGAATATGACGACGTGAAGGATTTTCTCGAGACCCGCAATGTGGTGCGCACTGTCCATGCTGAGGCAATTGACCTCCTCACTTGCGAGGCGGATCAGTGGAATGGCCCTGCCGACTATCCCTCTGTAGATTTCCGTTCACTCTTTTTCGAGATGGATGGCTCTCTCTTTGCCGCGGCCTGCAAAGCCAAGCAGATTGCCTTTTGGGAGTCGCATAGCCGTTTCTGCCCCTCGTGCGGTACGCCCACAGCGTTGCTCACGGATATTGCCAAGAAGTGCCCGACATGCGGCTATGAGATATATCCGCCAATCTCGCCTGCTATTATTGTTCGCATAGAGCGTGGCGATGACGAGATTCTCCTTGTCCATGCAAAGAATTTCCGTGGCGATTATTATGGACTTGTGGCTGGTTTCGTCGAGGCCGGTGAGACTCTCGAGGAGTGCGTGCGCCGCGAAGTGCATGAGGAGACTGGACTCGAAATATCTGACATTAAGTATTTTGCAAGTCAATCTTGGCCTTTCCCATCCGGCCTTATGCTTGGTTTTACTGCCAAATACGCTGGTGGCGAGATCAAGATTCAAGAGGAGGAACTTTCTGATGCCCGTTTCTTCAAGCGCGGATCTTTGCCCGCTGTGCCTGATAAGATGAGTATAGCCCGTCGTCTTATTGATGATTGGGCAGAAAGCAAAAATTAATTGATAGTCAGTTGGTAACAAATGCGGTGGACGCAACTGAGTGGTGTGCCTGCTGATATTTATGGCATATACACAAAAATAACAAACGTTGAATTTTTGTATTAGGCGCAAATAAATTAACTTTGTAGTCCATTCGAAATTACACTGATAATGGTCCCCGTTCCTTTCGGTCGAACAATGCTTAAAGTGCAAGACTGAAAGCAGCCGGACGATATACAATAAAAGAGTTTAATATCAATGACTCAATTTAATCTCAGAGGCTCTATTGCCGCCCTCGTTACCCCATTCAAGAAAGACGGCTCTATCGATTACGAGGCATACGACCGTCTTCTCGATATGCATATTGCGGCTGGCACTCAGGGTGTCGTCGTTTGTGGCACTTCGGGTGAGACCCCGACACTCTCCGAGGAGGAGGATGCCGAGATGTTCCGCCACTCCGTGAAGTACATCAACCACCGTATGGTTGTCATTGGTGGCACAGGCTCCAATAGCACCGAGAGCTGCATCAAGTACACCCGCAACGCTGCCGAGGCAGGTGTAGATGCCGTCCTCACCGTTGGCCCTTACTACAACAAGCCGACTTCCAACGGTATGTACCTCCACTTTTCGAGCGTAGCTAAGGCTGTCGATATCCCCATCATTCTCTATAACGTCCCCGGACGTACTGGTTCTGCTATTAAGCCTGAGGTAGCTCTCCGTCTCGCTCACGATTTCAAGAACATCGTCGGCATCAAGGAGGCAACTGGCAACCTTATGAATATTGCCACCCTCATCGCTGGCCGTCCCGAGGGCTTCAAGGTCTACAGTGGCGATGACAATATTTCGATGCTCTCCAACCTGCTCGGTGGTGATGGTTGCATCTCTGTCCTTGCCAATGTCGTCCCTGCGGATTTCGTGAAGCTTATGCAGCTCTCTCTTGATGGCAATGCTGTCGAGGCTCGCAAGCTCTTCTATCGCTACCACCGCCTGATGGATCTCCTCTTCATCGAGAGCAACCCAATCCCCGTAAAGGCTGCCTTGGCTGATATGGGTATCGTCGAGGAGACATACCGCGCTCCTCTTTGCCCTATGGAACCGCAAAACCGTCAGATCCTTACCGACGAGCTTCGTAAATTGGGTATCATAAAGTAACTCTAAGTAGCCAAAGGTAACTCCGAATAAGCGTTATCTCCGTCGCCTTTGCGTGCGACGTTACATACGAATAGTAAATCCGCCCCGTGGCTCTTATCGAGAGTCACGGGGCGGAGTTTTTTCTCTCTGTCTTCTGCGCTAGTCTGTGTGCGCTGCGCAAAAAAAAAGCCGTCGCGGCAAGCGTACGATAAATCGTGTGCGCTGCCGCGACGGTGGTTTGCTGTTGCCTATCTAGTATCGTTGTTAGCTCGGACGTGTGCCCTGTTAGGGCGCGGCCAAGCTTATGCAACCTCTAGTTGAACATTTGCTTAATTCTCTGGAGGAAGGAGGCCTTCTCTGTGGCTGAGGGCTTGAATGAGTTGCTCTCGGCCAATTTCTCGATAGTCTTCTTCTCGTCGGACGATACCTTCTTCGGGATGTATACATCTACTCGGATAAGGAGGTCGCCTCGCATCGAGCTGTTGACCTCGGGGAGGCCCTTGCCTTTGAGGCGGAGCACCTTGCCTGGCTGTGTGCCTGGCTCGATGTTTATCTTGACCTTGCCGTCGGCTGTGGGCACTTCGACTGTTGTGCCGAGGATGGCCTCGGGGACTGTCAGATAGAGGTGGTAGATGAGGTTCGACTCATCGCGTTGGAGCTGCGGATCTTCCTCTACGGAGACCACAACAAGGAGATCTCCATTTACACCGCCGTTTTGTGCCGCATTGCCTGCGCCGGGCACCTTGAGCTGCATGTTGTCGTCCATACCGGCTGGGATCTTTACGTCCACAACCTTCTCTGCATATGTGACGCCAGTGCCGCCGCAGCAAGTACACTTGTCGGTTATGCTCTTGCCTTTTCCGCCGCAAGTTGGGCAGGGGCCCTGCTGTTGCATACGGCCGAAGAGCGAATTGACAACGCTAATGACGTAGCCGGTGCCATTACACTGTGAGCAGGTCTTGATTGCGCTGCTATCCTTGGCACCCGTGCCTCCGCACTTTTCGCAAGGCGTGGCAGCGCGAACCTTCAGTTTCTTGGTTACGCCCGTAGCCACCTCCTTGAGGGTGAGTTTTACGCGGACGCGGAGGTCAGAGCCGCGATTGACTTGTGAGCCGCCACGTCTTGAGCGTCCGCCCATACCACCGAAGTCGAAGCCCATGCCACCGAAGATGTCGCCAAAGTGGCTGAATATGTCCTCCATATTCATGCCGCCGTAGCTTCCGCCGCCACCTGCGCCACCGTCAAACGCCGCATGTCCATATTGGTCGTAGCGTGCGCGCTTGTTCGGGTCGCTCAAGACGTCATAAGCCTCGGCTGCCTCCTTGAATTTCTCCTCGGCCTCTTTGTCG
>CAVILU010000111.1:0-1514 GCA_963643535.1 bacterium | reverse complement strand
CTGTCTTGCTGACGCCCAGAACTTCGTAATAATCTCTCTTTGCCATTGTTTTTTTTCTTTGCCGCTTCCGCTCTTATTTTGGGGAAGCTTGGAAGTCTTTGGTTGTTCCTTTTACTTCCTCTTCTTTATTGGCAGACAACTACCTTGGCAAATCGGAGCACCTTGTCGCCGAGCATGTAGCCCTTCTCGGTGCAATCCAAAATCTTGCCTTTCATGTCGGGGGTCGGGGCGGGAATCATGGTTATTGCCTCGTGGACGTTGGTGTCCAGTGGCAAACCCTTGGTCTCGATCTCGGTCACGCCGCGCTTGGCCAAGTAGTCGTTGAATTTCTTATAGATGAGGTTTACGCCATCCTTTACTGCTGCCACGTCGGCATCGTCCGTCATATGAGCTATAGCGCGCTCAAAATCGTCGACGACGGGCAGGAGCGAAAGGAGGATGTCCGAACCAGCGCTCTTGATGAGGTCGGCTTTCTCGCGGATGGTGCGCTTGCGGTAGTTGTCGTACTCGGCGCACGTGCGGAGGTATTTGTCGTTGAGGTCGGCTATCTGCTTCTTCAGCGTGTCAACCTCGGAAGGAGCCTCAGCTGCAGCCTCTTGAGTCTCTGCGGCCTTCTCTGCATTCTCGGCTTTAGCCTCGGTTGTTGCCTCTGCCTGCTGCTCGTTTGCTTCGGGCTGCTGTGCTGCCTCCTCGTTTTGCTGCTTTTGTTCCTCGCTCATATTATGATGTTATTTTTTTACGTGTTAATGTTTGGCTGCGCTTTGCATACGCTGTCGTCGTCCTCTTGCGCAAAACCTTTGCCAATATGTGTAGGTGTGGCCTATTTGTCACACTTCGGCAACTTTGTCATATAAAAAGCGGGCGGTGCGACATTCGATGTGTCAGCACCACCCGCCTGTGTCTGTCAATTTGTCACTCTCCGAAGATCCCTTCGAGGAAGGCTTTCAGGCTCTCGCCCCTCAGATTGCGGGCTATGACCTTGCCGTCTTTGTCTATCAGGATATTACTCGGTATCTGGCTTACTCCAAATCTCTTGGCTATGGGACTCTTCCAACTCATAAAGTCGCAACCGTGCCACGCCCATGAGAGTTTGTCCGCCTTGATGGCCGTCGTCCAACGCTCTTTCTTGATGTCCAACGATATGCTGAAAACCTCGAAGCCGTTGCCACGTGAGCAACTCTTGTCTTTATATTTTGTGTAGCACTTTACGAGATTCGGGTTCTCGGCTCGGCAAGGACCGCACCACGATGCCCAAAAGTCTATCAGTACAACCTTGCCTCGCAAGTCGCTCAGTTTTATCTCTTTGCCGCTGGGGCTGGTGACTGTTACGTCTGCTACTTTTTGCCCAACTTGCTGTGCTTGTGCTTGTGTGGCTATTGTCAGTATGAGTGCCAAAAGTATGGCCATTTTGCCGCACACCTTTGCGATTTTCATCTTTTGTTGTCTTTCTTGTGTCCGACGCCATTATACGTGCGTCGGGGCGTTTTGTTTCGCTCGGGTGGGGTGGGGGATGG
>CAVILU010000110.1:5401-7306 GCA_963643535.1 bacterium | reverse complement strand
ATATTTAATATATTCGCCACGCAAAAGTCTGCATGACAACTGCCATGGAATTCGACCTTAATAAATGGATAGCAGCAAAGAGAAGTGGAGACGTGCTTATTGAGCACGTCGGAGACTTCACGTCCTCTTATATAGACGAGATGCTACCGGCCATGGAGAAAAAGTTGCAGGACTACGTGGAGCAGGATAACATCCGCAAGCGCACGTTCCACATCTTCGTAGAGTGCGCACAGAACCTCTACCACCACATCACCCCCGAAGACATCGTTAACAAAGTATACGGCAATGGCAAGTTGGGAGCTATATTGCTGACGAAAGGCAAGGATGGCTGCCACATTACCACAGGCAACTTTGTACCCAAAGACAAGTCCAAGGAGTTGAAGAAGTTGATCGACGAGATTAACAGTCTCGACGAAGAGCAGCTCAAACAACTCTACAGAGAGACTGTCAGCACCAAGGGCTTCTCCGAAAAGGGAGGGGCAGGCTTGGGAATGATAGACATGGCACGCAAGAGCAAAAATAAACTTGGCTGCCAGTTCTACACACTCAAGGAAGACCCGGGGGTCTTATTCTTCTCATTTGACGTTTGCGTAAGCTAACATAAAACATAACATCTTGTGGCGCAAGACGATACCGAGTAGGCATTGCAAGCCGCAAGACGGAAAAGAAATTAAAAGACAAACTACAAACAACAGGAAAAGAGAAACGGCAATGATGGACACCATTACAATAGAAGAGAGTGCGAAGACGCCTTACATCCTTATGGACCCCGAGAAGGGCGTAATAGAGATCAAAGGACGCTCAATTCCTGAGAACTCGGTAGAATTCTACCGCCCTCTCATCACTTGGCTGAGTGAGTATGCGCAAGAAGATATGCGTCCCACCAAAGTCAAGTTCCAGCTCGAGTACTTCAACACAAGTAGCTCCAAGTGCATCCTCGACATTTTCAAGCATCTTGAGACAATGTATCGCAAGGGATGGGATATCAACATCTCTTGGTATTATGACGAGGACGACGAGGATATGTACGAGTCTGGCGAAGATTACCAGTCCATCCTCTCTTGCCCCATCTCACTCGAGAAGATTAGTGGCGGCCTCTAAGCCACACGCATAAAGAGTTCCTAAAGAAGTAAGTCCCAGCGAAGTTCAATGACACAGGTCAACTGCATCATAGTTGATGATGATATATTCTCCACCAAGATAGTGACGGGATATATCAATAGGACGGCGGGTGTCGTGCTTGTGCAATCTTTCGGTTGCGCAGTCGATGCCATCAACTTCCTCTCAACGCCCGAGGGCAGTGCAGTAAACCTCATTTTCCTCGACATCGAGATGCCCGACCTTAGTGGCATTGACTTTATGCGGGCGGTAGACCTTCGCGACAAAGAGGTCGTAATATACTCTTCGCAAGAGAAGTATGCGTTGGAATCGTATGAGTACGACGTGTGCGATTATCTCCTCAAGCCTGTTGCTTATCCCCGATTCATCAAGGCAATAAGCAAAGCCAGAGTAGCGATGGGTCAAAAGGCCAATGCGGAAGAGGAGGAAGAGCCGGCCAGCGGGAACTTCGTAATGATTAGGGACAACGTCGGCAGCACACATAAAGTGAACATTAGCGACGTCATACTCATTGCGGCAGAACAGAACTACGTCTCGGTAAAGACCACAAAGGGCGAGATTCTGGTACACATCCCGATGAAAAAGATCCTTGAGCTTATGCCAGAGCCGCATATCTGTCGCGTTCATAGGTCTTTTGCCGTCGGCATACGCTACATCAGCAGGATTGACAAAGACACAGTCTCCGTGGAGTCCGTCGGGAAGACACTCGACTATCCATTGAGCCGTTCCTATAGCCAAAACCTCAAGACGGTCTTGGAGAATGCGAAAGAAGGGAGCGTTTAAGAG
>CAVILU010000110.1:2766-5391 GCA_963643535.1 bacterium | reverse complement strand
TGGCTGCACAGTTCGGATGCGGAGAAAATGCGAAAGCGCAGGTACTCCGAGAGAGAAATAGCCGATATATTGTGCACATTGGGGACGAAGCCCCGAGATTTCAATTCGTAACGTCAGAAGGAGACACTCTGGACTCCGACCTTTTGCGCGGGCAGGTTGTAGTATTACAATTTGCCGCATCATGGTGTCCTTTCAGCCAAGCGCAGATGGAGGACCACCAGAAAGAGATTTGGAAAAGGTTCAAGGATTCACCGAATTTCGCAATGTATCTCATTTGCGAGGACGAAGTGGAGAACCGTCCAAACTTCGTAAGGCTCATCGGCGAATACGGCATAAAAATTCCATACGCTTTCGACAGCGACGAGCAGATTTACAGGCTTTTCGTGACACCCAACGGGAGCGTCACGCGTACTGTCGTCATATCCCCGGATTGGAAGATTGCCAGTCTGCACGAAATCCACACGTGGCGGGATATGTTTGAAATAAGGCGTTGCGTCCGCAAGCTATCCAAAGTAAAATAGTAAATTCGCGAGAGTTTTTAAGCAAAACAGCACGAGGCGAAACAAGAAAAAATGGAGATTATAGAGTTAATAAAATCGCTGGCGGAAGGTATTTCCGTCGGTTTTATAGCCTCCATACCTCTTGGTCCTATTGGCGTGCTTTGCATTCAGCGCACATTGAGCAAAGGCCGCCTCTCCGGTTTTGCAAGTGGAGCAGGTGCGGCATCCTCCGATTTTCTTTATGCCGTCGTGGCGGGTTTCTCCGTCTCGATGGTGACCAATTTTGTTGAGCAGAACCGCAGCCTACTATTCATTTGTGGAGCCATAGTGCTACTCTTCCTGGGCATTAAGATGATGCTCAACAAGCCCCATCAGCAGGTCAGACGCAAGAGCGAGAGCAAACAGAGGAATTTGTGGCAGGATTACGTCTCCACTTTCTTCCTTACCATTACAAACCCGTTGGCACTTTTTGTGTTTATGGGGGCGTTCTCGCTTATGGGAGTCCACTCAACGCGAATAGAGCGAGTGCTCGTGGTTGGTGGCGTATTGATTGGCGCGCTATGTTGGTGGTTGTTGCTGACCGTAATGGTCGGACTTTTCCGCAAGAAGATTACGCTACGCAGATTGCTATATATCAACAGAATTGCAGGTGCATTGATAGTCACCCTCGTAATCATAGCCGCAATCAGTGAAATCTTAGATTTCCTCACAGCCTAAATAGTTTGGCCACCACAAAAAAGCATACACCCAAAACAGATATATTCCGAGTATTATGGACCACAAAAGAGTTGAAATTGCCAGAATAACGACTTCCGATGCACAATTTGAGGACTCTTTGGCCCTGATGCACAAATCGTTTGTCGACGACGAGCTCCGTCTTGACGAAGACTTGAGGGCGATAACCGACAGCAATCCACTCTTCAGTTTCAACATTGTAAAGAACGAGGAGGGAGAGCGGATTGGACTTGTCACGACATGGAATTTCGGCAAATGCCTTTATGTAGAGCACTTTGCCATAGAGCCCGAACAGCGTGGAGTGACATACGGAAGCGCAGTGCTCGCCAAGTTGAGCGAGATCTCTCATTTACCTATCATTCTTGAAGTCGAATTACCTGAGACATCACCAGAGGCAAGCCGTAGGGTTAAATTTTACGAAAAATCCGGCTTCTGCGGGTGGCAGACACCTTACATCCAGCCAGCTTATTCCGCAGGGAAGAATGCCGTGCCGATGATGATAATGTCTAAGGGACTCGACGAGACCATTGAGTGCGCAAGCATCGTGACGGCACTTCTGCACCGCCATGTGTATGGAGTAAAGCACAATGCACGCCAAAGCACTTATTAAGAATGTTTACAGCTCCACAAGAGAAATTATTTTTATCTTTGGAAGTCAGAAAACAATAGAGCGTATCAAAGCGCTACAACATCGATAGACAATGAAAAGTGAATCGAGCAAGAAGCAAGTCCGCAAGGACCGACGCGAGATGATTGAGTACATCAATCTGCAACTCGCATCCCTCGGGCAACCCATCTTCCAAGACAACGCAGAGAGCGAGAATAAGCTCGCCAACGCCAAGTTTATGGAAATCACGAATGACCTGGTAAACAGCTACCGCGAGAAGACACGTCTCCTCGGACAGCATCTGTGCCCTGTAGACCAGCGCATTCAGAATTTCATTGACGACTACTTGAAGGACGTCAAGACCCCGGACATGTGCAAACTTCCGACCGAGACCCTCGTCCTCGGCAAGAAGGGTCTGGCACGCGAGCTCAGCCTCCCGCCCGACAGCAACTCTTTCTTCAGCAAATACGTCTCCACATACCGCGTAAAGCAGGGCATCCTCAACAACCCTGCCAACGACAAGCGCACAACAAAGGGCACTTTCCACATTGCCGAAGGCGGACTTCCCATCCCCGTCGACAAGAAAGCCGTCCCCAAGGTAACCTTCGCCCGTCTTCTTGAGGCTGCGCTCCATCCTAGCGAGGAGATTAACACATTGCCTTTCACCTCGAACCAGAAGGACAAGGCTCACACTATGGTATCCCTTCTCGTAAGGCCTATCGTAGTGCCCGAGGTACCGAAAGTCATGACTCGCCGCAGCCTTGAGGTTCACCTCTTCGCTCC
>CAVILU010000110.1:0-2691 GCA_963643535.1 bacterium | reverse complement strand
CCTATCAACGATGCCGCTCTCGACATCGACCACTGGACAGGCCACACTGGTTGCATCATCTTTGCGCCCCAGCTTCTCCAGCTCCGCAAGAAAGACCTCGGCTTGCCTCATTATGACGAGGCTACCGACCGTCAGAGGGCAGACAGCATGTGCTGGCGCGACGAGAATGAGCTCTACAACGATGGTAGCTCTTTCAAGATTACCGCACGCGACGACCGTGGCGTCGTCGTAACCATCATTGCCGACAACTACTTCGGCTATGCGAAGAAGGAGATCAAGACTGAGATTAACTACTCAGCAAACCTCTTCGGTCTCGCAGAGGAGGAGCACTCGGGTGGCGCAATCGCCTTCTCCCGCTCAATTATGGCGGACGACATCGTGGGCGAGCTCTATTCCAACAAACTCGATGGTCTCTACACATTCGAGGAGGCTATGTCGCTCCTTGGAGACCGAGTTCAGTTGATGCCCGAGGGTTACGCTATTGACAAGAAGTACCCCAACGTGGTCTACATTCCCGAGACCGCGGACATCCATATCGAGAAGACTGAGATCTCTTGGTTCCACAATGGCCAGGAGAAGAAGATCCCCCTCAGCCCCGATAAGATTTTCATCCACCCGTCCGGCAACAAGTTCGAGCTTGCCAAGCACCCGCAGCAGCCACTGTGGCGAATCATCAACACAGCCCCCGAGGGCATGCTTTGCCACAAGCCTTGCACTGTCTCCGGTGGCGGCAAGAGCGAAATCTCCAAGTCGATGCAGAACGCCATCATCTATGGCCCGTTCAACATCGTAAACCTCAAGGAGGACTTCCGCAAGGCCGACGAGATTATCAACCACGACTACACCAACCGTTGGAAGAACGTCCAGCCCGACGCTAAGCCCAGTCGTACGTTCCTCAGCAACAAGCGCGCACTCGGTTCCGCCGTCAAGCTTCTGACCCCCTCCGAGATGTACTCCGACGAGTACAACGCATGGTTGCGCAGCATACCCGACCACATTCGTTCTCTCGTACTCTTCGTAAAGCGTCTCTACCACAACGAGAGCGAGAAGGGCAACTGGAAGGACTACATGAGCGTTGAGATTATCAACGGTCGTGAGGGCACCACGCTTATGTATAAGAATAAGCACGTTATCGGTACCTACGTCCGCATTGGTTTCAATCCCGACGGCAACTGGTTGCTCCATAAGCTCCGTTCGGACTTCGTACCGAGCCTCAAGATCCAGGTCGAGGACGACATCACGGCATCCGTAACCGTACCCGCAACCCAGATTCGCAACCTCAACCCTCAGTTCAAGAACCCCAGCGTCAAGCTTGTCGAGAACTGCGAGTTCCGCCTGTTCCAGCGTCCAGACGAGGCAATCAACCGTGGCTATGATCATGAGGCAGAGGCTGACATGTGCAAGCCCAACACCTTCCTCACGAACTACGAGCCTCTCAACCGAGCTAACGCACAGTCCCTCAAGGACGACGCCATCAACTTCGACCTTTACACCCAGCCCGTCAAGGACCTCGTCAATGAGTTCCTTGAGGAGGACGAGGACGAGTTCTTCGTTGTCCCGAGCCACCCGCGTCTCGTTCGCGGTCTCCCGACCAAGAACCCACGCTACTTGCAGTTCAACAAGAATTCTGTAGAAAACGTAGACACCTACGTTGCCGAGATTGGCGTACGTCTGCATCGCAAGATTAGCCCCAACGAGCCTGTTGTCAACGTCGTCAATGCCGTTATGCCAGGCCGTCGCAACAATCCTGCTGACCCGAAGAGCGGCATCCGTCCTCTGAGCGTCTACAACCCTATTCACTATCAGGAGTTGCCCGAGCTCTTTATGGACTTCACCTGCTCGCTCACCGGCAAGTCGCCTTCGACCACCGGCGCAGGCAGCGAGGGTGCACTCACCAAGGCACCTTTCAATATGCTTTGCTGCACCACGGACCTCAACAATGCGCTCCTCTGCTTCATCCTCACTGGATATCAGGGATTCAGCACCGCTGCAGGTTACATTGGCAATTCTCGTTTCGACCATGATATCTCTATCCTCATCCCTGAGATTTGGGCACGTATGGTCCCCGAGGATCGCGACGCTAACTTCCTTATCAAGCAGGGCTGTTTCGACAAGCTTGAGGACTTCGAGTACAATGGCAAGAAGGTTCTCGCCAGCCGTCTCGGTTACCGTATCAACGAGAACTTTGCATTCCGTTGTATGAACCGCCTCTTCGACGAGCCGCTCGCAGTCTTCGATGAGAAGATGCTCAAGCCCGAACTTCAGGATATGGACCAGTTCGTTGACGGTATCAACAACATCGTCGAGGCCCAGAAGAAGGTTGCCCTCAAGTACTTCGAGGAAGGCAGCGTAGAGTCCGCAATCCCGCCCTTGAAGGCTCTCCTCTACATCATGGCCTATGGTGACTACGAGGGCAAGACCGCCGAGGATCCTGAGATTCGCAAGCTCTTCGACCGCGACTACGTACTGAACAGCGATTGGTACAAGGAGCGTCTCGTAATCAAGCAGCAGCGTGACATCGCACTCGTAGAGCGTCAGCTGAACTACATCACTGAGTTCCGCAACAAGCCCGAGAATGCGAACTGCATCAACGATATGCGCATCGACTACAAGATCTCGAAACTCAAGGAGCGCCTCAACTACTACAAGTCCGAGGCTTACCTCCAATCTCTCGTTGGCACTATCGGTGCC
>CAVILU010000109.1:0-7392 GCA_963643535.1 bacterium | reverse complement strand
ACCTCAACGTCTGGAACGGCAAGAGCTGGTTCTGCAAAGATGCTACCACCGACCGCCATCAGGATATCTTCCCCATCCCGAAGGACGCTATGGACGGCAACGTCAACCTCGTCCAGAACCCTGGCTACTAAAGAGTCACGTGTCATTCAGACTCTTCCCATTTTGGCAATAATGTTTGGTTAGAAGGTTTATATTGGTTTTGAGTTACCCCCGCTCCCGATGCTCGGGTTCTATTCATCTCCCGGGCATCGGCGGGAAACTCAATAAGACAAAATGACGCCATTCTCCCAACAGCAAATACAAACACGCAATTTCATTATGAACAAGATATTCTACGCCATGGCGGCCCTCGCCCTCACCACAGGTTTCACAGCCTGCAATGAGGAGGACCCAATGGATGCCGTAAGCAAACACGTCTACGGCGAAGACGAGGCCCCATATCTGCGCACAGATGTAGATGCCACCATCAACGTCACCTCCGAGTTCCGCAAAGGCCACGTGGCCGCCAAGAGCTACAGCCTCAAGGACTACGCCGCAACCATTCAGAGCAAACTCGGCATGACTGTCGACGATATGCTCGCCGGCGTTGCCGACGGCAGCATCGTCTTCTACAACATCAACACCTCCCGCGGCTGCTGGAACAAGGCTGCCCAGAATGTCACCAACGGTTGGGGCTACGATGCCGCTGGTTTGCTTGCCGATAAAGACCAGGCTGGCACCGTCACTCTCGATGCCGCCAACAAGGCCCTCGTTGTCAATGTACCTGAGGAGTCGGCCGCTGGCGTCTCTTTCTCCGTCAACGTCGGTTTCGCTATCGACAATGGCAGCAACTACGATAAGTATGTGCGTTTCTCTATCAGCTTCGCGGTTACCGACCCGGGCACCATCATCAAGGCTATCTCAATCGCGTCTGCCGACTATAGCGCAACGGGCATTGAGTTCGCAAGCAAAGATGTGGCAGCAGCTATCGAGGCTTGCTTCGGCATTACGGCTTCTGAGTTGAACAAGACTGTACAGGATGCAGAGGGCGATATCGCTCTCTATATGTTGGATGCCGATGGCAATTGGATTACTGGCAAAGACTATACTGCCAATGGCATTGGCTACTGGTGCGATGGCGAGGGCAACCCAATGTCTTGGGGCGAAGGTTGTGTCTACTTTGTCGAGACCTATGACGGTGGCGTCAATGTCGGCCGTTATCCTGGTGTGACTTCGGGCTCTGTATACAAAGTCCATTTTGTATACGCCAGCAAGACTGACAGCAGCAAGTTCGTCGAGTTTGTAGTTACCGCAACCTTTGAGTAATAAACATTGCCTATGAAAACTATTCTGAAAATAGCTGCCAAAGGTGCTCTGGGTGCAATTTTGGCAACAACCCCGGTCTTCTTCACAGCTTGCGACGAGGACGATGAGGTAGTCGTCTACGACATCTCCGCCGACGGTGCGCAACTCACTAAGACCGTATCATGGGACGAGGTGGAGTCCGCCATCTCTTTCCACGCCACGGCAGACTGGACCGCTTCTGCCGAGAAGGCCGCAAGCTGGATTACAATTACTGTCCCCTCTGGCGAGGCTGGCGACGTAAAGATGCCTATCCTCCTCACCACCAATGACGAGGACTCCGCACGCTCCGGCAAGGTGACCATCAAATGCGGCGAAAAGGTCATTACCATCACTGTAACCCAGGATGGTAACCCCAACGCCGCCCATATCATGGATGCCTCCACCATCAAGGACTACGACAAGTACATCATCCCCGGAACAAACAACGAGGGTTTCCAAAAGGGTCCCGAGGGTATGCTTCGTTCCGATGCCAAGTGGTCTTGGTGGCGCATGAAGCAGAGTGAGCACTTCTTCGTGTTCTGGGAGCCTGGCTTTGGCGACGATCCCAATGCCGAGACTGTCCCCGAGGCTCTCCGAGTAGATGTTGATGACCTCCTTGAGAAGGCCGAGGCTTTCTTCAAGACCAATGTCACCAATCTCGGTATGGCAACCCTCGGCGAGGGCAAGTCGGTGCTCGACAACTACAAGATGCAGATCTACCTGCTCTATCAGACTGAATGGCTTGCCACCGGCTCGGGCTATGATGATGTTATCGGTGCCCTCTGGGTCAATCCCTCGACCTGCAAACCCGTAGGCTCGACTATTGGCCATGAGATTGGTCACTCGTTCCAATATCAGGTTTCTGCCGATAAGCTCTTCACTGGCGAGGCCGCTTACGAGGGCGACATCCTCCCCGTCGGCTTCCGCTATGGCTTTGGCGAGAATGGTGCTGGCGGCTGCGCATATTGGGAGCAGTGCGCTCAGTGGCAGAGTTTCCAGGATTATCCCGAGGAGGCTTTCACTCAGGACGCTAACGTACAGGTTTGGCTCTCCAACCACCATCGTCACTTCAACCATGAGTGGCAGCGTTACGCAAGCTACTGGTTCCAGTATTACTTCACCCAGAAGCAGGGCCTCGATGCCTATGCAAGAATCTGGAAGGAAAGCAAATTCCCCGAGGATCCCATCGAGACCTACAAGCGACTCTATTGCAATGACGACCTCAGCACCCTCTGGGCCGATATGTATGAGTACGCTTCGCATTGCGCCAACTACGATTTCGAGGCCGTACATTCGTACCTCGGCAGCAATCCCAACGCTACTAACTACTCTACCAAGCTCTACAAGACCGATGCCGGCTACCAAATCTCCTACGAGAACTGCCCTGGCACAACGGGCTTCAACCTCATCCCGCTCAATGTCCCTGCCGCAGGTACTACTGTGACAGCCGACCTCACTGGTCTTGAGCCGGGCTCTGCTCTCGCTTCTGCCGATCCTGGTTCTATCATCGATGGCGACGGCAATCAAAAGAGCACCACGACCACCTACAACAAGCAAGACAACGCCAACTATGGTTTCCGCTTCGGTTTCGTGGCCGTAAAGAGCGATGGCTCAAGTGAGTACTCCGAGATGCAGGCTGGCAAGTCTGGCACGGCTTCTGTCTCTGTTCCCTCTGGCACCGAGAAACTCTATTTCTGTGTCCTCGCTGCCCCCGACACATACAACCGTCATGAGTGGGACGACGATATGAGCGACGATGAGCAGTGGCCTTACACCGTCAAGTTCTCTGGCTCCGACCTCCTCGGCAATGTTGAGCTTGAGGCTGGTGACCCAAGCGATGTGACCATTTCCCTTTCGGCCGACCTCGACTACACGTCTACCGACTACGGCCTCAAGACCTACAACCTCCTCTCCGAGGGCGTTATGGCCAAGATCGCCCAGGCTCTCAAGCTCCAGCCCGCCGAGATTGCTAGCGCAACCCTCGATGCCGCTACAGCATCCGCCGCTTATGCTGCGGACAATACGTGGACTCCCGCTGAGGGCCAGGTTGCCGTAGGCATAACAAACCCCGACGGCTCAATCTCCTACGCCTACAGTGCCAATGGCATCGGCTTCTGGATTGAGAAGGACGGTACTGGCAGCTCATGGGGCTCGGCTCCCATCTACTTCGAGTACACTTCCGGAGCCTACTCACTCACCATCGGTCACGTTCCTGGCGGCTCTGAACAAGGTGTGACTTACGTCATCAAGCCCACCTTTGTCTATAACTATGGCGGTACAATTTACAAGGCCGTAGTTGAAATCAGCATGAAATTCTGATTATCTTGATTTTGTTCCCCGCAAAGGTCCTTGGCCTCTAAAGCCGAGCCTCCTTTGCGGGGTTTTTCTTATTTTCGCATATCGCAAGAGCGCATCCTATTAATTGTACTCCGTTTTGCTTGTGAATTTACGCTCGGAATATTCTCTACTCTGTGAAAATCCGACTTGAGCGAAGCGAAATCTGTGGCAAGTGCAGCGAGCGGCTCAGATATCTAAAGCCGTGTAAATCCGTGCAGTCTGTGGATGATAAAAATAGCCAGTACAGCACTTTATATCTTATGAAACACATTTATCTAACCATCATAACTCTCCTGCTGCCCATCTTGACCTCGGCCCAGCAGAAGCAGATTTTCACCCCAGACACACTAAAAACTGTCGATTTCAATAATCCTCAATCCCCATGGTCCTGGAGCCATAGCGCCCAGACCGAGAACATAGTATACTTTTGGCAACGCGATTTCGGCTACGACCCATATTCCGCACCCGACTTCGACGGCCACAAGATGAGTTTCGACCTCGGCAACCTCCAAGTCCGACTTGAGTCGTTCTACCGTTTTTTCCGCGACTCGCTTAAGTTTACCCTCCCCGGCAGCATTGCCGACAAGTATAAGATGATGGTCATGATAGACTACTCTCTTGAGGGCACAGCCTATGGCGGCACGTACGACGATTTCATCGGTGCCCTGTGGGTGTCGCCCCTCCGTATTCAGGATAAGAAACTCAATTGCCTTGCCCATGAGCTTGGCCATAGTTTCCAACTCCAGATTATGGCCGATAAGACTGGCGAGGCATGGGGAGGCAGCGGTTTCTTCGAGATGACTTCCCAATGGATGCTTTGGCTCGTTAATCCAGATTGGCTCACTGATGAGAATTATCATTTTGAGGCCTTTAAAAAGCTTACGCACAAAGGTTTCCTCCATCTCGATAATATCTATCATTCTCCCTACGTCATAGAATGGTGGGCCGAGAAATATGGCATTGCATCCATAGCCGACCTCTATCGCGAAGGCCGTGTGGGCGAAGACCCCGCAATGACATATATGCGCCGCAACGGCTTATCGCAAAGCCAGTTCTGCGACGATATGTTCCTCTGCTACCAGCATCTTCTCAATTTCGATTTCCGTCACGCTCGCAAGGAGACCCGCCCTTACGCACTCACATTCTCCACCCCCATGGACACCATCGCCGGCGGCTGGCTGACTCCCGACACTGCCTGCATCCCCGAGAACTACGGCTTCAATGCCATCAAGCTCAGTGCCCCCGCCCCGGGCCAAAAGGTGACCGCAAAATTCCAATCCCTTGCGCAGAAAAACAAGACCGCCGGCCACCGCTACGCCTTCGTAGCCGTAACCACCGACGATGAGTCTATATATAGCTCTCCCGCCTCCTCCCCCAAAGGCAAAATAACCTTCGCAGCCCCCAGCGACAAACCCCTCAAGGCACTCTACCTCCTCGTAATGGGTGCCCCGACGACACACGACATGGACCCGTCGTCGCGCACTTTCCCATACAAGGTCAGCATCTCAACTCGTTGATTGCTGGTGACCTTCGCAGACGGTAAAAACAAAAATCAAGAGCTCCATGAAACAATATATCCCACTAATTGCCCTTTCTGCCATAACCTTCCTCCCCTCAAATTCCCAAGCCCAGGGCACTCTCGCCGACTACAACCGAGCTTACGAAGTCCGCCGAGCCTTCGCCTCCGACTCCGTTCTCAACTGGGCGCGACGCGTGGAGTGGAAGGACTCGACTCATATTCTGACCTACGAGATGATGACTCCCGAAGGTCGCCGTTTTCTGACCCTCAATGCCGAGACGGGCACAGAGACTGCCTACGATTCTTACGAGGCACGTGCAAAAGCCCTCGGCCAAACACCGCCACCCGCCCCCGAACCCCATTTCGGTCGCGTAAAAGAACCACATTGGATGGAGGTCGACGAAGAGCAAACTCTTACTCCCATCCCTTCGCCCGATGGCAAGCAAGTGGCCTATATCGAGGGTTATAACGTTATTGTCCGCTCTGCAACAGATCCCCATAGCCCGAAGCGCATTCTTACGCAAGATGGTACAATCTCGCTCTACTACAGCAACCGCATCCAGTGGAGTCCCGACGGCTCTAAACTCCTCGTCTGCCGCCGCCGCCCCGTCGAGAAGAGGTATGTGTATTATGTGGAGTCCTCGCCCGACGACCAACTGCAGCCCATTCTCCACAAACAAGAATACGCAAAACCCGGCGACGAACTCCCGCAGCATTACCCGACTATCATCGACCTCCAGACAGGAAAACAAGTGGCAGCCGATCCGCACGCCATTGAAAATCAGTACGAACTGGAGTGGCTGCAGTGGTCCGAGGATAGCAAGTCCGTCACAATGGAGTATAACCAGCGTGGCCACCATCTCTATCAAGTCCTCTCTATGGATGCGTCCACGGGGGCACTTCGCACTGTTGTCGAGGAAAAATCTGATAAGTTCGTCAACTACGCCCGCATGTGGCGTCAGTTTATAAAGGGCGGCAAGCAACTCCTTTGGACGAGCGAGCGCGACAACTGGAATCATATATACCTCTTCGATGTCGTCACCGGCCGTCTCATCCGCCAAGTGACAAAAGGCGAATGGTGCGTCCGCGAGGTGCTCAATGTCGACGAGGAGAATGGTGAGATTTTCTTTGCCGCAAGCGGTGTGAACAAAGACGAGGACCCCTATAATATCCACTACTACAAGGTTGGCATAGACGGCCGCCACTTAACAGAGCTAACACCCGAGCTGGGCAACCACACAGCCACTTTTAGCAGTGATTTCCGTTATGTTGCGGACACTTATTCAACTCCCGCCAACGCACCCGTCTCGGTCCTCAGAAATGCCGCGGACGGCAAACAGATTAAGACTATCGCCACATCCGACATCTCCAAACTCAAGAAAGCTGGCTGGGTGGCCCCCGAGGTCTTTGTGGCCAAAGGTCGTGACGGTCAGACGGATATGTGGGGCATAATCCAACGCCCGACAAATTTCGACCCGAACAAGAAATACCCGATCATCGAGTATATCTACGCAGGCCCGGGTGATGCCTACACTCCCAAGAGTTTCTATTCCTACAACTGGAGCATGACATCACTTGCCGAACTCGGTTTCATCGTCGTCCAACTCGATGCTATGGGCACCGCTTGGCGTGGCAAGAAATTCGAGGAGGTTTGCTATAAGAACCTCAAAGACGCAGGTTTCCCGGACCGTGAGCTATGGATTCGTGCTGCTGCCGAGAAGTATGCTTATATGGACACCAGCCGTGTCGGCATCTTTGGAGCATCGGCAGGTGGCCAGGAGAGCACCACGGCTGTCCTCCTTCATGGCGATTTCTACAAGGCTGCCTACAGCTCTTGCGGCTGTCATGACAATCGAATGGACAAGATTTGGTGGAACGAGCTTTGGATGAGCTACCCGATCGACTCCAGCTACGTCGAGTGCAGCAATGTCTACAATGCCCACCGCCTCCGCCGTCCGCTCATGCTCGTCGTAGGTGAACTCGATGACAATGTAGATCCCTCCAGCACCATGCAGGTCGTCAATGCCCTCATCAAGGCCGGCCGAGATTTTGAACTCGTCGTAGTCCCCGGCGTCCACCATACCATGGGCGAGGAGTTCGGCGAGCGCAAGCGTTTCGATTTCTTTGTGCGCAACCTCATTGGCGTGTCGCCTCCTTCCTGGGACGACGTAAGACGTTAGAAAAAAAAAACAATTAGCCATTCCCTCTTATGC
>CAVILU010000108.1:0-7422 GCA_963643535.1 bacterium | reverse complement strand
TGAAGGCCAAGGATATCCAGCAGAGATATGACGAACTCGCCAAGGAGTTCCGCCAGATCGACAACAAGATACAGATGCTCAACTGGGCCACAGACCTCGAGGACCCAGATATTGAGCTCGAAGTAATTGAATAATGCATAAGGGCGGGCAAGGCACACCAGAGGCGAACGACTAACCTTGCGTCTTTCTCAGCCACCACAAGGTGAAACAATTCAAAGCGTGACTCGGGAGAATACATTATGAGGCTCGACACGGCGTCTTAATGTGGCCTTTTCTTACACTTTCGCCGATATAGTTTACAACTTCCTAAGCGACAGTACAACATACATTTTACTACCTGTCGTAGGTCTGGTTTTTGTTGCCTTGCCCACTTTTTCAGTTCACAGTGCACAGTTCACAGTGCACAGTTGCTTCTTTTTGGCACAAAAAAACGCCTCGCAAGTTTTTTCTCCTTGCGAGGCGTTTTGCTTTGTTTCTATTCCGGGAAAATGTCATTTGTGTCATTTTCTCGGAATAGGGAGTTTTATGGCTAGCAACTGATAACAGTCAACTAACCAGCAACTGCTAACTGTTAACTACTAACTGTCAACTGCTAACTGGTTCTTACTCTTGGCGGAACCACTTAACGAGCTCCTTGAAAGTCACCTTCTTGCCATACATTAGGATGCCTACGCGGTAGATGCGGGCGGCAATCCACGTGAAGAGGATGAACGAGCCGATGAGGATGGCAATGGAGAGGGCGATCTCCCACACGGGAACGCCGAACGGGATGCGCGCCATCATGATGATAGGCGACGTGAAGGGCACCATGGAGGCCCAGAAGGAGAGCGGGCTCATAGGATCCTGCATGGTGTGCAAGGCAATGTATATCGATACGAAAAGAGGAACCATTGCCACCAAGGTTATTGAGTTGTTGTCCGAAGGCGACTCTGAAGCCACGCCACAGATGGCGAAGACGCTGGCGTAGAGAAGGTAACCGCCAAGGAAATAGACCACGAAGAGGACGATGATCTCCAAGAAATTGACACTTGCGAGTTTACTCATAAGGTCCGCGACGAAGCCCGGATCGGCGTTAGCGGCTGCGAGAGCCTCGTCGGGCACACCCGTCATGCCAGCGACACCAGCGGCGGCGACAACGTCAGGAGCGACAAGTACCGACGCCACAATGACCACGATGAAGCCGAAGACAATCCATATGGCAAGCTGAGTCAGAGAGACGAGAGCTATGCCAATAATCTTGCCCATCATAAGGTCGAAGGGGCGGACGGACGAGATGAGGACCTCGATAATGCGGTTGCTCTTCTCCTCCATGACACCCTGCATAACCTGGCTGCCGGTGATAGTCACGAACATATAGATGAGCATGGCGGCAAGGATGGAGACAACCATGCCGATCTCGGCAAAGTTCTCGCTCTCGGAGCCATCCTCGTTGAGGTTGATGGTCGTGACGTGCGCACGGGCATCGTTCACGCACGTGAAGAGGGAGTCCAGGGCAGGGCTGCCGCCCTCGTAATTGGCCATCATCTCGCGTTTTACGGCCTCGCGGAGATCGTCCTCGGTATGGTCGCCCACCTCTGCGGGGAGGGTGTTTGTGGAGTAGAGGCGCACGCTGTCGCGCTTTGTCGGGCAACCATCGATCACCATGTAGGCGTCGTAGCCCGAGTCCTCATATGTCTTGCGGAGCGCGGACTCGTCGGTGTCGGACGGCAGGCGGGAGTAGGCTACGGCGCTGCAGTCCGTGAGGCTCATGCCGTAGCGCTCAGTGCGGTCGATTACGGCCACTCGGCTGGTGTCCGTGGTGCCCATCATGGTAATGAGCGTCGGGAGGACCATGAGGAGCAGCATACCGATTGGCATGAGGAGCGACATGATAATGAAACTGACCTTACGGACGCGCGTAAGGTACTCGCGCTTTATGATAAGGGGGAGCTTGGAATGTTGAGACATTGCGAGATTGTGTTATTTGGTGATTCGTGACTCCTCCACTACTTTTATGAAGATGTCGTTCATCGAGGGGAGAATTTCCTCGAAACCGACAAGCGAAACCTGACCGAGCAGGTGGCGGATGAGGTCGTTGCTCGTCATCTGCTCGTGGCCCTCGGCGAGGCGTACCGTGGCGCGAATGACACCCGCGCTCTCGTTGGCCACATCGGATATCGCCACGCAAGAGTCGGGAGCCGTGAGGCTGGAGTAGTCGCCAGTGAAGCGGACGGAGAAGACGTTCTGCTTAAACTGCTGCTTGACGTCGACTACGGAGCCGGAAAGGACCGCGCGGCTCTGGTTGATGAGGGTGATGTCGTCGCAGACCTCCTCGACGGAGCTCATATTGTGGGTTGAGAAGATGACCGTCGCGCCGCGGTCGCGGAGGGCTAGGATCTCGCGCTTGAGGAGGTTGGCGTTTACAGGGTCGAAGCCGCTGAAAGGCTCGTCGAAGATGAGGAGCGCGGGCTCGTGGAGGACTGTCACAATGAACTGGATTTTCTGGGCCATGCCCTTGGAGAGTTGCTCCACTTTCTTATCCCACCAGTCGGAGATCTCGAATTTCTCGAACCATGCCTTGAGGCGTTTCGTGGCCTCGTATGCCGAGAGACCCTTGAGTTGCGCGAGGTAGACAGCCTGCTCGCCAACCTTCATTTTCTTATATAGGCCTCGTTCCTCGGGCATGTAGCCAATGCGCTCGATGTCTGCGGGGCAAAGTGGGCGGCCGTCGATGAGGACTTCGCCGCTGTCGGGGCGCGTGATTTGATTGAGGATGCGGATAAAAGTGGTCTTGCCGGCGCCATTGGGGCCCAGGAGACCGTAGACGTGCCCTTGCGGTATGGAGACCGAGAGATGGTCCAAGGCACGGTGCCCAGAGTAGTCCTTGACGACTTCGCGGGCTTCGATGAATGACATGTGTTGGTCTATTTTGATTTAGTATAGCACAAAGATAACTTTTCAATTGACAATTGACAATTGACGACTGACAATTGCGGTCAACACCACAATTGCAATTATTCTGTTACGCCCGTACTTTTAGGCCCAATTCAGAAAATAACAAAAGAAAATAAAACCCAAATAGAACAGTTTTCCAAAGAAAGAGCAAATCACTTGCCATATCGACTAAACAACATATCTTTGCAATGTCGGGAGATGAGAAGAGCGGCAACGCTCAGACATCAGCACAGAGACCGGCACTGACAAAACAAACTGAAACGACAAAAACTTTTTAATACACTAACACACCATGGCACAGAAAAAACTTCACTTCGAGACCCTGCAGCTCCACGTAGGCCAAGAGAATCCCGATCCCGCAACCGACGCACGCGCAGTGCCCATTTACCAGACCACCAGCTACGTCTTCCGCAACTCGCAGCACGCAGCCGATCGATTTGGCCTCCGCGACGCTGGCAATATCTACGGCCGTCTTACCAACTCCACCCAGGGCGTTTTTGAGGACCGCGTGGCAGCCCTCGAGAATGGCACCGCAGGCCTCGCTGTAGCATCTGGCGCGGCAGCCGTAACCTACGCTCTCCAGAACGTACTCGGCGTAGGCGACCACATCGTAGCAGCCGACAACCTCTACGGCGGCAGCTTCAACCTCATCACCCACACCCTTGCCACCCAGGGCATCGAGAACACCATCGTCAACGTCAACGACCTCAAGGCTCTCGAGGCTGCCATCAAGCCCAACACCAAGGTCATCTACGCCGAGACTTTCGGCAACCCCAATAGCGACGTCACCGACCTCGACTCCATCGCCGAGGTAGCCCACAAGCACAACATCCTCTTCATCGTCGACAACACCTTCGGCACCCCCTACCTCATCCGTCCGCTCGAGCACGGCGCCGACGTAGTCGTAGAGTCCGCAACCAAGTTCATTGGTGGCCACGGTTCCAGCCTTGGCGGCGTAATCGTCGAGGGCGGCAAGTTCGATTGGAAGGCCAATGCCGACAAGTACCCCACCCTTGCGAAGCCCGATCCTTCGTACCACGGTGCCGTATTTGCTGACGTTGCCGGTCCCGCAGCTTTCGTAACCCGCATCCGTGCCGTCATCCTCCGCGATACCGGTGCCACCATCTCCCCCTTCAACGCGTTCCTGCTCCTCCAGGGCCTCGAGACCCTCTCGCTCCGCGTAGAGCGCCACGTAGAGAACGCCCTCAAGGTTGTGGATTACCTTGCCAAGAACCCCAAGGTTGCCAAGGTCAACCACCCCTCTATCGCTTCGCACCCCGACCACAAGCTCTACGAGAAGTACTTCCCGAACGGCGGCGGCTCCATCTTCACCTTCGAGATTAAGGGTGGCGAGAAAGAGGCATGGAAGTTCATCGACGCGCTCAAGATCTTCTCGCTCCTCGCCAACGTGGCCGACGTCAAGAGCCTCGTAATCCACCCTTACACCACTACCCACTCTCAGATGACCCCCGAGGAGCTCGAGCAGCAGCATATCACTCCCTCGACCATCCGCCTCTCCATCGGTACCGAGCACATCGACGACATCATCGACGACCTCGACCAGGCTTTCGCTCAGATCTAAACCGTCTGCCACCGAAGTCCCGCCTAAGTTTCTTTAGGACACAATTAGATTAGTATACTGGTGCTGCGCCCTCCCTCCGCAAACCGCGGAGGGGGGCGCAGTTCGTTTTTATTGGGAAAGCCGCCACAAAAGCCACGACAACCAACTTTCAGCCACTCGTTACCTTCACCTTGGCCACAGTTGAATGCGACGCCCACCCCCCCAAAAAAAATGTCCCAATAACCAACCATCAACAACCCGTCAACAACAAACCGCGAACCGTCAACGACCAACTGCCAACTGCCAACTGTTAACTGCTAACTGAACAGTAACTTATCATAAAATAAAGAAAAACCGCTATCTTTACGTCACTAAATATGAGTTACGGACAAGAGACCGGTAGTATGACAAAGGCGACAATGGGCACGCGCATGCCCCGCAAACTAGCGCAGAAGATGGAGATAGTGGGAGAGCAGATAAAGCTCGCCCGGCTCAGGCGCGACCTCAGCGTGGCGCAGGTGGCCGAGCGCGCCACGTGCTCGCCGCTCACCGTGGCCCGAATTGAGAAGGGAGCCCCGACGGTGGCCATAGGCATCTACCTACGCGTGCTCTACGCACTGCAGCTCGACGACGACATACTCCTCTTGGCGCAAAAGGACGAGATGGGGCGCGCGCTGCAGGACATCGCACTCGTCAAGAACCGCGAGCGGGCTTCTAAGAAAGGGTAATATTTCTCCGCCACCAGTCAATGGCGCACGGTAGCCAATCGGCTCGGCATAGCCAAACGCGAGATGGATATGTTTGCCCAAGTGTACGAGCGGAAGCACAACATATCATAAAATAAAGAAAACAGCGTATTTTATATACCTAAAGATATGTTGTGGCCACAAAGGAGTATGTTAATTCCCCAAAGAACCCGAAGTAATCGCACGACAATGGCATGACGCATTTTTTTCATTTTAGGGGCAAAAAGGGGCAACTGTTCGCATAGCGCAACACCCCAAAATCACGGGGGAATGCGGGAATTCGGGTAAAAAAATCGAGGGGGATTGGAAGAAATTTTGGCAAATAACTATTACTCACCGATATAGCAAAGCAAATAAATAGTTTTTGCTTTTGATTGGTTTCGGGAGTATTCCAAAGGCACATCCGTTCGTTTAATTTATCACCCCAAAAATCCTCGCTTAGCTAATCCGCGACATAGACCTTATTCTCAGCCCGAGGCAACTTTAAACCCAACAATTTGCCGACACTCCCCATTTTAACTTGCCGGTAACTTGCAGAGATGCCCACGCCGAAAACAAGCCACCATTGGGAATCAACAACTTAGCTCAGTGATTTAACTTGCCGGTAACTTGCAGAGGAGGCGGGTTATAATTTGCACGGGATTGCCGAGGGCAAAGCGAACCCGACTAAACTCGCAGCATATTAGAACAATTTGCATATTTTTTGCTTATTGTTTAACTTTACTTAGCATCTTGCCGCTTATAATGGGTGAGTGCAACTCACAGATAATAAAAGACTTTGAGGTATGGGTATTGATAAGAAAGCACTCAAAGAACAAGAAATACGAACAATGTACATCACGCCAGCCCTAAAAGCTAAGGGTTGGGAGGTTTCCTCCAATATGCGCGAGGAGTATTTCTTCACGGACGGCCGCGTCGTGGTAGTCGGAACTGAGCATTCGATAGCCGAAGGCAAGAAAGCAGATTACCTTCTTTTTCACAACGGTAGCCCAATAGCAGTTGTCGAGGCAAAAGACAACAATCACGCCGTGGGCGCAGGAATTCAGCAAGCTATTGGTTATGCATCGATTCTCGACATCAAGTTTGCTTACTCAAGCAATGGAGATGCATTCTTGGAACATGACTTCATAACGGGCAAAGAGACGGAGATCCCACTCGACAAATTCCCTACAGAGCAAGAGCTTTACGATAGATTTTTAGCGTCGAAGAACTACACGCCCGAGGTAAAAGAGATTGTAGAGACACCATTCTACTACGATGCCTACAGCCACGAGCCACGTTACTACCAGCGTATTGCGATAGACAAAACCGTCGAGGCTGTCGTCCAAGGTCAGAAACGCATCCTCATAGTAATGGCGACAGGCACAGGAAAAACATACACGGCTTTCCAAATCATCCACCGACTTCACCAAAGCGGAGCAAAGAAGAAAATCCTATACCTTGCCGACCGCAACATCCTCATAGACCAGACGATGTCGCAGGACTTCAAGCCTTTCAAGAAGTTCATGACCAAAATAACTTCCGTAAAGGAGGGCGAAGTGAAAATCGACTCGTCATACGAGGTCTATATGGCCCTCTACCATCAATTGGTGGGAAACGAAGGCGTGCCCGACCCTTTCTTGGAAGTGCAACCAAGTTTTTTCGCCCTCATCATTGTGGACGAGTGTCACCGAGGCAGAGCCAAAGATGATTCAACATGGCGCAAAGTGCTTGAATATTTCAAGTCCGCCACACAGATTGGTATGACAGCCACGCCAAAGGCAAAAGCAGGAGCAAACAACATAGACTACTTCGGTGAGCCCATCTACACCTACTCACTCAAGCAAGGTATCCTCGACGGCTTCCTCGCCCCCTACAGAGTCACAGCCGACTTAATAAACGTAGACCTCAACGGTTGGAGACCGGCCCCTGGCGAAAAAGACCTCTTAGGGCATCCGATAGAAGACAAACTATATCAGCGAAAAGACATTGGCCGCGACCTAGCCATCAAAGATCGCCGGAAAATAGTGGCGCACCGCATTACACGTATGCTCGAAAGCATCGGACGAATGACCAAAACCATAGTCTTCTGTTCCGATATCGAGGAGGCGGCAGAAATGCGTACCCTCTTGATAAATATGAACCAAGACATGTGCCGTAAGTCGCCATACTACGTCACACGCATCGTCGGCGAGGACACAG
>CAVILU010000107.1:0-7440 GCA_963643535.1 bacterium | reverse complement strand
AGGTCGGCTGTGGGCCTCAGATATATGCGTGCCATGGCTGTGGTTGCTTTTTGCGTAAGTCGCTACAAATATAGCTTTTCCGAATCAGATGGGCAAAAGATTGGATGAGTGTGATCGGTGGATGCGATGGTTTATTCCCTCAATAAGATTGAATAACTAAAATCCCCCGCCCGGAAAGATGAACTTTCGGGGCGGGGGATCTCTATATCAGGTATTTCCCGGCTGCGCTTAGATGCCGAAGTTGACGCCGACGGTGTAGAGACCGCCAATCTTGTCGCAGTAGATGGTCTCGACCTTATCGTTGTTGAAGAGGTTGTTGGCGTTGAGGAAGAACTCGACGTTCTCGGTGGGCTTGTAACCTATTTTGAGGTTGAGGGTCACCTTGGCCTTGAGCTCGTTGTTGCTGAGGTTGGACATACCATAGGTGTCCAGGGCTGACGAGTAGGTGGTGTTGTATGTGCGCTTGCCGACGTAGTTGGCGTAGGCTGAGATGTTGAGCTGGCTGATGGGCTTGTAGATGAGGCCGAGCATACCGTAGACACTCGGGGTGGCCTTGTGCTTGTGGTTGTCTGAGAGCTCGGGCTGACTGTTCTCGGTGACACCGCAGTCCTGGTAGTCTTCGCCAGTGGTCTTGCGGCGGAGGATGCCGTATTTCATGGCGAAGTACATCGAGAGGGGTGCTGCGAAGTACTGTGTCTCGGCTCCCTCGGTGCAGTGCTCGTTGTCGATGGTGATGGTTGTGCCGTCTACGCTCTGGCCCTTGTCAATCTGACTGATGGCGTAGGACTGCAATTGGTTCTCGAGGGCGGCCTTCTCGTCGTCGGTCCAGTTGTCCCAACCCGTGGCACGGCGGAACTTGTAGTAGTCGGCATAGTTGAAAGCCGCATCTGCGTAGCCGGTGTGCAAGAACTCGTTCTGCACGAGGTCGGTGAGGGCCTTCTGAGTGGTGACAGCCGAGCCCGATACACCGTTGGAGACTGCCTGGTGCTGGTCGTAGATGTAGAAGTTGTCGACCTTGGTGCGCTGGATGTTGGCATTGAGCTTGAGGATGAGCTTGCTGGAGATGACGTAGTCGAGGTTGAGGCTCAATCCCATCTGGTATACCTTGAAGGGAAGGTTCTGGTACTCGAACTGGGTGTAGGTGTCCATACTGCCCATGATGTAGCGTATGGTCTTGCCAATTTGGGTAGAGATGGCCTGCTTATAGGCGGCGGGATCGGTAGCCTTGAGGGCCTCGAGTTGCGCCATGAGCTCAGGATTTACGCCGAGTGCGGCCTTGGCGGCGTTGAACTCGCTCTCGGAGATTGTCCAGGCTGACTTGGCGACCATGATGGCGCCGTAGTCCTGGCTCTGGGACATGAAGAACTCGGCATCGAGGAGGATTCGGGGGATGGGCTTCCAGCGGTAGCCGATCTCGATGTTGTCGAGGTTCATGAGGTCGGCCTTGTCACTGCCCTTGAAGTACATGATGGAGGGAATGTTCATTCCCTGACGGTACCAAGTGTAGTTGACGCTGGTGTTGATGATGTTGGGGCCGCGGAAGGCGTGGCCGTAGGAGAGGCGGAGGAAGTTCTTGTCGTTGAACTGGTAAGATGCCGAAGCCATGTAAGACATGTTCCACTTGTCGGGCTTGGAGGTCTTGTCGCCACGGACGGCGGCGGTGACGCTGAAGCCCTCGTGGCTCCACTGCGCGCGGACACTGGGCGAGATGGTGGAGATGTCGGTGTGGCTCATGAGGAAGCCGATGGTCTCGCCGGGGTGGCTCTTGCTCTGTTTGGCGTAGTCGGAGTAGTAGACGTAGTTGTATGCCACGCCGGGGCGGAGCGAGATGCCGTTGTCGAAGCGGAAATTGTAGTCTACCTGGGCATTGGTGTTGTTACTCATCATCTTATATCCGTCGACACCTTTGCAGAAGTCCTGGGGACCTCCGGCGTAGTTGACGAGGAAGTGGAGGTCGTGGATGTTGCCGTTGAGGTTGATGTAGTCGGTCTTACTCTCGGTGCCGACTTGCGAGAAGTAGTCCTGCGAGGGCGACATATTGAGGGAGTAGGAGTTCTGGTAGCCTCCGGTGAGGTCGAAGTAGACGTCGGGCTTGGGCGCGTAGCGGATGTAGGCGTTGATGCCGAAGTTGCGGCGTGCGAGGCCTGGCTCGGGGAACATGTCCTCGTAGGGGGCGTCGTCCTCATTGGCGTTGTAGAGGGTGCCGTTGAGCACCTGGCGGATGCGCTTGATGTCGGCAATCGAGTAGAATCCGCCGGCCTCGACGTTGGTGAACTTGGTGGGGTCGGCAAGTTCTTCCTCGGTGATGGAGGTGTAGGCGGGGTACGCATTGTTATTGTCGTAGTAGATGCCCTTGGCTGGCATTATGTAGAGCTTGTCGGTGTTGCGCTCGCGGCGCTGGGCGTTGGCCGTGATTCCGATGCTCCACTTGTCGCCGATGGTCTTGCGGAGGGCGAAGTCGGCTATGTAGGTGTCCATATTGCCGATTTGCGCGGATCCGCTGGCGCTCTTGGAGCCGGAGGCGGGCTTCTCGGTGATGATGTTGACGATGCCGGTGACGGCGTTCATTCCGTAGAGGGCGGAGCATGCGCCACGGACTACCTCGATGCGCTCGACATCCTCAATGGATATGGGGAGCTGCTCCATCTGTATGATGCCGGTGATGAGGTTCTGGACGGGGCGGCCGTCGACCATGAGCTGCATATTGTTGTTGTTGGAGTAGAGCAGCAAGTGGTATTCGGGGATATTGTTGAGGCCGCGCATGTGGATGTCGTAGACGCCGTTGTTGCGTTGCGATACGATCATACCCGGGATGAGGCGGAAGGCGTCCTCGATGGTCGTGGCGCCCCATGAGCGGAGCTCGTCCTTGGTGATGACGGTCGTGGCCAGCTGGCTGGTGAAGGTGCTCTCCTCCTCCTTCGAGGCGGACGAGACGTTCTTGTTCATGATGAGGGCGAAGAGCTCGTCGACGCTGTTGACGCCGAGGGTCTCAACGGCCTGCATGAGGTCCTCGAGCGGTAGTTCGGATAGCTCGTCGGTGCTCATTGCCATGATCTGTTCTTTCGTCAGCGGAGTCTGGCCTACCGTGTTGGCGGCGATGGCGAGTGTCGCTAAAAGGCAGATGATTTTTTTATTCATTGCTAATTTTAGTAGTGTATTTTTCATTGAGAACTTCACGTTTGCAGTTCCGGGCAAATTTACGGTAAACGTGTGGACAAAAAGTGCATTTTCTCCAAATTATTACCCACAAACTCCACTATTTAACTTAAACAAACACAAAAAGAAAGCCGAATAAGGGACGAACGGCAACGAATTAAGCATCGCCAAAACAAAAACGCCCCGCCACCCGTAAGAACACCCTAATAAAGCCAATAACGCACAAGTAATACAGAACACACTCTCCCAAATCTTCTAAACAAGCACCATGTACACTTCCGAAGGCAAATTCTACATTGCCCACTCAGACGAGGGCGCCATCAACATCATCGGCAAAATGGCCAACCGCCACGGCCTCATTGCCGGAGCCACAGGCACGGGCAAGACCGTGACCCTCCAAGTCATGGCCGAGACCTTCTGCCAGGCCGGCGTCCCATGCTTCATGGCCGACATGAAGGGCGACCTCTCCGGCATCTGCCAAGTAGGCAAGATGAGCGGCTTCATCGAGAAACGCAAAGACTCCTTCGGGGTGCCCGACCCGCAGTTCCAAGCCTGCCCCACCCGCTTCTACGACGTCTACGGCGAGCAAGGCACACCCATCCGAGCCTCCGTCTCCAGCCTCGGCCCGCAGCTCCTAGCCCGACTCATGGGCCTCAACGACACGCAGACCGGTATCCTCAACATCGTCTTCCGTGTGGCCGACGACCGCGGTCTCCTCCTCTACGACCTCAAGGACCTCCGTGCCCTCCTCAACTACGTCTCCACCAACGCCAAGAGCCTCACCACGACCTACGGCAACATAGCCTCCCAAAGCGTAGGAGCCATCTCCCGCTCACTCCTCGAACTCGAGAACCAGGGTGCCAACCAGTTCTTCGGGCTCCCCGAGTTCGACATCATGGACCTCATCCAGACCGACGGCGGAAAAGGCATCATGAGCGTCCTAGCCGCCGACAAGCTAATGCTCCAGCCAAAGCTCTACTCCACCTTCCTCCTCTGGCTCATGAGCGATCTCTACGCCAAACTCCCCGAGGTGGGCGACATGGAGAAGCCCAAGCTAGTCTTCTTCTTCGACGAGGCCCACATGCTCTTCGACGACACCCCTAAGGCCCTCACCGACAAGATTGAGCAAGTCATCCGCCTCATCCGTTCCAAGGGCGTCGGCATCTACTTCGTCACTCAGAACCCGACAGATATCCCAGAGACAATCCTCAGCCAGCTCGGCAACCGCGTCCAGCACGCCCTCCGCGCCTTCACCCCCAAGGACCAGAAGGCCGTCCGAGCCGCCGCCGAGACCTTCCGTGCCAATCCCGCCTTCAAGACCGACGAGGCCATCATGAACCTCGAGACAGGCGAGGCCCTAGTCTCCGTCCTCGACGAGAAGGGTGCGCCCACAATGGTCCAGCGAGCAAAGATCCTCTTCCCCCTAAGCCAAATCGGCGCCATCACCCCCGAGCAGCGCAAGCAAATCATCGAGGCCTCGCCCCTCAACAAGAAATACTCCACTCCCGAGGACCCCGAGAGCGCCTTCGAGGTCCTCCTGGCCGAAAGCGAGAAGGCTTCCGAGGAAGCCGAAGGCAACGACGGCAAGGGCTCCAAGGGCAAAGGCTCCAAGGCCGAGAAGAAGTCCACATCCACATTCTCCCGCATCTGGAAGTCCGTAGGCACAGCCGTGGTGTCCTGCCTCGCAACGCTCCTCGGCTCGTGGGTCTCTGGCAAGATCTCTGGCTCGGGCAAGGAGAAGTCCGCTACCGACATCGCCGGCCAGGTGGCCAAACGCGCCACTTCCGCCGCCACGCGCTCCGTCGTCAAGGAGATCACACGCAGCGTCCTCGGCACGAAGAGCAATTAGCAACTGGCAAATAGCAATTGACAATTACCATAGTCCCCGCCTTCCGACATCTCGGAAGGCGGGGCTTTTTTTAGATTGACAATTACAGTGAATTCTTGTCCGCCACCGCACGCGTCTTGGGTGCTTGATGAATGATAAGAGAATTTAATTGAAATCAAATGGCAATAAATGCACCCTCACTGCGTTCTAAACAGAAAAAGCAATAAACAAAAAATGAATACGCTCAAGTTTCTAACGCTCACCGCATTGGCCTCCATATCCCTATGCTCCCCCACCCTCGCCCAAGACACCGCAAGCGCGGATACGTCCCTCGCCAAGCCCGCCACCTCCGCGGCCAAGAAATTCGTCCGCGTCTTCGCCAACGAAAGCGACAACAAGCCCGAGGACCCCGATATCGCCGCCGTCTTCGACTACATCAACAAAGTCCGCCATCGCCCCAAAGACTTCGCCAAAGAGATAGGCACTAAGCAACTCAAGAAAGTGCATGCTAGGGCACCCTTCCGATGGAACGAAAATATTGCCTCCGCCGCTCAGTATTTTGCCGAGCAGATGGCCGAATGCGACTCTGCCATAATAGTGGATAAGAATGGCCTCGGAATCAACTATACAATCAATAACCATGGCTATCGCATCGCCCCTGCCCTCCTCCAAAATAGCGCTGCCTGCTCCCTCGGCTGCGCCGCATGGGGTTACAACTTCCCTGGCATTGCGGCCGCGCAATTTATTATGTACGACGGAGGAGTGAAAAACAAAAATAAAGAGGCCGGTGGGCGCGCACTTATGCTCGGCATGGGACCCTTATATGCCGCCTGCCGCGACTTCGGCATCGGACACGCCGTCTCGGCCTCGGGCAAACATTACTGGTGTTTCTTTGTGGGTAGGAAATACAATGGCAGTAAATGGGCAAAGGTGGATTTCAAAAGGCATTACCACAAGATATATACCAAGCGGGGTAAGGCAAGAATCAGGAAATAACCCCACCTCAAACAGCAATATCATAACAAGATCTTAAATCAAAGCGTATGAATAATTTACTAAAACCAATAGCGGCCTCGGCAATGGCCTCAATAGCTTTCGCCACAGCGGCGTATGCGACTCCCGTCAACGCGGCGGAGGCAGACACCACGGCGACCAACGAGGCGAAAAACGCCGTAGAAGTCAGTATCGACCCCGATGTCTACGAAGCCTTTGAGTATCTCAACGCGGTGCGCCAAAACCCTGGCAAGTATGCCGATGAGGTTGGCACCCGATATCTTAGCGAAGTCGAGCCCCGCGAAGTCCTCCAATGGAACACATATCTCGCCGCGGCGGCCGAGCGCAAGGCCAAGGATATGGCGCTCAATGACTACTGCGACCACGTGGACCGCCTCGGCTATGGCATGAACTTCTGGATCAACAAGGCTGGCTACGAGCTCAACCCGAGTTTCCTCAAAGACAAGGCCAGCAGCGACTTCGAGAGCCTTGCCAAAGGCGTGGGTATGACCGGCAAACTGGCCATCATGGCGCTCCTCTATGGCGACGACAAGGATAATGACGACAAGACCTCGACCCTCCGCAGCCACCTCCTCGGCATCAACCCATTCTGGGCCACGTGCTACGACATCGGCATCGGCCACTACGAGTCCCCTACGACGGGCGAAACGTATTGGTGCGTCCTGATTGCCAAGCACAACTACTCCCCGACGGACGTAACATACAAGAAGATTAAAGTCGAAAAGGACGACGGCCGCAAGTCCCGCCGCAAAAACAAACCTTATATGCGATCGATAAGGTTTTTCTAGTCGATATCTTCCAAACACAGCCCCAAAGGCATAAGCCGGTAAGCCATTGATGCAAGCAGCTCCCGAGAATGCGCTGATGTCGCGCGCCCTCGGGAGCTGTTTTGTGGTATTACTCTGCTAACTGTCAGCAGAATAACTCTTTCGGGTCAGTCCTTAGGAACTCCTCGATCGGCATCCCGTCGGTGCCGATGGTGTAAAGGCTCCCGGGGTGGTACATCTTGTCGAATATCGACATCCCGACATTCGTAGAGTCTTTCCCGCTCTTGACCTCCACGGCCACAGTACGCCCGCCGCATTCGAGCACGTAGTCCACCTCCTGGCTGTTCTCGTTCCAATAGTAAAGGTTGAAGTCCTCTGTCTTCGAAGCGTTGAGCAGATGCGTGCCCACTGCGGACTCGAAATATCTGCCCCAAGCTTTCCCGTCGCGTCTGACCTCATCCTTGCCGAGTATGTCTTGCGCACTCAGCAGGGCGTTGTTGTAGACTTGGAACTTGGGCTTCGATGCCCTCTTGCGGATAATGTCGCCCGCATATTTCTCCAGTCCGCAAAGCATGCCGGCCGAGTCAAGTAGACTGAGATAGTTGCCGAGCGTGGTGATGTTTCCCTTCTCCATTAGTTCCCCCTGGACTTTTGTGAGCGACAGTATTTGCGCCG
>CAVILU010000106.1:0-7631 GCA_963643535.1 bacterium | reverse complement strand
CCTGCTCGTCGCCACCCGTGCCCGGCAATACGGGGGCCGAGCCCTTGCCCTTCTTCTTGGCCAACCCCAAATACTCATCTTTGCTCTCGTAGTAGTACATTGGGTAACACTGGGTTCCTGCGTCCAAACAGTTCAAGTCCGGTATGACGTCCGTTATGATGCACGTGGAGTCCTTTGTGCCGCCCACGCCGCTCACGCAGATCACTAAGTTGGGGTGGTGGGGGGTGGGGAACATATTCCAAATGCCAGCTACATCGTTGAGAACAACTCTGTCGAAATAAACATTTTGAACGCAGAAAGGTCGATAAAGACCATACGTAGCAAATTTCTCATCGAATTTATGCTCCTTGTTCCTTGATATGTCATTTCTGTAAGCTCGGCTCCAGCTGATTTTTTGTGGGTCGGCATCGACAAAGTCCTCAACCTTAAGTTTTGGATTTTCTTTTGCAGCTTCTGCGTATGCCAATCTTTGCTCTTCATAGAAATCATTGGAGCGCCGCATATTTTTCAGCATTTCTTTCTTCGAGAAGTTGTATGCCCAAGCATCTCGGGAAGTGCCTATACCTCGAGCGTATAATGGCAAGAAAACAGTCTTCTCACCTTCCACTCCGTCTTTATCACCAATCGCCACCAGTTTCTCAAACTCCCCATCACGTTGGTTAATCCAGTCGCCCTTGTCGTTTGGTGTGATGTGTTTGTCGATGTCGGCGTAGACGCGGCTGAGGACTGAGGCGGTGTGGGTGAGCGCACGGAGTTTCTGCTCGCGGCTGAGGTAGTCGTCCACCTCGGCAAAGTGTATGGCGGCGCGGTTGCCCTCGGGCAGCTTGCCCGGGCGACGCACTAGGATGGTTATGGCTATCGGGGTGCGGGAGCCGCTGCCGAAAATCTTGCCTCCCTCGCGGCGGCTGAGCTCACCGCTGGTGCGCTGGTTCCCCTTGAGGTGATAGACATATATGTCGGTCCACTCGGCTTCGAGGCTGCGGCGCATGCCGTCCTGGCTATTGCCGTCTATCCACGCGCCGTTGCTGATGAAGGCCACAATGCCGCCCTTCTCGCCCTGCTCGGCAATGCGGTCCGTAGCCCAACGGAAGGCCTTGATGTAGGTGTCGTAGAGGCTGTTCTTATTTTGCGAAGAGGAGCCTGCGGCATACGTCTCGGCAATGCGTTGGTCGAGGACGGGGTATTTGAGGTTTTGGGCGTTGTCGTTGGCTGATTTCTGGCCAACGGAATATGGGGGGTTGCCCCAGATGACGGTCAGGGGGTTCTTGGGGTTGGGGGTCACGGTCTGCTCGGCCGTGAGGGTGTTCTGGGAGAGGAGGCCGGGGAGCGGGAGCTCGGCGCGGTGCTCGGTGATGGCGAAGGTGTCGGTGAGGCAGATGCCATCGTAGAACTCATAGGCCGGGATGTCGGAGTCGGAGACGATGTTGCCATTGGCGTCGAGGGTCTTCTGCTCCTTGGCGGCGCGGAGGATGGAGTTGAAGGCGCTCTCGATGTTGACGTCCGCGACGTAGTATGAGAGGAGCACGATCTCGAACGAGAGGAGGTCGTGGCGGTACTTCTCCAGGAGCGCGGGGATGTCTGCGTGGCGATGTGAGCGCAGATATTGTAGGGCTCGGACGGTGAAGGTGCCCGTGCCGGCAAAGGGGTCGAGGCAGCGGAGGCCGGGCGTGGCGAGGCCCTCGCGGAGGCCGAAGTCGCGGCGCAGGATGTCGTCCACACTGCGGATGATGAAGTCCACGCACTCCACGGGGGTGTAGACAATGCCGAGCTGCTCGGTGGTCTTGGGAAAAGCGTTCTTGAAGAACTGCTCATAGAGCGTCCGGACCATATCCTGCTTCTTGGCCAGGTCGTCCAGCGAGCCGCAGACCTGGCGTACGTTGTCGCAGAAGTCGTCCAGGACGCGGCGGTCGTCTACGAAAGCCTCGTCCTCGAGGAGAGTCACCATGTGGCCCATGGCTCGGGAGACGGGGTTGTTGGTCTCCATCCGGTAGTCGGCGAAGAGGGCGTCGAAGACAGGGCGCGTCACGAGGTGCTGCGCCAGGAAGGTTATGGTCTGCTCGGTGTCGATAGACTGGTTGACGCTCTGCTGGAGTTGGCCTACGAGGGCCTCCATCTCGTCGCGGTACTTGCCGGCGGCAATGAGTTCGCGGATGCGCTCGATGAAGTTGTGGGCCACGGTGCCGACCCTCTTGCTCCAGTTGGCCCAGTAGTAGCGGTCGCCAACCTTGTCGACCATGCGGGTGTAGAGCTTGTCGTCGAAGTCGAACTGGATCTGCGGAAGGATGTCGGGGCCGGAGCCGTGTTTGGTATTGGGGTTCGGATTGGGGTTGGGGTTCGGGTTGGGATTGGGGGTCGGGTGGACCACCGCCACGTGGTTGTATGTGTGGTTGGAGAGTTCGGCAGCCAGGCGCTCGTCGTGGCTTCGGAGTGCGTTGAGGACGTCCCAGACGAGTTTGAAACGCTCGTTGCGGTCCAGCTGCTCCTCGGCGCTCTCTCCCATGGGTACCACGATAGGGATGATGACGTATCCGTATTTCTTGCCCTCGAAGCGGCGCATCACTCGGCCCACGCTCTGGATGAGGGTTATGGGCGAGCTCTTGGCGGCCAGGAAGACGATGGAGTCCAGGGCGGGCACGTCCACTCCCTCGCTGAGGCAGTTGACGTTGCAGACCACGTGCGTCTCGCCCTCGGCGGGGTTGCGGAGGATCTGGAGGTTGCGGTTGCGCTCGTTGGTATCCATCTCGCCGGATACGCTGTTGGAGACCACCCGGGCCAGGTGGCTGATGTACTCCTGTGCCTCGTTGTCCAGCTTGCCCTTGTCGGCGAGTCGGCGGCTGTAGGTCTCGGCGATATGGTCCAGGAGGACGGAGGTCTCGGAGGTTACGTATTTGCCGGCCTTGGTCTTGCGGGTTCGGTGTACGTTGTCGCAGAAGGCGATGCAGGTGTGGAGTGGCTCGGCACGCTCCTCGGGGGTCTGCTCGGCAAAGGGGTCGGCGGTGCCGGAGGTCACTTGTTTGCTGAGTGCCGCGAGGGTTCCGAGGATCATGGCTGTCTGCTCGGGCGTGATGTTGTGGATGGCGGTTTTCTTCTGCTCCTGCCTCTCCTCGTCGTCTTCGTTGTCGGCCTCGGACGGGAGGTTCACGGCATTGAGGAATTCGGCTGAGGCTATGGCGGGGTCGATGGTGAGGACCATGACCTTATAGTCGGTCAGCAGACCCTTGTCCACGGCCGAGCCGAAGGAGAGGGTATAGAAGTTCTTGCCATAGACGGCCTCGTCGTCCATGCTCATGAGGACGTCGTTGTATATCTTGGCCTTGGCCTTGTTGCTCTCGGAGAAGATTCGCGGCGTGGCGGTCATGTAGAGGCGGCGGCGGGCCGGGATGAAGTCGTTGTCGTGGACCTGCGTGAAGCCCGACTGCTGGTCTATGCCTCCCCACTCGTTTTGGATTACCGAGGAGGTTCGGTGGGCCTCGTCGCAAATAACAAGATCAAATTTCAATTGACAATTGACAGTTGACAATTGACAATTACCGGTGTCCCCCGACGGAGTCCCCGCAGCGGAGTTCAGGTAACTGTTAACTGTTAACTGTGCACTGTGAACTGTTTGGATGCTTTGGTATGTGGAGAAAACGACCACCATCCTGTGCAGCTTGCGGAGGCGGATTATCTCGGCGGCAATGCGCTGTGGGTCAGTGCACGAGGCGACGGGCAGATCGAGGAGGCTCTCGCGGAGGGCGTCGTTGTCCTCCGACGAGGGGTCTTTGGTCACTCCCGCCCGGACGTCGGAGCAGACGCAAATGGCTCCAATGGGCTCCTTGGCGCACGCCACCCAGCTGCGCATGCTCTGACTTACTAGGGCTATTGAGGGGGCGAGAAACAAAACCAATTGACAATTGACAGTTGACAATTGACAATTACCGTCACCACCCTTGGAGTTATCTGTGCTCAGTGCACGGTTCACAGTTTCCGTGGTCTCCGCGGTGGAGTCGTTTGAATTGTTATTTGTTAATTGTAAATTGTTAACTGATAATAGTTTTTCGGCAATAAACAGCGAGGTGAGGGTCTTGCCCGTGCCGCATGCCATGACGAGGAGTCCGCGGTCGTTGCCGTTTGTGACGTAGTGTCGGTATGCGGCGTCGACTATCACCTGCTGGTAGTCGCGTGGTGTTGGTTTGGGTCGCTGGGGCTGCGGGTCTCCGTTGAGGAGACGTTCCCAATCCACGGGGCTATCCGCTAGAGTAGGGAGGTAGACGAACTGTATGGCGGGTTCCTGTCCTTCGAGGGCCTCTCGGGCGAACTTGCCGAAGTGCTCGGTGGTGGAGACCCAGAGACGCTCGACGAAGTGGATGGTCTGGGCCTGGCTGTCGGGGTCCTCCACGGGGTCGTGGAAAGCCTTGCCGCTCTCGGAGACGAAGGAGTCCACGGCATCCTTGGAGATGAGCGTGCCCTCGGCGTAGAACTTGCATTGGATGGCGGCATATCCGCCGTCGCGGCGTCGGGCCACGAGGTCTATGCCCAGGTCGGCGTAGCCCAGGTCGGCGCGTGCGGGGAACTCGTTCCAGAGCCATACGCATTCATATTGAGCGATGTAGAAGGGGTCGGCTTGGAGCCAGCGTTGTATGAGGCGCTCGAAGACGGAGCCTTTTGTTCTCTCGTCCTGTGTGTTGGCGCGGATGGCGTCGAGGACCTGGTATATGGTTTTTGGCATGGGCGGGGTGATGGGGTAAAAAATCAATTATTTAATAGCAAGTTGCGGAGGTCATCCTCGGGAGGGAGAACGTGCCGAAGTTCATCGGGCATCACCTTATAGGTGGCGACACCCATAGGCTGATTGTAATCTTGCAACAGATATTCCACATAAGTCTTGTCCGCATCGCGACACAGGAGAATGCCTATAGTCGGCTTCTCGTGCGGTTTTCGCTCATCATCATTAAGTATGCGGGTGTAGGCGGCCAGCTGACCGAGGTAAGCCGGCTTGAAGGCTCCCTTTTTGAGCTCAAAGACTACTAAGCATTGAAGTTCGCGATTATAGAAAAGGAGGTCCACCCAATGGTCGTGCCCAAACTTGTCCATGTGGACTTGATTACCTAGTGAATGTGAAATCTCGGCCAAAGGTCAGGATGAAGTTCTTGACGTTCGCCACAATCTCATTCTCGACAACTCTCTCGTCCACGTCCTGACAGTCGCGCTCTCCGAGCTCCTCGACATTGATAAAGTCGAGAAGGTATTCATCCTTGAACATTGCGATGGCTTTCTGCGCATGCCGCGACGAAGGCAGAGTCTGAGCGAAATTGCTTGCCATTTGCGACTGATGGTGGTAGAGGTCGGCCTTCAGATTGTCGCGTAGTCTATACTTGTCCCAATTCTGCGTCGCAGCCTGACGGATATAGAAGAGTCTCTCCTCAAGAGTATCTGTTTTGGACAAAATTTCATCATGGTGGCTGAAACTTATGGCAAAGAAATCTTCCCACTCCAAATCGCCCGCCAACGGCGGGCGATTTAGCGTCAGAAGCGCATTATCTGACAAAAGATCTTTATTATCAGCCTGTTGGAATTCGCCCGCCAATGGCGGACGATTTATGACATCGCACCAGCTCTCATAGAAGAGCCTCATTTTTTTGATGCTCGTAGCAGAGAATCCCCTTAGCCCGGGCAGCTCGCGTTTTAGTTGTTGGCTAATAGTCTCAATGGCACCCGTACCCCATGCGCCTTGGCGCGTGTTCTTGGACACGAACTTCCCGACACCGTAGTAGAGCGCCAGCATTTGCCGATTGACGGATTTGGCGGCTTCGAGCTGATTTTGGAGGATGGCGGTCTTAATTTGCCGAACCGCCTCGTCGTATTGGGTGCTGATCTTTTCCATAATGGCAAATCTAACGAATTTAACGTTTAAATGCACGTGATTTTTCAGTTAACAGTTAGCAGTTAACAGTTAGCAGTTCGCGTTGCTCCCCCTCCAATTCAATTGACAATTGACAATTACGGGGCACCCCCACGCGGGGGGGGTAACAGAAACTGTGCACTGTGAACTATGCACTGTGAACCAGAAAGGGGTACCGCGAACTGTGAACTGAGCACTGTGAACTGGTAAAAAGTATAACCATTTGACTAATACTGCGTAGAAAGAGAATAACGTCGCAAAAACACTCTAATTCTATGGCAGAAAATCCATCAAGCGTGCGCATCCATGGCAAGAGCCAGAGTCGCACAGTCCTCGGCATCGTCAACGCATACCTCGTCATGCACCCCGAGACGACGGCCGCCGAGTTGCGAAGTGCATTCCCCGTATCCGTTACACACAAATTCGCCAAGTGGGACGAGACGAACGCCGACCCCATGCGCCGCGAAGGCCTCTTCCACGAGATCCGCAAGGCGGACGACGGCAGCCGCATCTGGGCCGCCACGGGCGAAAAGGTTGTGGCCTCGACAACAATCTTCGAGCAGACCGACGAGACAATCCACCTCGCGGACGGCACCGAGCTGGCGATGGAAAGCACCTGGGTGGCAGAGGATTACAAGGCCATGGTGGAGTGGGCACGCCAGTATAGCATCGAGGTGGCAAGCTTCGAGAAATTTGACGGTACGTTCAACAAAGGCTCTTACCAACTTGAGTATATCAACGGCTTCGTGCCGCAGGAATCGGCCATTGCCGCGGCAGTGCCCGTCCTAAAGAAAGAGGAGAAACCCGCCGAGAAAAAAGAGGAGGCCGAGCCCGCCGCCAAAGAGGAGCAGAAGAGCGAGCCGGCATCGATATGGCCAATGCTGTTAGCAGTACTGCTCGCGCTGCTAGCCATAATACTCATCCTCTGGCTCCACACATTCTGCGCATGCCACGAGGCGAAGCCCGCCAAGGCGCAGAGCGACAACACGGAGGCCGCGGCAGCCCCCGCATCGGAAACAGTATCCACTGAGACCCAAGCCAAGGAGGACAGCATAGCCGCAGCGACAGCGGCACTCGCCGCAGCCAAAGCCGACAGCATAGCAGCCGCCGAGGCCGCAGCCAAAGCCCAAGAAGATTCGCTAGTCAAAGCCCGCCAAGCCGAGGCCGACGCCATTCAGAAGTCGCTCAACGCGCTGAAGTTCAGCAAGGGCAAGGCGGCTCTCACGACAGAGATGCGCACAGCCCTCAAGCCCCTGGCGGAGATGATGAAGGCGGACCCCGACCGCAAGCTCAAGATTATCGGCCATTCGAGCCCCGACGGCCCCGAGGCTCTGAACCAGAAACTTAGCGAGAGCCGCGCCAAGGTCGTGGTGGACTACCTGATCCAGCAAGGCGTGTCGGCCGACAGACTCGAGAGCGAGGGACGCGGCAGCTCGGAGCCCATCTCGGACGTGGCGGAGGAGAACAGGCGCACCGAGATAAAAATCAGCTAGCTGTTAGCAGTTAGATCAGTGCACAGTTCGCGTTAGTTCTCAGTGGTCAGTTAACCACGGTTTTGAGAAGTGGCTGATTGATTATTGACAGATACTATAAATTGTTCCCTGCGGTTACGCTCCCGCAGGGAATTTTTTTTTTTCAATTTACAATTGACAATTGACAATTTCCGTTACCCCCACGTTGGGGTAACGCAAACCGCAAACTGAATTGGAGCCCCAAAGGCACTACGAGTTCTTAGCGATTAGCTTAGAAC
>CAVILU010000105.1:475-7671 GCA_963643535.1 bacterium | reverse complement strand
GCCGCAATCTGTGCCATGAGGGCGATAGATGCTGGTGCATCCTTATCGCGGACAGCGTCGTAAGGCAGGTAGCCGAAGCTCTCCTCGCCGCCGCCGATGTACTTGGTCTTGCCCTCCTCCTCGCGGATCTTGGCAGCGATCCACTTGAAGCCGGTGTAGACATCGTAGAAGCCTACGCCATATTTCTTTGCCATCTCACAGATGACCTCGGTGGTTACGATGGTCTTGATTACGAACTGCTTGCCGTCGATCTTGCCGCTCTCCTTCCACTGGTTGAGGAGGAACCAGGTGAGGATAAGGCAAGTCTGGTTGCCATTGAGGATGATGTACTTACCCTCGTCGTTCTTGACTACTACGCCAATGCGGTCGGCATCGGGGTCGGAAGCCATTACGATGTCGGCATCTACCTCCTCACCCTTCTTGATGGCCATTGCCATTGCTGCGGGCTCCTCGGGGTTTGGAGAGGGGACAGTGGGGAAGTTGCCGGTTACGACATCCTGCTGAGCTACGTGGATGACATTCTTGAAACCAATGGCAGCGAGAGTGCGCGGGATGATGTGGCGGCCAGTGCCGTGGATTGGGGTATAGACAATCTTAAGGTCCTTCTGACGCTCGATGAGGCCCTTGTCGAGTACGCAAGCCTCGATGTTGGCGATGTACTTGGCGTCAATCTCCTCGCCGATAATCTCGATGAGGTCGGGATTGCCCTGGAACTTAATCTGGTCTACGCTGGTGATCTTGCCGACCTCGTCGATAATGTTCTTATCGTGGGGGGCGATAATCTGCGCACCGTCGCTCCAGTAGGCCTTGTAACCGTTGTAGATCTTGGGGTTGTGGCTGGCGGTGATGATGATGCCGCTCTGGCAACCGAGCTCGCGGATGGCGAAACTCATCTCGGGGGTCGGGCGGAGGTCGTCAAAGAGGTAAGCCTTGATGCCGTTGGCCGAGAAAATGTTAGCAACGGTCTCGGCGAAGAGGCGGCTGTTGTTGCGGCAGTCATGACCGACTACTACGCTGATTTTCTGACCCTTGAAAGCCTGGTTGAGGTAGTTGGCGAGTCCCTGGGTTGCACTGCCCACGGTGTAGATGTTCATGCGGTTGCTGCCAGCACCCATCTTGCCGCGGAGGCCGCCCGTGCCGAACTCGAGGTCCTTGTAGAAGGCGTCGATGAGGGCGCTCTTGTCGCTGTCGTTGAGCATTGCGCGGACCTCATCCTTGGTCTTGTCGTCATATTTGCCGTCGAGCCATGCCTGAGCCTTGGCCTCGACTTGCTTCAATAACTCCTTGTCTTCCATCTATTTCTAATATTGTTTGTAATACGTTTTTATTCGTTCGCTGTCCCTTATTTGGACTTGAGATACAAATATAGTGATTTGTTTCGTTTTTTTGTCATAATATCACCGCAGAACGGACAAAAGGGAGTAGAGATACACGATCAAACCGACATCCGGCACAAACCACCATAAACGCCAGAGATCACTTATTTAAGACTTGAGCAAAAACTCGTCCTTAAAAGTGTGGAAAGGATAAGAGAGAAATCATCATATCTTATCCGAAAACAAGATATTACCTATCGCATAAAGTGGATAGACCTTGATATCCTCATACTCCGAGAAATTCTCTAACGACGTGCGAATACCCCACTCGCCACCCTTCGTCCGTAAGAATAGCCTCATACTCTGCATTGAGCCTTTCGTTCCCGACTTGACCTCGATGGGGTATATCTTCTCACCAATCTGCACTACGTAATCCACCTCGGCATTGCTGCCTTCCTTCTCGCGATGCCAACAATATAGCTGCTGACGTTGGTAGACCGAGCCCGCTTTTATGAGCTCACCACCAACAAACGTCTCGGCTATGGCACCGCGGTTAACAACCTGCAAATCGGAAGCAGGATTAAAGAAATCAGCAATATCCAACCCAAGGACGCACTGCAACAAACCCGTGTCCATAAATATCATTCGCTGATATTTCTCATTGACTTCAGCCCCGAGGGGTATGCCATTTGCCGAGGAATGAATCACTGGATATACAAGCCCGGCGAGAATGAGCGTATCGAGCGCCGCACGCACTTGAGCGGCAGTTGCCACCACACCCACGCGGTTGAAAACGAACTTACCAAGCCCCTGTTCGGCGACAGAACGGAACACGGCATCGATGCGCAAAGAAGGTATGCGACTGCGGTATTTGGCAAAGTCATCCCGGAAAGACTGAACAAGCTCACTCAGGACTCGCTGGCACTCCGCCAAATTTCCCGATCGGCAAAATTCCGACACCACGGCAGGCATACCACCAAGCACAAGGAACTGGCGCAGAAGTCGCACGGCCTGCTGATGAATAGGCTCGGGAAGAGGCTTAGCCGGCGATGCACTGCCAATGAAGTCAGCAAGGGCGGCATTCCCCGTCGCGCAAAAAAACTCATCGATGCTAAAGGGGTACATAAAGATGCTGCGGACACGCCCTACTCCATATGACGGGATGCTCTCCAAAGCAAATTCTAGCAACGAACCTGCCGCAATAAGATGCTGCTCGGGGTATTTCTCATAGAAATATCGCAAACGGTTGATAGCGGCCGGGCATGCCTGTATTTCGTCGAAAAAAAGTAACGTCTTTCCTGGCTCTATAGGCGTCCTCAACTGCAACGACAGAAGGCGGCATATATCTTGCGGCGAATATGAACCATCGAACATATAATGAATGTCGGTGCGATCCAAAAAATCGACCTCCGCAAAATTCTTGAATTGCTTTGCGAGATGGCGCACGGCTGTAGTCTTACCAACCTGTCTTGCGCCTCGCAAAAGAAGTGGTTTTCGTGATTTACTTTCCGCCCAATCTTTTAGCTCTTTATCTATACGTCTTTCGTAGTACATATCCTTGTTCTTCTATACATTGATTTTCAAGAACAAAGATAGCAAACATTATTTTTTTGGCACCGATAAACTGCCACAAATTGATTTTTTTGGCACCGATAAACAACCGCAAATTGATTTTTTTGGCACCGATAAACAACCACAAATTGATTTTTTGGGCACCGATAAGAGGTATTTCACACGGCGGTCTTGCAGAGATTGCACAAGTTCTGCGCACATTTAGATCTTACCCGTCAGTTGATTTATAGTGGCATATTGTGCATCGTAGCGGGTTTCTGGCGTAAAGGGCATATTCTTGCTATGCAGATTCGCTGTGTCGAGCTCGGTCACATCTAGGTCTGCTATCACATATATTATCGGAGTACCTTCCGCCAACTTACTATACTTCTTAAGTATCAAATATCGGTCACTCTCGACATCTTCGGCACTCACGACGCGGCAATCACCTGCAATGCGGAAGAGGTGTTGCCCATCGTCGCTGCGGTGGTGAAACATAATGTAGCCGATATCCTGGAGATGACTAAAAATTGTCATTGAGTCGATTGTGTACTTAAGGCCGACAGCCAATTTCCCATTTTCGGCAAACTTAGCACTCTTATCGTCGTAGTTCTCCATCATGACCATCAGCACACCATCCTTGCTAGCCGCCTCACCTCCAGCCACGACGCCTTCCGTGCGCACAGTCTCGGCAATGAGCGGCTTGGGATCCGCACCCAACTTACAGGGGACGACATAGAAACTTTTGCGGAGCTTGGTGAGGAGGGCCTCATTCTCGCGCCTTAAGACCTCACCGTCAGCGGCTTCATCGTCATTTTCGAGAGCGAGGGAAAGTATTTGCGGCTCGGCCACGGATGCTGCAGCATCGTCCGTTTCGGCGTCATCTTCGCGGAAAGGGGTATAGACTTTGCCCACTACATCCTTGAAGTTGGCGCGGATATAATCTTTTGTCACGATTCCAGGGTGTGCCTTGAGGGCGTAGAAATCAAACTTTTCCGAGAGCCAACCTTGGATCGTCTCGCGGAACTTGGCGCGGATCTTGTCCTTCCACTCCTGCCGCTCGCCCTCGTTGTTGCGGGCGTAGAGCGAGAGGACGAAGAGGAAATTGACGTCGTAATGAAAAAGCAAGAGGGTGTCGCGGTCGAAGAGGCGGTTGCGGAACTGATAACTCTCGCGGCGGGTATCCTGCCGTTCGCTCTCGCGGATGCCGTCGTTGGCGTAGTCGAAAGCCTCGTCCATCCGCGCCGAGATGAAGAAGTTGGGGATTATATTGTAGCCCTCGGTCTCCTCGTCGCGCAACTTGATTTCCGATGAACGGGCCCTGTCGTTGCGACCATTGAAGATATCCAGGTTCCACTGGATTACGTTGCGGGCGTAGGTATATTGCTTGTAGACGCTCTCGCGGCCCAACTCGTTGCCCATCTTGTAGTACTTCGAGTCGCCGATATAATAGGTCTTCTGGTCGGCCGCAGGGTTCTCTATGAGGCTCTTGGCCGTGTAGAGGTGATCCACAATCTTGCCGTCGTCCTGGCGTTTCTCCATTCCGTCGGGCAGAGGATTGTCGCCTACAAGTGCATCTATAATAGCCTCGAAGACAACGTGGAAACTCTTGACGAGGAGATACTCCTTCTGGTCGGTGCGGACAAAAATCTGGCGACTCTCGTCGAAAAAGGCGTAGCAGAGTTGCCACAGTTCCAACGCCTTGTCCGAGAAATACTTGTATTTAATTTGCCTCAGCCGCATCATGCCATAGCCACCCAGATACTTCTCGAACTGGCGGCCGCGGATGATGGGCACGTTGCAATTGATATTCTTCGCAAAGCCGAACGCGTCACCAACATAATTGAGGATGGAGAAGAAGATAACGATCAGCTCCTCGTCGAAGTTTATGCGACGTTTTTTGTTTACGGGGTCGAGGTAGATGGTGTCGTCGCCTTGGACGATGGCGGGAGTCGTGGCAATGGTGCGTGTCCAGTTTATCTTGTTCATCCCGGCGTGGAGGTTCTTCAGTACGAAGAAGAAGAAACTCTGGTTGTCGCGGTTGAACTGCAGGAGGGCGAGGATGATGTCCAGGAAGGTGTTGCTCTGTCGGCGGCTGCCGTTGCCCGCCATGGCGATCTTCTTCTGGTAGACTATGCTAGTATCGTTGCATGGGTCGTTTTTGAAGACGACAATGGCTCGGTAAATCCAGACAGCGAATTTATATACGAAACTCTCCTCGGCGGGGTCTGCGAAAGTTTTGTTTACTTGAAAATCAATAACATCCCTCGGCTCATATTTACCGAACACAAGTTCGCGCCCGCCAACCTCCTTAAGCATCACCTTAGGCAGGATGAAGACGCAGTCGCCCAGCTCACCATTGTAGAAATACCCAACGTAGTGCACCGACACGTTGCAATCTACGGTCTCGAGGGCATCGAGACCGCGGAGCACGTCGTGGACGTCGGCGGCGTTGTACTGGTAGTCTTCTATCAGGAGGCGCATTGCAATGGGAGTGACGTCATTACCGTCGTGTTACAGGCTGAGGTATTTTATTGAATGTTATCGGTCTCAGTCGCATCTTGCGGCTCCTCGGTATTTTCTCCACCTGCCTCATCTGCATCGTTGTCGTCACCTTCAATCATCTCCACCCCAAGGTTTTGCAGAAAAATCTCAACCTTGTCGGCAGCGACCTTGGCTGTGGTGCCATTGGGGATATAGAACTTGTCGAACGTCAGTTTGCCGTTGTCGCCATCGCGGAAGATGGGGCTGGCGAACTCGTAGTCCTTGAAGACATCGTTCCAAAGGTAGAAGACAACCTTGCCGACAAACGTATCGGCATCAATATCGTGTGATTTATTGGCCTTGCAGAAGAAATAACCGAGTTGCTTATCCTCAGAGAAAGTAGCCTTATACACCTCAGCATTAACCTTTTGGATGAAGCTCCACCAGCTATACCTGTGACTGCGGACCTTGATGGCATAGCCGAGACCGGCATCGCTGATGGGCACATATTGCCAGTCCCAGCGGCGTTTGAAAGCCGAGTCGATGGGGAAAAGGCTTTGGTCACTGGTGTTCATCGTGGCCCAGATAAAAAGGTTGTTGGGCAAGAGGAGTTCTTCCCCACTAAAAATCTTAGCCACTGCGTCCTCGCTGCCGAGAGCGGCCACAAGCTTCGTCTTCATGTCCTCCGAGAGGCTCTCCGCCAAACCACTGAACTCATGGGCAAGATAGTTCCTCATGTCGGTATCGGCCACAATGGGATATTCGGAGAAACCGCTGTCGGCGCGGTCCAGGAGCTGGAATAGGTCGCCAAAGATCTGGGCGCAGTTGCCGCGGTTGATCTCCTCTATTACCAGGATCTGCGCCTCGGGGGAGCCGTCCTCAGCCGCCGCCATTTTCTTCCAGGCGGAGACGTAGGAGTGGAGGAAGGACTGGGGGACGAAACTGTATTCTATTTTTTTCTCAGTCTGGGGGCGTCCGTCTTGGGAGGTCACAGGGCGCGCCTCTGTTCCGACGATTGCTGTGAGTGGAACCTCCACCATTGTTGGTTTGTAGGCACCGACAAACGTTGAATAATCAGTGTCTGGATGGAAAGTTGTACGGATTACAGAAAAGTTATTCTCTTTTACCAGACAATTGATTGAGTGAGACTTACCTGTCCCTGGGGCTCCATAAAATATTTGCTGAAGGGGGTATTCTGGTTTTTCCTGCGCTATTGTTTCATCAAAAGAATGAGTTTCCCCAGTCGAGCGTCGCAGGGCTATATTAGCAAGCGAAACAAGTGTAGCATTGTATCCATACTCAAACTTATCGATATCCGACCTTCCGCTAAGAGCATCTTTTGCTTCCGCCCCCTTTACATCAGGGTGAGTATTAACATACTGAACAAACTCATCTACTAAACGTTTCGATATTGTGCGAAGCCAATAGGCTCCTTTAGATTTGTTCTTTACGAGATAGCAAAGTCTGTCTTGATCTACAATTTCAATAGTTCCATCGGCAGACTTATCCCCATTGTTCAATGTGTATGTCACCATATATAATTCGCAAAGATGTTAATAGTCAGGTAAAATCATATCCGACTGGGAGGCGGTAACGTAGCCCCAGCCGGATACTTAAATAGTTTATAGAGAAATCATTCCCCAAAAAATCACTCCACATTTCCGCTTCCCATAAAGAACCACAGTGGCGCAAGCATGGTAGCCTGGGTAATCTGGCCACCGCGCAGGAAGTTGGCGACATCGGTGCGGTCGCAAAGGAAGACCTCGATATCCTCTGTCGGCTCGCGGTCGGCAGGACCGGGGACTACGCCCTCGGCGAGGAAACAGTGGCAAAGGTTGTTCATCG
>CAVILU010000105.1:0-465 GCA_963643535.1 bacterium | reverse complement strand
TGTTCATCGACGTGCCGTTGGGCGAAATCGTCATGAGCTTGCGCCACTTGCCGCCGGTGAAACCCGTCTCCTCACGCAATTCGCGCTGAGCGGCCTCAAGAGGCGTCTCGCCCTGCTCCACGCAGCCTGCGCAAATCTCGTAGTCCGTGCGCCCTATGGCGTGGCGATACTGGCGCTCAATGACGAAACGCCCATCCTCGGTGACGGCTATGACGTTGACCCAATCGGGATACTCGAGTACCCAATAGTCGGGAATCTCAACACCCGTAGGTTGGCGGATATGGTCGCGGCGTACGGTGAGCCACTTGTCGCGCATCACGTACTCGGATTTCAAAATCTCCCAACGCTTCGGATCCTTGGGGTCTATCTCTGGTGGTTCGGATACTTGCATAATTTTCAGTGCACAGTGCAAATCAGTTCACAGTGCACAGTGCTCAGTTCACAGTTGGCTGTTAGTTGTTGGAG
>CAVILU010000104.1:0-7708 GCA_963643535.1 bacterium | reverse complement strand
CCTTGGAGAGTACACGCCCTCCACTCGCTCTATGAGCGCCGCCAGCAGCCGCCTTCTTACGGGGAACCATCCCGAGTATCGCCAACTGGAGCAAACCCTTGCAGACCTATATCCCGGGCGTTCGGCTCTCGTCTTCAACTGCGGTTTCCATGCCAACACTGGCGTATTGCCCGCCCTTGCGGATAAAGACGACCTCGTGATTGCCGACAAGCTTATCCATGCCAGCCTGATAGACGGTATGCGACTCTGCGCTGCCAATGGTACTGCCACTCAACGCTTTAACCATAACGATATGGCGCACCTCCGTCGTCTGCTCGAGAAGCGTCGAGGCTCTGCGGGGCGCACGTTCGTGGTCGTAGAGAGCATCTACAGTATGGATGGCGACGTGGCTCCGCTTGCTGAACTCGCCGAGCTTCGCCGTGAGTTTGGCTTTTGGCTCTATGTGGATGAGGCGCATGGCGTTGGTGTCCGCGGCCGTTATGGTGAGGGACTCGTTGGTGAACTTGGTCTGGGTGGCGATGTCGATATACTCATTGGCACTTGTGGGAAGGCTCTCGCTTCTGAGGGGGCTTGGGTCATCTCGTCGGATATTGTTCGTGACTGGCTTGTAAATCGTTGCCGTACAATGATTTTTACGACTGGTCTGCCTCCCATTAATGTGGCGTGGACGGACTTTATTGTGCGGAAAGTGGCTGGTATGTCCGCAGAGCGCGCAAATCTGCTCTCTCTTGGTGCCTGGCTTACATCCGAACTCGGAATTGCCGCTCCCGCTGGTGGCGCAACACAGATTGTGCCGTACCTTTGTGGTGAGAATGCCGCAGCCGTAAGCCTTAGCCGCACTCTTCGCGATGCCGGTTTCTACGTCCTGCCCATTCGCCATCCGACCGTCCCCCTTGGCCAGGCGCGCCTGCGTTTCTCCCTCAAGGCGAGTATGTCGCAATCCGACCTCGCCCCTATGGTCAACCTTATCAAGGCAAGCAAATGAAATACAAACTGATAAGCCAAAGTCCCGAGTCGCCGGAAGTCACGTTGTGGTTCCTCGGCTGGGGCTTCGACTACTCCATTGAGCCTTTCTTGCCTCGTGAGGAGGGCGACGTTGTCCTTATTTGGGATTATTCAGACCTCACTTTCGACCTCGACCTCTCGCGGTGGAGCTCTTTTTCAATAAAGGCTTGGTCTATGGGTGTCTGGGCTGCAGAGATGTTTATGCTTTCACGCTCCGACCTCAAAATCTCTCATACTGAGGCATATTGTGGCACGGCGCGTCCGGCGGATGCAAATAGTGGCATAGGTGCCGAGGCCATCCAGTTGACAATAGATTTCTGGAGCGATGCCAACCGCCGCAAGTTCGCCCGCAAGATAGCCATAGATGCCGCATTGGCCGCCAATGTTGAACCACTGCTCGCAATTCGCTCTTCTGACTCTCAAAAGGCTGAGCTCCAAAGCATTCTCGATGCGCAAGCCGCAAAGGCCGAAGGCGCGGTGATTTGGGATAAAGCCATCGTGAGCAAGCGCGACCGCATCTTCCCGCCCGCGGCTCAGCTCAACTGGTGGGAGTTCCACGCCTGCGAAGTCGAGCAACGCGACATCCCTCATTGGCCTTTCTGACAAAACTAGATGACTAACGATATAGCCCAACGCTTCGGACAAAGTGCCGACACCTACGACCTCGTGGCAACAACGCAACGCCACGTAGCCCAGCGTCTTGCCGATTTTGCTTTGCCCCTTATTCCCGCAGGCGCATCGATCCTCGAGATAGGGTGCGGCACTGGCCTTCTCTCCCAATCTATAGCTACTGCCCGCCCGACCTCCTTGATCCTCAACGATATAAGTCCCGAGATGGTTGCCAAGGCCCGTCAGCGAATAGACTCTGCAGCCCCCGACGACCCCATAGCCTTGCCGCAACTTGTTGCCGATGCCGAGTCTGTCGAGTGGCCGTCGGTTGATGCTATTGTTTCCGCCTCGGCGGTGCAGTGGTTTGGCAACCCATTGTCCTTTGTCGGTAAGGCGCGCAAGGCTTTAAGGAAGGGTGGGGTAGTGGCTCTTGCCACGTATGGGCCTGCCACGTTCCGTGAGCTCCGTGGGGGTGCCGACAATGCCTATCCCTCTCTTGCCGAGTGGCGTGCGGCTTTCGAGGCTGAAGGTTTCTCGCTCCATGTGGCCGAGGAACAGTTTGAGGCTCAGACATTTGCTTCGCGCATAGCTTTGCTGCGTATGGTGGCGTTGAGTGGCATAGGTGGGCGTGGCGGTGGCCAGTCCACGGCTTCGCTCTCTGGCGACTGGTCGCTCACTTGGGATGTGCTTACTTTTTGCGCGACTGTCTCGTAGAGTTTAATAGTCAGTTGGTGGGTGGCGGCGGTGGTTACGTGTATAGTCTGAGTCGCTTGCGAATTGTCGATTCTATTTCATCCTCAATTTAGAAACGCATCTGTTGACACTATAGCCGTCGATGCCAACCTTTTCCCGTGTCGGACTTTCCGCAAGGGGGCGGATGTCGGCTATCGGCAATATAAGATCCGTGACTTTTGGCTGTGATATGATGTCAAGTTGATTGAGTAAACTCGTGCGGTAGACATAAACCCGGGGCTCCATTCGGAACAACAAAAGGTTCCGATGAAGCCCCGGGCTCATTTTATGGTAATTAATGGAGATCCCGAATGATGCTACTCGTACCTGATGGCCTCGATGGGGTCCAGGTTGGCTGCCTTGCTGGCCGGAATGTAGCCGAATCCGACACCGATGACGGTGCAGACGGCAAAGGATACGAATATGCTCCACATCGGTATAGAGGTCGGAAGTCCGAACTGGCCACAAAGCAACGTGCCCAGCCAACCGACGAATATGCCCAGCACGCCACCCGTCAGACTTATCATGACGCTTTCAATCAGGAATTGGTTGCTGATGTCGATAGATCGTGCACCGACACTCATACGTAGTCCAATCTCCTTGGTGCGCTCCGTGACGGACACAAGCATGATGTTCATAATGCCAATGCCTGCCACGAGAAGCGAGAAGGCGGCCGCTACTACAAGGATGATGGTTATGGTGTCCATAGTCGAGCTCATGGTCTCCATCATCTCCTGCTGGCTGCGGATTGTGAAGTTGTCGTCGTCCGCATCCTTGAGTTTGTGTGTCGAACGGAGGATGGATGTGAGCTCGTCGATGGCTTCGTCCGTCAGTTCCTCGGTAATTGCCGAGCAGTTGATAGAGCTGAAGAAGGTCTGGGCCAATAGGCGCTTCATGACTGTGGTGTAGGGTGCTATGAGGACGTTGTCCTGGTCCATTCCCCAGTTGTTGTAGCCTTTGCTCTTGAGCACACCTACGATGCGGAAGGGGGTGGACTTGAAGCGGATGGTGCGGCCAACGCAATCGGCATCGGCGTCGCCAAAGAGCTCTTTGACAATGGTAGTGCCCACGATGCACACCTTGGCGTTCTTGCGCACGTCCTCGTCCGAGAAAGTCTCGCCCTCCTTCATCTCCCACTTCTTGATGTCCAGGTAGTCGAGGCTCTCGCCATACATAGTGGCGCTGGTGTTCTTAGCACCATAAATGACCTGGCCGGAGGCTGAAACTTCTGGCGACACATAGGTGATGTACCTCTTGTCGGCCATGATGGCCTCGTAGTCCTCCACCTTGAGCGTCTGCATCTCGCTGGGGTCCATTCGGACGCCACCCATCTGCTCTGCGCCGGGGCGAATCATGATCATGTTGGTGCCCATCTGCGAGATGTTCGCGCGGATGCTCTCTTTCGAGCCTTGGCCAATGGCCATCATTATAATGACGGCCGCCACGCCTATGATGATGCCGAGCATGGAGAGGAACGAGCGAAACTTGTTGCTCGCCACGGCACGCATGGCAACCTTGAAAAGGTTTATGAAATTCATTGCTCGCTAAGTGTTAACGGGTTAGTCGTCTTGCGGTTTGGGCAGGGCGGCGAGTGCCTCGGCGGCCGAGAGGATATGGTCGTTCACCACGTCTTCGCGGATCTTGCCGTCGCGCAGCATAATGTTGCGGCTGCTATATTGGGCAATCTCGGGATTGTGGGTCACGAAGATTATCGTGCGCCCCTCGGCATGCAGGCGCTGGAAAAGCACGAGCATCTCGAAGGATGTGCGGGTGTCCAGGTTACCTGTGGCCTCGTCGGCAAGGATTACAGCGGGGTCATTTACGAGTGCGCGGGCTATGGCTACGCGCTGCATCTGGCCACCACTCATCTGGTTGCTTTTGTGGTCCAGGCGGTCGCCAAGTCCTACGGCCTGCAGAGCCTTGACGGCTGCCTCGCGTCGCTGCTGGGCGTTGTACTTGCTGTTGTACATAAGTGGCAGCTCGACGTTCTCTACCGATGTGGTCTTGGGCAGCAGGTTGTAGTTCTGGAAGACGAAGCCAATCTTGCGGTTGCGGAGTCGGGCTCGCTGGTTCTTGCTCATGGTGCGTACCGATGCCCCGTCTAGGATATATTCGCCGCTCGTAGGGGTGTCCAGACATCCCAATTGGTTGAGCAGCGTACTCTTGCCAGAGCCTGAGGTGCCCATGATGGTCACGAACTCGCCTTCGTAGATCTTGAAGCTGATGCCGCGGAGGGCGTGGACGATCTCGTCTCCCACGTGGAAGTCGCGGCGTACGTCCTGCAACTCGATGACTACGTGGCGGTCGGTGGCGTTTTTCTCTTCTGCCATGTCTGTGCCTCCTTATTTCTTTTTCTTATTCTTGTCGGGAGGTCCAGGCATGAAGGGGTTGCTCGTGGTCTCGCCTTCGCTCTCCTCCTCGACTTGTGCGCCGCCGCCGAGCTCGAAGCTTACTACGACTTTGTCGCCCTCTGCGAGGCCGCTGGTGACCTCAATGTCCGTGCCGCCCTGGATGCCAGTCTCTACAGCACATGCCGTGAAGGTCTTGCCGTCGAATTTCCAAACTTTGGTCTTGGCATTGGTGTTGTCCACCACGTTCTGATCCTTGGTCAGGAGGTTCTGGTTTGGCGAGAAGCGGAGTGCCTTGCTCGGCATGATGAGGACGTCGCGATGTTCTGATGTGTAGACAGTTACGTTGGCTGTGAGACCTGGGATGAGCTTGAGGTCGTCGTTGGGTGCCGAGATGACTACTTCGTAGGTTACGACGTTGCTCTCGGTGGTGGCCTCTTTGCGTACCTGGGTTACTTTGCCCTCGAAGGTGTCGTCGGGGAATGCGTCTACGGTAAATGTAACGCGCTGACCCTCTTTTACGCCTCCGATGTCGGCCTCGTCAATGTCGGCAATTACTCGCATGTCGGTGAGGTCCTGCGCAATGTTGAAGAGGGTAGGGGTGGTCATTGCGGATGCCACGGTTTGGCCTTCCTCTACTTCGCGGCTCAGTACCACGCCGTCGATGGGGCTGGTGATGGTGGCGTAGCCGAGGTTGGTTTGTGCCTTGGCCACGTTCTGTTGCTGGACCACAATCTGTTGGCGTGCCTGCTCATAGCTGAGGCGGGCGGTCTCGTAGTCGTTGACGGAGACGAGGCCTTTCTCGAAGAGTGCGGCGTAGCGGTCGAAGTTCGATTTCTGATAGTCGAGGTCGCTCTGCGCATTGGCGAGCTGGCTCTTGGCGGAGGTGAGCTCGGAGAGGAGGTTTGTCTTGTCGAGCTCGGCTATTACCTGGCCTTTTTTGACCTCGCTGTTGTAATCTACGTAAATCTTCGAGATGATGCCAGATACCTGAGTACCTACCTCGACCTTTGTTACAGGCTCGATGGTGCCGGTGGCGGTGATGGAGGTCGATACGTCGCCTCGCGTCACTGTGGCCTGCGTGTAGCTAACCTGGCTATCCTTAGAGCATGAAGCCAGAAGCGTGAGGCACGCAACCCCTGCTATTGCTATATGTTTCATTTCCACTTTGTTATTCTTCTTGTTGTTTGTGTTGTCTTGTCGTGCTAAAAACACTTATAGGCTGTTTAGAGGCTGAGCTCCTCGCCTGCGTAGAACTTGAGGAGGGCTATGTTGAGCAGTGCCGTGTATTTGCTCTGCAGTTTCTGCTGCTGGGCTGTGAGTAGGTTGCTCTTGCCCTGCGTGAGTTCGGCTATGTTCTTGAGTCCCAATCTGAATTGCTCAGATACGAGGTCGAAGCTCTCCTTCATGCTCTGCTCGTTGGCTACGGCTGCGCGATATTGCATCTGTGCGCTCTGTGCGTTGAGCCAATAGGTCTCCACCTGCTTGTAGATGGTGTTCTCCGCGCTGCGCTTGTCCAGTTCGCTCTGCTGGCGTTGGATTTTTGCCTTCGACTTGTTGGTGCGAGTCTGGCGGTTGTCGAGTATGGGGACGTTGATGTTCAGACCTATGGAGTTGTTGACGTTCTGCTTCAGCTGGGTGCCTACGCCATTGTCGTCCGCGCTGTTGTGTCCGGTCTGGATTCCTGCCGAGAGGCTGATGGTGGGGTAGTGTCCGCCGCGGGCTATGCGCTCCTGGATGTCGGCTTGCTCAATGCTCATCTCAGCGGTCTTCATCTCGGGGCGTACCTCGAGAGCCTTGGCGAAGACGTCGTCTATGGTGGGCAGCGACTCGAGCACCTTCTCGTCGTCGATGTCGGGCGTGGCCACATCGAAGTCGGTTGTCTTGATAATCTCGAGTATCTGCTTGAGCATCATCTTGTAGTTGGCGAGTTGCGTCTCGGCCGAGACGAGGCTGTACTCATCTTGCGAGGTCTGCGCCTCAAGTTGCGCAAGGTCAACCTTGGCGAGCTGGCCAGCTTCGACCATCGCCTTGCCGCGGTCGCGGAGCATGGTGCTGGTGGCCAGTGTGCTGTCGGCCACGCGTGCGGCGTCGGCTTCGTAGAGGATCTGTACGTAGTATTGGACTATTTGCTCCTCGATGGTCGTGGCCGTCTGGTCGTTAGTGGCTATTTGCTTCTGCACGTCGAGTCTGTAGCTCTCGCGTTCGCGGCGTGTGCGTCCGCCGTCCCATACCGTCCAGTTGGCCTGGAGTGCGTAGTTGCCCGAGTATGTCACGTCGCTCTGAGTTGTGGTCATGGTGCCGCCGCTCAGAGCCACGGTGCTCTGGCTCCATGGGCGCCATCCGAGGTTGTGATTTGTCGAGAAGCTTAGGGTTGGCATCAGTTGGCCTGTGGAGCTCTCGACTTGTACGTTGGTCTGCTCAAGGCTGAGCTCGCCGCTCTTTACGTCGATGTTGTTCTCCATGGCGTAGTCTATGCACTCCTGCAGTGTCCACTGCCCGCCCTTGGGGGCCGACACTTTGGTCGTGTCTGCCGTCTGGGCGTTGGCCATGCATGTGGCTGCGAGGGCCGCCATGCAGAGGGTCGAGGCGCGTCTTGTCCGTCTTGTCGTCATCTTGTCGTCTTTTTCCTGATGAAAAATTTCTTTGCGGCAAATATATATATAGGTCTCACCCCTTTTCAAATCAAACCGACAAACGCCCGATGTTTATAGACGAGCGGGAAACTTTTCAGTTAGCAGTTAGCAGTTGGCAGTTCCCTGTATGAGCTATACTTGTATTCGGCTGCATGTCTTGCTTTGCGTATGTCTTCAATGGGTGGGTAGCCGTGTGCTCTTATGTAATCTCACATTTAGAGCCAATCTGTGAAATCTGTGGACAAAAAGGGCCGCAATAATAAACGGTAAAAGCCGCCCCGATATCACATCGAGGCGACTTTCAATTACAAAAGAACAGTTATGGACTATCCGGATCGGTGGTACACAACCGTCTTATATGTCGAGTCAGGTTAGGAC
>CAVILU010000103.1:0-7801 GCA_963643535.1 bacterium | reverse complement strand
CTTGTCGGTGTCGTACTTATTGGCGAAGAACTGCGGAATACTAAGACCAGCGAAGTAGTTTCCTCTTGTCGCCATAAAGAGGGCACCGAAACCGAAGTTGAAACCGTACTTACTAATGCGACCGTCGAAAACAGGGTCACCGTAATCAACTGTCACGGCCTTATTGGCATTGTAGATAACATTCTTGAAGCCAAGCTGAAGACCGAGGCGGATTTCATTTCGCTTATCTATGCGCAGTTTATAGGATGCTGCGGCATTGAACTGCAAATTATTAGTAAAACCAGCATGGTCGTTCATAATGGTGACGCCGACGCCAAGGTCCTTCATCTTATCGATCTGACCGTGGACATTGAGGGCACCCGTGAAAGGTGCGCCCTCAAAGCCAGTCCACTGTGACCTAAAGATTCCTATAGCGCTAATTACGTCTCTCGAACCATTATATGCAGGGTTCAGAACGCCCTGAGTGGATATATAGTCGTTGAACACAGCCTGATCCTGTGCATTTGATCGCACAAATGCGAGAGAGAACAGGAGCGCAGCGGCGGTTATATACCTCATCATAGTTCCCATATAGCTCATGGTAGTAGTTTCTTAGGATTATCTACGAAGTTCAATATAACCGTGCATCTTACGTTCGGACCTGACCGCATTGGCCTTGTCGATGAACGATATCGTGAACACGTAGTAATAAGTACCCGATGGCAACTTCTCACCGACTGTCACCATATTGGAGGTAGAGGATGTACCATCCCACCAGTCGCCGTCCTCACCGTAGCGGAGGCCCTGAGAACGATAGACAAGCGTACCCCAACGGTTGAACACTTGCAGTTTGCTCTCGGAGTTGTCCTGATACTTGTCCGGGATGATGATCTTGAAATAGTCGTTCAAGCCATCACCGTTGGGCGAGAAGGCATTCGGGATGAGGAATACAGACGAGTTATCGCCAGTCTCCTCATTACCGCAGAGGATAGTAATGGTCGCGATGTTCGAGCGACGGCCCGGCATCTGGTAGTTCTCGATATAGTACTTGATCTTCTCCTGGCCATAGAACGAAGGTTGCTTCATGTAGTAGAAGTAGCCTGTAGGTGTCCTCATGGAAATTACAGACGAGTCAGCCCCCTGCTCATAGTCAACATTGATGAAGCCATAAGCACCAGAGATCTTAGTTGTCGGATCCTGGACGATGTTGAACCATACGTTGGAAGCGCCAGTCCTGCCGGTATAGGTTATCTTGCCAGTCTTGATAGACTCCTCGAAGGTGCCCTTGACGTTGCTATAACCATCGCGGAAGTAGTCGGGATCCTCATCCTCAGAGATGAGCTGAGTCTCGGTACCATCGTTGACGTAGTAACCATCGGAACCAGTGATTACCTGCGGACGATAGATACGGTCGATCTTCGAGCTCCAACCGATGTAGTTACGGTTTGCCTTGTACGAGGTATGAGTCTCAAAGTTGTAGAGAGGTATGAGGTCCACGGTGCGAGCGACCTCATTTGCATTGAGGTAGATCTCGACATCGTAAGCAATGAGCTGCTCCTCGACAAAGGTGACCTCGTTGGACTGTACCTCACAACCGTATTGCGGGTCGCGCACAAGGAGTGAGAACTTGCCCTCGCCGCAGAAGATGGTGTCGTTATCGACAGTCAAATACTGAGTACCGTCCTCATTTACCTTGTAGTCCTTAATCGGGCCAAAGACAAGGTAATCCTGGTCAGTTTCGACAGTCTTGACAATCTCCTTGTTAATACCGCCTTCATCGTAAGAGAGGACCTCGCCATCCTTCATAAGGTAATACTCGAGGCCGGCCTTAGGATTGCGGAATGCAAGCGTACCACCAAGGATGCCGTACTCCATATTGACAGAGGTCATATCGAGAGTGCCATCCATATTCTGGTAGACATAGAGAGCGGAGTCGTTCTCTTGAATTGGCGACGGATGCATTACGACACAGAGGACGTTGGATGTGTAAGTACAGCCATTGCTCTCTTGAGTCTCGACGTAGTAGCAGCCCTCGGAAGCGAAGAGCGAAGAAGAACCGTTGTTCTCACCATCATAATAGCCCCAACCGTTGAAGAAGAGGATATTGGACGGGTTGTTGACGTTGCGAGGAATCTCCTGGGTATCCATGAGTTCGTCGTCATAAGGCTCGCCGGTATCGATGTCACCAACTTGCTTGTAGAGGCGGTAGGTCTCGTACTTATGAGCGTCGTCGTAGTAGAGCTTGACGGTCTCATTGCCCTCGCAGTAGTCAGGATTGTCATCCTTAGCGCGGAGGTGGTTGCCCGTCGAAGAAGAGCCCTTGATAGTGATATCGAAGAAGTCAGCGAGCTCAAACTCACCACATGCAGTCTCGATAGAGAAGTTGAGGCGGAGCGACTTGACACCCTTGACGGCGAGATCCTTCTGCTCGTCGGTAGTGAAGGTCCAAGAGCTGTTAACACCCGAGTAACGTGCGTCGCGGACATCAGTAGAGTCGAGCGTCCAGTAGAAGTTGTACTTGACTACGTTGACGTTCTGAGCATTGATGGTAGCCATTGTGAAGAGACCAGGGCAAAGCTCAATAGAAGCACCAGACTTGTACTCTTCACCGTTGACGAAGAGCGTTACATCGGCCTTCGGGCTGACGGAGCTTACGACACCCATTGTAGTCTCGCACTCCCTTGCCTCGCCAAACGCACCCTTGATGGTGTAAGTCTGAGGAGCAAGGCCGGTAAACTCTACGGGAGCTGCGTTTGCAGCATTGTAAGTTACGGGTCCGTACTCTACGCCATTCTCATCAACGAGGTAGTAAGAGAGACCATCGACAAGGTAATCCTCGGGGAGAGTGAAGGTAAGGTCGTTCTCACCGCAGATAGTCTCATTGATACGGTTCTCAGGGATGACAGGATAACGGGTTACCCTTACATTACCAATCTGAGTGAGGCAAGCGAGGTTGTCATAGGAAGCCCAAATGGTGTTGACGCTATCAACAAAGTTGGAGAATACTACGGCATTGTTGCCATTGTAGACTGAGCTTTCGAGGTAAGAGGTCTCGGGAGTAGTGTTGCTACCAGTGAGGTAGTAGTGGACACCAGATACGAGAGACTTCTCAGGGAGGGTAAACTCAGCACGACCATCGTGGCAGATAAGGATGTTCTCCTCGTCGAACTTCAAGGAATCGAAGGACTCGGAACCATTGAAGTTGATAGTGAATGTGTCGTCGAGCATATACTCGTCGCAAACAGTCTCAATGGCGAAGTTGAGCTTGATGCTCTGGATACCCTGTGCAGCAAGTTCCTTCTGCTCCTCGGTTGTGATAGTCCACGTGCTGTTAGCACCCGAGTAACGGAGCTCGCTCACATTTGTCGTATCGAGAGTCCAGTAGAACTTGTAGGCAGTCACCTCAACGTTCTTGGCGTTGATGGTAGCCATAGTTTGGAAGCCAGGGCAGGTCGAGATGGTCTCGCCTGGAGCATACTGCTTACCACTGACAACGAGGGTTGCCTCGGCCTGTGGATCGACAGCCTTAACGGTACCCATAATTGTCTCGCACTTCTTGTCGTCGCCGAAGAAGCCCTTGACAGTGTAGGTTTGAGCCGTGAGACCAGTGAAGATTACAGGCTCAGCAGCTGCCGCATTGTAAACGATAGGACCATATTCTATGCCCTCCTCGTCTACGAGAGTGTAGCTGAGACCGTCGATGAGATAAGCATCGGGTACTGTGAAGTCGAGACCGTTCTCACCGCAGATAGTCTCATTAATGAGGTTCTCGGGAATCTCGGGGTAGCGAGTTACGACTACACTGCCAATCTGAGTGAGGCAAGCGAAGTTGTCATATGATACCCAAATGTTATTGATGTTGTCGACAAGGTTAACCAGGGTTACAGTAGCAGCACCGTCATAGGTGAAGCTTTGGAGAGACGAGGTTTCCGGAGTCGTATTAGCATCGGTAACGTAGTAGTGGAGACCGGCTACGAGAAGCTTGTCAGAGATGGAGAACTGAGCCTCCTCATTGTGGCAGACGTAGATGTTCTCATCGTTGAACTTGAGGGAGTCGAATGCCTCGGCACCATTGAAGGTGAGTGTGAAGACATCCTCAATCTCAGTCTCACCGCAGACAGTCTCGATAGAGAAGTGGAGCTTGACGCTCTGAGCACCTTGCTCGACGAGTTGCTTTTGCTCCTCTGTAGAGAAGGTCCAGTTGTTATCAGCACCAGAGTAAGCGAGCTGCTTGTCATCGGAATTATCAACAGACAAGTAGAAGTTGTAGTTGGTAACATCAACGTTCTTGGCTGTGATAGTAGCCGAAGTTGCAATGCCCGGGCAGATGGCGATAGTGTCACCAGCAGCGTAGGGCTTGCCGCTTACAAGGAGAGTAGCTTCGGCCTCAGGCTTAATTGCGTGGAGAGTACCCATTACAGTCTCACACTCACGTGCATCGCCGTAGGAAGCCTTGACAGTGTAATTCTGAAGTGCGAGGCCGGTGAACTCAACAGGAGCGGCAGTGATGTCGCTGTAAGTTACGGGGCCGTACTCGTTGCCATTCTCATCTACGAGGTAGTAAGAGAGGCCATTAACGAGGTACTCTTCAGGTACAGTGTAAGTAATATCGTTCGCACCGCAGATGTTCTCGTTGAGGACATTCGCAGGTATAGCCTCACGGCGAGTCACGATTACATTACCAATCTCAGTAAGGCAATCGAGGTTGTCATAAGAAGCCCAGATGACGTTGATGCCATCGATAAGGTTATCGAAGGACATTGCGGCACCAGTGAACGACTCGATATATGCAGTCTCGGGAGAGGTTGCGTTATCCGTCAAGTAGTAAGTTATACCCTCCTTGAAAGATGTCGCGGGGAGCTGGAACTCAGCCTTATCCTCGTTGCAGATGAACTGCTCGACAGTACCGAAGTTAAGGTCATCGAGAGGCTCGGACTTGGAGACAACGACCTCAGTTGCGAGAGCAGAGGTACAGATATGGTTCTTAATCTGGCCATCGACCTCGAAGGTGTACTCCTTGATAGCAATGGCAGCATAAGTACCCTCGGTTACGAAGAGATCTTGCTGACCGACACCAGTCTTGAAGAGCAGCATATCGGAGCCGTCACTCTCAACCTGACCCATGTAAGTAAGGTTACCAACCTCATCCTTCTTGTAGAGTCGGTAAGTAATCTTTGCGTTAGCATCGAACTCGCTATGCTCAACATAGAGTTGTACACCCTTGTCGTCGCAGTAAACGCGGTTCTCCATAAGGTTGAAGGACATCGGCAGTTTGAGCGACTGGAAGTTGGAAGCGGGAGATGCGACGGGGCATGCGTTGGGCGCATCCTTGACACAGATCACGTAGTAGTAGCCATCCTTACTGATGAGGTCGGATACTGGAGTGTAGCCGTCCGCATAGTTGATGTCTGAGAAGGAGACACGCTGATGGTCGAACGTTGCCTTATTGAACTCGGATATCATAGTACCCGGAGTGTTGTCGGCGAGGTAGTTCTGTACGTATGTTGCTGCATCCCAATCATCGGGAGCGACATAGTAGAGACGGTAGATAACGTTCTCCTCGCTATCCATGAGGCCTATCTTGACACCAGGATCACCTTGGCACATGTAATCCTCGACATCAAGAACCTGTACCTGAGCATACTTATCCAGCTCAACAGTGATAGGATCGGGCTGGATGACATCGAAGCATGCGCCGTTGTCGGCAACTACACGATAATCACCCTTACCATTGCGGATATCCTTGAATCTTGGATCGTCACCATCGAAAGGTTTGATGGTAGCCACCTTCTTGTACTCGGCCACACCAGTGGTGTTGTCGATGAGGTAGAGGGTGTAGGATACAGAGTCGGTCGCAGAAGTGTTGGGATTGTTGATTACAATGTCAACACCATAGCAAGGATCATCACTCTCATCAGCTACAGAGTAGTCGACAGTGAGGAACTCAGTACCATTGGAAGGACGGTTCTTGACGTAGAGCGAGAGGCTATTTTCGAAGAACTTCTCACACTCAAGCTTGGTACCGTCTGAGAGAACACGCGACTGAGTTGCTACAACAGAGAGTTTGTGCATACCAGGAGTGAGGACTACATCGGCAGGAGCAAAGTCATCAAAGACGACCTTATCAGAGTTTGCAAGGTTCTCAACCTCAGTCTGAGTAAGGAGGGTACCGTCCTCGTCGTAGATCTTGTAGTGGACCTCGAAGTCGGGAGCCTGCCATGCCTCGGGCTGGAGGAGAGTGATATGTACCTGCTCATCCATACATACTGTTACGCTGGAAGAGCCGATAGTGCCGAGTGAAGTCTTGGCGATATGCGCATCGGGCTTGACAGGCTCAGCCATAGGCTTAACCTCTACGGTCTCAGCGAGCTCGGTTACGCAAGTGGTCTCAGCACGGTCGAGGTTGGGGTTGTAGACCTTGACAGTGTAGATGCCAGCCTCCTTGATGTCAGAGAAGACAAATGGATCGCCAGTTTCATCGCCAGTGTGACGCGCTACCTCATTGTTATTGAGGTAAAGGACGTAGACATAACCCTCTTGCTGACCACCAACTGTGATGTTAGCGCCGTTGGCATCGTAGCAGAAGTAACCATCGTTGTCAACAGAGAGAGTCTGCTGTACAGGAGGCTCGAATGCGTTGACCGTGATGGTGTTCTTGATCGGGATCGAGCAGTTCTTGTAGATGCAGACGATAGAGTAAACGTATGCACCTGCGGTCTCAAACTTGCCACGAGTGAAGCGTACACCGTTCTCGTCAGTAGAGACAATGCGGTCGACCTCGACACCGTTCTCATAGAGGACATAGGTGTGCTCGGCCTCTGCATCAAACTCAGACTGCTCAAGGTAGATTTCTACCCCACCCTCGTCGTCAACACAGACATTGCCGAGAGCGAGATTAGACTTGACATCGAATGCCGCAGGAGTTGGGAGATCGAGAGTAAGGATACCATCGAGCTGCTTCTCGCAAGCGAAGTCACCGGCATGCTCACCGTAGAGTCGCTTGGTGCGGGCAATGATGTGGTAGTTACCGTTAGGAGTAGAGCCGAGAGCGGCAGTGAGGATATTGTAGACCTCGATATCGAGGCTACCAGTGGTTGAAGTGTAAGGACCGTACTCAACACCGCTGTTCTCGTCTACGAGCCAATAGTAATTATCGGCCTCGGTATTGGAGACAGTCCAAGTGTAGCTTGCATCCTGGACTACGGAGCAATCCTGGTCGGTGCGAGTCGGAGCTGTAGCATCAGCGGGCGACTTGACCTCCTCGACGGTAACAGTGTTGGCCATCGGGAACTGCTGATCAGGCAGAGCCGCATAGTAACCAATTACGGAGAATTCCTGAGGGTTGACATTCGTCGGATCGGTGAGTCGGATAGGCTCCCAGAAGACCTCAGAGCCATTAGTAGACTCGATGTCAGCCTGACCCATATCAACGAGCTGGTAGGTGACACCCTCCTGAGGATCTACGACAGAGATTCGTACGCCCTCATCCTCAGAGCAGTAGAACTCTGCGGAAGTAGTGATAGTCCTGGGCTCAATACCCTCAAGGACAGTCACATTAGCAGTAAGAGTGGTGTCGCAACCGAAAGCACTCGAAACGATAACCTCGATTGTAGAGGTCTCGGTGAGTACATTGTCAGCTCCAAGGAGAGAGTTGGAAGCTCCGCTCTGAACTGAAGTACCGTTGACAACAAAATCGTAGTTGCTGAAGCCAGGAGTTACCTCAACAGGGACCTCAGTGCCAGCAATGATGAGACTCTTCGGGGTGTTGTTGATGAACTCAGCATCGGGTACATTGTAGACGTTGAAGGTCACCTTACCAGTG
>CAVILU010000102.1:1654-7939 GCA_963643535.1 bacterium | reverse complement strand
GGCTAAAGCCCGGGGCTGCACATACCACGCCCTGCTTCGCACAGTTCTAAGTTAATCGCTAAGAACTCGTAGTGCCTTTGGAGCTCAACTTCAGTTCACAGTGCACAGTTCACAGTGCACAGTTTTTGTTACCCCTGCCGCGGGGGGCCGGTAATTGTTAATTGTTATTTGTTAATTGTTAATTGCCCAAGGATTGTTAATCACCTAAGGATTATTCAATTACGAAGCGTCCACTGGCAGTGTTGCCCTGGACCTTGTCGTTGTACATCAGGCGGGCATCTATAACCGGGAAGTAGTAGTCGCCGGCATATGTCGCGCTCAGCGTCACCTCGAATTTGGTTGCGGTCATAGCCTTGAACTCGTCAATGTATGCATATACACGGTCGTCGCGAATGTCAACATTGCTGACAAACTCGTCGTCAACATTCATAATCTCGACGCCGGCTGGCACTATGAATGAGACAGCCACATTCTCGTAGTCATTACCAGAGGCGTTCATCACGGTTACAGTCGTCTTGAACGTAGCTCCGGCCTTTGCTGATTTCGGCATTCCCGTCAACGCTACTTTCAGGCCGTTTGCATTCGCCGGGATGTCGGATTGAGCAGCCCGCTCCTGTGTTGTCATCATGACGTTAAGGTCACTACTGCCAGTGTTGGTAATCTTTACGGTATGGAGCTTGCCTTCCGCGAGGGTCTTAGTCCATGCCATTTTGCCGGTAGAAATGCTTTCCGTTGCCCCGTCGATGGTCACGTCGCCCTTGGTCTGGAAACCTTGGCTACGATTCTTTGCGAAGTGGTGCCAAGCCATAATAGAGAGTCCGGTCTCGTATGTGGACATCCATTCTTTGTCGTTCACCATCTTTTGGCGGATCTGCTCGGCCACGGTTTTGGCGTTCTGGTCGCCAATGCGGCACAGAGTCAGGAGTCGGGTCGGCAAATCCTCATATTCGGCACCCTTGAATGCTAAGTCCTTGGCTACGCTCTTGGTGCCTGCGCAGGCGTATGCAGCAGCCAGCCAGTTATAAGCCTCTTGGACGGGATGCCCACCCCAATAGTAGTAGTGGTAATTGTCGCGTACGTTTATTCCTGGGAGTGTCTCCTTGAGCCTGTTCATCGCTCCGGACTCTGGTATGTTGGCGTTGGCCAAAGCATAGAGGGCGAAAGCAATGCTGGGAGCGGTATACTCATCACTCGCACAAGAGCGAACCTCTTTCCTAAGGTAGGATTCGAGTCTCGACTTGACGGATGACTCAATATAGTAACCCTTGGCCTCGGCTTCGGTGAAGAAGGTGTAGACGTATGCCGACCAACGGAGGCTGGGGTAGCTGCCACCTTCCCAATAAGCCATGCCGCCACTGGAGGTCGCATGACGGGTCAGTTTGCTGATGCCGGCTTTAATGTACTCGTCAATGGCATTCCGCTGCTCTTTGTTGAGGTCGGAGAACTCGCTGAGGTAGAGCTGAGAGAGGACCTTGGACGTGGTCTGCTCGGCGCAACCATGAGGATAACGTATGAGGCCTTCCGCACGACCGCTGAGATTGAGCGGTTTTTGGCAAGAGAGTTCCAACATCGTGTTGCCTACAGTGCTTGTCGGGTCGAAGGTATATTTCTTCGATGTCCACGATGCTCCTGGCTTTATCTCGATGTCCTCGGTGTGGGCGACGGTGGTAACCTCCTTGCGGACCTTGAGTTTGGTCGTGTAGTCGGCCGACTCGCCCTTGGCGGAGCACGTGAGGCTGACCATAGCCTCGCCCTCGGCATTGCCTGCCTCAATCTGGAAGTTTACTACAGCGTTGGATGCCGAGTTGATGGTGACGGTCTTTTTGCTTTCGCCGACTACCTTGACACCGTCTTTCGCCTTAATTGTCACAGTCACGTTGCCCATTGCCTTGTTGGTGAAGACTGTGGCGGAGACCGTAGACTTGTCGCCCACGCCAATCTGACGAGGCAAAGTGCCAAGAAGCATAAGAGGCTTGGTCACCTTGACGCTCTTCTCGGCCTCGCCGACAGCAGAACCGTCGGAGGCTACGACCATTACGCGGACGCGGCCAGTGTAGTTGGGGACGTCGATGGAGTGCGTCTTCTTCTCGCCCTTCTCGAGTGTGAAAGGACCACCGAAGTAGACCATAGGGGTGAAGCGGTTTACCACAGACTTGTAGCCATCAGTAATATATTCGTCACCGCCGATGCTGAACATTCGCTCAATCTTGCCGCCATAGGCTCCGGCGACGTGATTGTACATGTCCCAAATTTTCATACCGAAAGCCTCAGTCGCATTGAATGTGCCCCATGGGCTCGGAGTCTTGAAGTGGGTGAGGTCCAATAGGCCTTCGTCGACGACGGCGAGGGTGTATGACATTGCGCGGCCCGACTTCTCACTTACCGTCACGCTCATTTTTTGCTCGGGGCGAACCTCATCCTTGGCCGCAACTTGCGGGTAGAGGTGGCTAGTGGCCGAAGTGACCTTTGCTCGGGCAATGCCGTAGAGGCGTATTGGGGAGTCGCTTTTAGAGTTGAAGTAAGGCTGTACGAGACTTACAACAGCGTAGACGTTGGGGCGCATCTCGTCTGTGGCGAGTACAGAGACGCTCGTCTTGCCGGAACCGCAATTTACAAGTTGTGAGCTTACGATGCTTGTTCCGCGACAGATGTTGACAATGGCTTTCGAGCCTTTAGACGAGGGGAAAGTCACTTTGATTGAGTCGCCTACGTTATACTCACTCTTGTCGGTGGAGACGTAGAGCTTCGTGGCGGAATTGTACTCAGAGTCATTGCGGCTGGTCATTTCTGGCCAATCGAAGTATGCGAGAGTACCGGTCGTATGGCCTTTTTCGATGTCTGTCACTTCCATGAGGTATACGCCCCAATCGTCGCGATCTACGGAGTGCGTAAACGATGCCGTACCATCTTTTTGTGTGGTGATAGTGTAGTCCCTATCCGGCTTGCACCACGTGTTGGACGTGTAGTTGGCAATCTCGTTATCTATCGAGCTGCTCCACCACCACCACCAGCTGACTTTGTAGATATCGACTTTAAGTTTGACGTCTGCCAATGGCTTACCATTGGCGTCTACGCAGACAACATTGAATTTATGACTCTTGCCTGTGTCTAACTGACGAGAACCAGACTTCTGCGGGCTCTTGATGCCCACGTAGCGTGCGAAGGGTGAGTAGACGGCCGTGCTTACGTCGGTGCTGAATTCGCCAGATGGCTCGAAGACTCTCGTAGTGAGGCTGACTTTCAGTTTGCCAGGCGCGTTGCTCTCGATCCACGGTTTGTATGTGAACTTGGCGTTGCCGTCATTGTCTGTTTCGTCGCTTTTTATATACTCGTCCACCATTTTGAACTTGCTGCGAGTCGGGTCGTCGAAGCAATAATCCTGGTACTTGGCGAAGGTGGTCTTGGTGGGGAGCATTGAGGTCTCTACTTGGTAGTGGAGCTTTCCGGAATTTGCGCCCGTCAGCCATTCAGTGTGGAGGCTTATTTCTGTTCCCTCGACGTTCAATTGCTCGGGGATGCCGAGGTCAATCTTGAGTCGATTGGGCTTGATGGTCTCAATCTTGATGTTCTTCGAGAATGTGGCGGAGCCTACAGTAGCCTTTGCAACCCATGTGCCTGTCGGGTCGTTGGCGTCGGTCTGGATGTTGAAGGTGTACATGCCGTTCTTGCCATCGGTGGCGGTCACGGTCTTGTAGAGTATGCCGAGCGGAGTGTAGAGTTCCATCGTTACGGGATGGTTGTCAGGCAGTGCCGCTCTTGCACTTTGTACGATTGCTGCGAGGTGGATGATGTCGCCGGGTCTCCAGACGCCGCGCTCGCCGTAGAGGAAGCACTTGACGCCGTCTTGTATGGTTTCGCCACCGACATCAAACGTGCTTGTTGAGAGGTTCTCTCCGTTGGCGAGGCGGAGGTACGACATATCGTCGCCGCTCGACGCTATGATGTAGTAGGGGCGCACGTCGTTTGCGTCATACGTTATGTCGGCAATTCCTTTGTCATCAGTCTGGTATGTGCCGATAAGCTGGTTCTGTACGCTATAGACGTTTATGTCTATTCCCTTGCGCGGCGCCGCATCTGGCAAGTTGAGGACAAAGACTCGCATCTTACCTTCGCCTGCAGAGAGTGCGGTGATGCCGATATTCGTGGCGAGCACATTGCGCCCCTTGACTTCCTTGTAATATTGCTCCTTGGTTGGGTCGTCTACATCGTCACCGTACCAGCCTTCGTCGGTTGAGTACCACATGTTGCCGCTGTTGAAATCTTTTTTGAGCTGCTTGAGGATCCTTGCATCCTTCTTGGCTAGTTCAGTCTTGTCGAAGTTTGCATTCTCAACGCCAGGCCATGCCGAGAGGTCTTTGTCCATCTGGAGCTCAACACGGTAGAGTGTGCCCTTCTCGGCCTTCATTATGTTGGTGAGGTCGATTGCGTAGGTGTGCCACTGCATTAGGTTGTTGCCCTTCTCGTCAAAGTAGATGGTTTTGACTGCTACGGGCTCGCCAAATTGCGCAAGCCTGCCGTATGTATCCAGTTGCTCGCTTTGGATAAAGGCCTGCATATTGTTCTTGAACACCTTGAAGACGCGCACGCGTATGCCTTTCATTGCTACGCTCTCGAAGGGTATGGAAATGTTGTCCGTGAGGGGGATGATCGTTTTCTCCGAGTCGAACTCCACGCTCGGTTTAGATGTTTTCAGGTTTACGGTGTGCCGCTCGTCAGCTCCAAGGGTTATGCCTTTGGCGGACTTTACTGTACCCGAAATCACGACGGTTATAGAGCTCTGGGTGGCGTCGGGATACAAACGCGCCTTGTTGCCAGTCACGTCGACTGTGGTGTTCTGGTTGTTCTCTATGTATATCAGGCCCTCCATGTTCTGCTTGGTGGAGAGGTTCTTGGAGAACGTCACCTCGGCGTAGGTCTGCCCTGTGTTCTCGTCAGTTTTATAGACTACATCGTAGACGTTAATCTCGTTCAGACCTGGGATGGTGGCTACACACAACGTGTCGAATGACGTGCTGAGAATCGCCACGTCATGGCTGGCGTTTTGGCCCTTAGCCGTAAGTTTGAATGAGTGGCTATTGGACATTCCCGTCTCATTCCACTCAATCTCACCTTCCGAGGCGGAAATCTCGGACAGGAGAAGTGTGGAGTCCTCTAGGTCGGTAGAACGGACATTGAAGTTGAGGATATAATTCAGCTCGTCCTTTGCCTGTTCCAGACCTGCGAAATCACACGATAAGGAGAGTGGCATGGTCATGAACTCGAATACGAAATTCTTCTCTTCGTTGACGGCCTTGCTGAAGAGCTTGGAGAGCTTTGCAGAGACCTGGTATTTCGCATTGCGCTCGAATGAGTCGGTATGGCGGAATAGGATGGTGTGATTGTCCGCAAAAGAGAATACGCCATCGATCGATGGGCTTATAGACATTATCTTGTTGAGGTCGACCTCTTTTATGACGCTATCCGGCACATCCTCCGAGAGGATTAGGTATACATCGGCGAAGCGTGAGATGGTGCCCGTGGTGAATGTCGTGACGTAGCTGTTCGACTTCGAGGGCTCTTCATTCCTCTCGCACGAGCATGACGTCAGAGCGAGGACTGCCGCCATGACCAACATTAGTCGCGATAGCATAGTACTGATGAGATTTCTCATTTCCCTGTTTTTGAAATTGTTGTGTATTTGTTGTCTGAATAGCGGTGTTATTTTTTAGATGCGCCCCGCCATTTTATCTTTAACGCTTTATATCTCTATTTGTTGTGCCATTATGAAAAAATAATCATAACATTTTTCAGTTGCCACTCCTCTGATGTCACTTTACTTGGAATTCTACAGAAACGTTGCCGCCCTCCTCATCCACTATTGCCAGTTTATGTCTGCCGACACCGGGCGTAAGGGGGATGTTGTGCTGCGTCGTGGTAGTGGCTACGAAACTGCCGTCGAGGTGCCAATATAGCTTTTTGCCGGATTGCGCAGCCGCTTGGGCCACAAAGCCTTGGCGTTCGCCCGCAAGATTTCTGGTGCGAACTATTGTTTGCCCTTTCTGCGGATATATTATGGCCAGTTGTTTGGTGCTGGAGTTTTCGCAGTCGCATCGGAAAGGTGGCAGTGGCGAGTAGTCCATATGAGTCAGGACGTAGTAATATTCCATAGTCGGAGGCAACACAAACCGCGACTCGGATATGATATTCGCAGTGCCCTCGCAAGTGCTGTTCACCTGCCAATGCCTATCGGCCGACAAGTGCACAATTCGACAATAAGGGCATTGAGCCGTCCCCTCACACAACTGC
>CAVILU010000102.1:0-1644 GCA_963643535.1 bacterium | reverse complement strand
AAGCATCCGTGGCCCTCATGCCCGACTTGCGGCAGATAGTCACAGGATTCTCATCCTCCAGTGGCTCAGCAAACCATGATGAGCTTCTCTCCCCGCCACGCTCAACAAGGCTGAAGACGTCGAACATCACCGGGGCGGCATAGCCCACACCCGTCATGCCAGAGCGACCTTCGCCAGTGGCATTGCCGACCCACACTCCGACGACATGGCGCGGCGTAACGCCCACGGCCCACGCGTCGCGGCTGCCATAGCTCGTGCCGGTCTTCCATGCCACGGTAGACATCGATGAGAATGATTGCCAATCGGCCTCCTCTTCGGGGCGGTTGAGCTCCGTCATAGCATGGAAAGTGTGCCAAATGGCCGAGGGCGAGATGTTGGCCGCCGAGGGCTCGGCTTTCGCCATACGGCGTTTTGTGTCCGAGGTGAGAACAAGTGGCCCAATGCATTCGGTGGCCGCAAGGTCTTTGTGTGTCGTCTGACTGTTATATGCGTTGAGGCGGCGCGCCATGGAGGCGTACATTCCGCATATATCGAAAAGTTTGGCTTCGGCTCCACCGAGGATTAGCGACGCTCCGTAGTGCTCGTCGGTGTAGTGGAGCGTCGTCATGCCCAACTGGCGTAGGTCAGCCATGAAACGTCCGGTATTGTGGTCGCGCAGCATTCGGACCAGTGGCACGTTGAGCGATTTCTTGATGGCCACGTCGGCGTTCACCGCGCCATTGAAGCTGTGGTTGTAGTTCTCGGGCGTGAAGCCGTTGATGTCCAACGGGGTGTCGGCAATGAGTTTGCGCGGCGTTATCTCTCCGTTGCTCATCATGGCGGCGTAGAGGAAGGGCTTGAGGATGCTGCCCGTGCTGCGCTCGGCCATTACCATGTCCACCATGCTGGTGGCCGATGGTTGGCTGGCGTTGCCTATGTAGGCGCGGATGTAGCCTGTCTCGATGTCGGCCACAAGGACGCCTATGTCGTATATGTGGTTGGCCGTGTATTTCTCGCGGTAAGTGTCCGCTATTGCTTGCACCTGTTGCTGCAGGCGGTTGTCTATAGTCGTGCGGATGGTTGCCCCTTGCGTGTGGCGTGCCGTTGCTAGGTTTTGGATGAGCTGCGGAGCGCAGTTGCGGATGGGGAATGGGCGATCGGGGAGTGGCTCGGAGAGCGAGAGCTCTAGTTCCACGTCGTCTATGTCTCCCCTCTCGTGGAGCATCTGGAGCAGCATGTTGCGTTTGCTCAGCAGTGCGTCGCGGTTGCGCGCCACGTGGATTCGCGCCGGGGAGTTTGGCAGTACGGCGAGCAGTGCGCTCTCTGCCCATGAGAGCGTATTGGCGGGTTGACCGAAATATCGCCATGCGGCGGCGTCTATGCCCACGACGTTGCCTCCGAAGGGCGCATGGGAGGCGTAGAGTGAGAGTATCTCACGTTTGCTATGCGAGAACTCAATGTCTATTGCCCATAGGGCCTCGATTATTTTCTGTCCGAAGGTGCGCGATTGGTTGCCGTCCGCCATTCGCGCAATTTGCATGGTTATTGTGCTGCCACCCTCGACAATATGGCCCGCACGGACGTTTTTTATCATTGCGCGGACTATGGCCGTGGGGTCTATGCCCCAGTGGTAGTAGAATTTGCGGTCCTCGAAGGTGAGCAGGC
>CAVILU010000101.1:0-7964 GCA_963643535.1 bacterium | reverse complement strand
GTAAAGACCCACGCCCGCAACCCCCCACACCACAAAAAAAAAGGCAGCCAGATGCAATCTGACTGCCACGAGGATGTTATACAAATGCTGATCTTACTTGCAGAGCGTGCAAGGCTTCAACTGCTGGAAGAAATCGTTACCCTTATCATCAACAAGGATGAACGCAGGGAAGTCCTCGACGGTAATCTTCCAGATAGCTTCCATCCCGAGCTCGGGATACTCCACGCACTCAATGCTCTTGATAGAGCTCTGCGAAAGCACCGCCGCCACGCCGCCTATTGTGCCAAGATAGAAACCACCATGCTTCTTGCAGGCGTCCGTCACCACCTGTCCGCGGTTACCCTTGGCTATCATGACGAGGCTGGCGCCATGATCCTGGAACTCATCAACGTAGGGATCCATACGGTTGGCAGTCGTCGGGCCCATGCTGCCACAAGGGTATCCCGCCGGAGTCTTAGCCGGACCAGCGTAGAGCACAGGATGCTTCTTGAAATATTCAGGCATAGCCTCACCAGCGTCAAGGCGTGCCTTCAGCTTAGCGTGAGCAATGTCGCGGGCCACGATGATTGTACCGTTGAGGCTCACACGCGTGCTGACTGGATATTTAGTCAGCTCGGCACGTACAGCGTCAATACCCTTGTCAAGGTCAATGACGATGCCCTTGCCGCCCTCACCAGGTCTGCGCAGCTCCTCGGGAATAAGCTCCGACGGGTTGGAGTCCATCTGCTCAAGCCACACGCCCTCCTTGTTAATCTTGGCCTTGATATTACGGTCGGCCGAGCAGCTCACGCCCATGCCTATCGGGCAGCTCGCGCCATGACGAGGAAGGCGTACGACGCGTATGTCGTGAGCAAGATACTTGCCACCAAACTGCGCACCGAGACCAATCTTATAGGCCTCTTTGAGCAACTTGGCCTCGAGATCCGTGTCGCGGAAAGCACGACCCGTCTCGTCGCCTGTGGTGGGAAGGTTGTCATAGAACTTGATCGACGCAAGTTTAACCGTCAGGAGATTCTTCTCCGCGCTTGTGCCGCCTATCACGAAGGCAATGTGGTAGGGGGGGCAGGCGGCCGTGCCAAGGCTCTTCATCTTCTCAACGAGGAACGGCAGAAGAGTACCCTCGTTCTGGATCGTAGCCTTGGTCATCGGGTAGAAATAAGTCTTGTTAGCCGACCCGCCGCCTTTGGCTACCATGACGAACCGATACTCGTCGCCCTCGACAGCCTCAATGTCTATCTGGGCCGGGAGATTGCAACGGGTGTTAACCTCGTCATACATGTTGAGAGGCGCGTTTTGCGAATATCGCAGGTTATCCTCAGTGAAAGTGTTGAACACTCCCCGGCTTAGTGCCTCCTCATCCTCAAAATCGGTCCATACCCGTTGACCTTTCTCTCCGTGGATGATAGCCGTGCCAGTGTCTTGGCAGAAAGGGAGGATGCCTTTGGAGGCCGTATCGGCGTTGCGAAGAAACTGGAGGGCGACATACTTGTCGTTCTCTGACGCCTCAGGGTCGCTGAGTATCTTCGCCACTTGGAGGTTGTGCTCACGTCGGAGCATGAACTCTACATCGTGAAACGCCTGCTGAGCAAGAGTTGTGAGTGCCTCTTTGCTTACCTTGAGAATCGTTCTGCCCTCAAAGGTGGATGTCGAGACGCCCTCTTTGGTGAGCAGACGATATTGAGTGTCGTCCTTACCCACTTGGAACATCGGGGCGTATTTGAACTCGGGAGTCTGTGCCATGTGTATCGTGTTGTTGGTTCTTCGGTCTTCTTACTTGGCGTAGCTGACGGCGCGGGTCTCGCGTATCACGGTAATCTTGACTTGACCCGGATAGGTCATCTCCGTCTGTATACGCTTGGCAAGATCCGTGGATATCTCCTCCGCCTGCTTGTCGCTGACCTTCTCCGCGCCAACAATGACGCGCAACTCACGTCCCGCCTGTATAGCATACGTCTTGATGACGCCAGGATACGACATGGCCATGTTCTCAAGGTCGTTGAGTCGCTTAATGTAGGCCTCGATAACCTCGCGGCGAGCACCCGGGCGTGCACCCGATATGGCATCGCACACCTGCACAATGGGCGCAATCATCGTCTGCATCTCAACCTCGTCGTGGTGAGCGCCTATGGCGTTGCATATCTCCGGCTTCTCCTTATATTTCTCGGCGAGTTTCATGCCAAGAATAGCGTGTGGCAGCTCGGGCTCCTCGTCCGACACCTTACCAATATCATGAAGCAGTCCGGCACGTTTGGCCTTCTTGGGGTTCAGCCCAAGCTCAGACGCCATCACGGCGCAAAGATTTGCCGTCTCACGCGCATGCTGCAGAAGATTCTGACCATACGACGAACGATATTTCATCTTGCCCACAAGCTTGATGAGCTCAGGGTGCAACCCGTGTACGCCAAGGTCAATCGTGGTGCGTTTGCCAGTCTCGATGACCTCCTCCTCAACCTGCTTGCGTACCTTGTTCACTATCTCCTCAATACGTGCCGGGTGTATGCGCCCGTCGGTCACAAGCTGGTGAAGCGCCAGACGCGCTATCTCGCGACGCATCGGGTCAAAAGCCGAAAGTACTATGGCCTCCGGAGTGTCGTCAACGATAATCTCAACACCCGTGGCTGCCTCAAGAGCGCGTATGTTGCGACCCTCACGACCTATAATGCGACCCTTAATCTCGTCAGAGTCAATATGGAAAATAGTCACAGAATTCTCAATGGCAGTCTCCGTGGCCACTCGTTGGATGGTCTGCAGCACAATCTTCTTGGCCTCTTTGTTGGCGTTGATCTTGGCCTCGTCCATAATGTCGTTGATATACGACATGGCGTCAGTCCTGGCCTCCGCCTTCAGGCTCTCAACAAGCTGCTCCTTGGCTTGCTCGCTCGATATCCCCGATAGCTGCTCAAGACGCTCTATCTGCTGCTTGTGGAGCTTCTCAATGTCGTCTTGCTTCTGAGCCACGACATCCTTCTGGCGCGCAAGATCATCCTGCGCCGATTGGAGGTCATGCTGACGCCTCTGCAACTCGTCAAAACTGCTCTTGACTTGTTGCTCCCGTTGCCGTACCTTGCTCTCAGCGGCTGCCATCTTCTGGTTGCGAGAGTTTATGTCCTTCTCGCATTCGGCCTTCATGGCAAGAAACTTCTCCTTGGCCTGGAGTATCCTGTCTTTCTTTATCACCTCTGCTTGCGCCTCAGCCTCCGTGACAATTTTTGTGGCTCGCTTCTTGAAAGCTGTGGATATTAGTAGCCATGTGATAAGGCCACCTGCCACGAGACATGCTGCGCAGCAAATTATCGTTATTCCCATTTGTAATACTGTTGTTTATATATGAATAAAGCACCGTACGGGACCGTGTCAGGGTCACCCTACAGTGCGTGGTTGTCGATATATCCCCGTCAACGTGACGGGGTCAATCTCCGAGAGCATCGTCAATCCTCGACAAGACATCGTTGACCTTGTTGGACAGCTGCGACTCGTTAACCGAGCTTTGCAGCCTGAGCTTGTCAATCAAGAATTCCAAAGCCATCATGGAAAGACCGGTCCTTTCACCATACAACCTGATGAAGTCCTTGTAGGCGTTGGCTCGTAACTCAACAAATTGGGCAGCGTCGCGATACAAAGCCTCCTCTCCAGCCGAGACATTGATCGTCACAGCCTTGCCACCCAACGTGAGCTCTATCCGCGATTTGCCGTCGCTCTGCGCCATTAGGAAGCGGATGGTTTGAAGGAATTATTGTTTGAGGAGCGCAATGCACTCATCGATACCTCGCACTAAATGACTTATCTGCTTCTTGGCCTCGTCCGTCGTGTATGAGTGGCCTCTGGCGGAGCCATCACCGAGAGCCATCGCAAGCCGGCAGCTGTCGAGCTCGTCCCTGTAAGTGTCAGCATCACGCCGCGCCTCTTCAAGTTGACGACTGAGTGAGTCTATTTGCTCCGACTGCTTTTGGTTCATGACCCTTAGGTCGTTGACTTTGGCAATGAGACGATTGACTCCATCGTCGAGTCTGCTGCTTAGTTCGTCGAAACTGTCAGTCATTTCGGCAGATTATAAGTCATGCAAATTTACTCTTTTTTCGTTAAGGTGGCTCATTTTGAGGGTAATATTTTGATGAATCAGGACCCCTAATTGAGATCCGCTACCGTGATGCCAGCGCCCCCAAATTGGACATTCTCATCACGGCACGAGGCAACGTAGGGCAGCGAGTTGAGCAGTTTGCGTATCTGCTCACGCAGTATGCCATTACCCTTGCCGTGGAGTATGCGCACCTGTGGAGCTTCACATAGCAGGGCCTCGTCCATGAAAGTACTGACACGTTGCAACGCCTCTTCAGCGCGCATGCCACGCACGTCTATCTCCGACGAGAAGGATAGCTTCTTCTCGCGGACCGTCAAGGCCACATTCGAGTAGTCTATACCGCCAAGGGGCTTACCTTGGGCTTTGCGCGCGGCGTTGCTGCTGACCCGTTTCAGACGCTCAATCTTGATATTCGACGACATGTTGCCTATCGCCACCTGCGCCGTGGCGCCTTTAATGGCGATAATCTGGCCTATGCGCATGTCGTTACCGTCGATCGAGACGTAGTCGTCGGGCGCAAGGGGGCGGTTGTCGTCAACAGGTCTGGGTGGGGTGGGAGAGGAGGGCGTGGTGTCACTGCTCCGTTGCTTCTGACGCTGCTGGCGGTTGCGTATCTGCTCCATCTTGCGGTCAATGGAGGTGTCGACATCGTCGGGCTTGTTGGCCGTCTCCTCCCGAAACTCGTTGAGGGCGCGCCGAGCCACCTTGGTGCGCTCCTTGTCGGCCTGGCTCTCCTTAATCTCCTTTATGGTCGACTCTATGCGACGGTTGGTCTCGTTGAGCAGCTCCTGAGCCTCGGCCTTGGCCTTGGCGAGTATCTCCTTGCGCTCGGCTTTTATGCCTTCGAGCATCTCGTTATAGCGTTGCAAGATGTCCGCAAGTCTCTTGTCGTTCTCCTTGACGTTCTGACGTTTCTGCTCCCAATAGTGCTTGTCGCGGTTTATCTGCCGCAGATTGCGGTCATAGTCGGCGTTCTCCTGCCCCATACGGTTTTTGGCATCGGCGAGGATACGCTCGGGTAGGCCTATCTTACGTGCTATCTCAAAGGCGAACGACGAACCCGGCTGACCTATGTGGAGCGTGAATTTAGGCTCTATACGCTGCGTGTCGAAGGTCATGGCGCCATTCACAAGCCCCGTGGCCTGCGAGGCGAAATGCTTCAGGTTAGTATAGTGGGTCGTCAGGACTCCCCACGAGCCTACATCGTTAAGCTCCGCAAGTACTGCCTCGGCTATCGCGCCACCCATCAGAGGCTCTGTGCCAGTGCCAAACTCGTCAATAAGGATTAACGTGCGTGTGTCCGCATTGCGCACAAAATTCTTCATGGCAAGCAGATGCGACGAGTATGTGCTGAGATCATTCTCTATGCTCTGATTATCGCCTATATCGATAAAGAGATTGCCGAACACGCAGGTGCGCGAACCCTCATTGACAGGAATCAGCAGGCCGCATTGCAGCATGAACTGTAGCAGCCCGACTGTTTGAAGGCATACCGACTTGCCCCCCGCGTTAGGGCCAGAGATCACGAGTATGCGGCTCTGCGGGGCCGTTAACTCAATGTTCAGGGGTACTATTTGCTTGCCTTGCTGAACCAGTTGAGCCATCAAGAGCGGGTGCCGCGCGCCGCTGAGGTAGAGACCCGGCTCTTCGTCGATAATAGGCAACGTGGCATCTATCTCCTTAGCGTAGAGTGCTTTGGCGCGTACAAAGTCTATAACACCAAGAGTCTCAATCGAGACTATCATATCCGGAGCGTAGGGGCGTATGTTGGCCGCCACATCTTTGAGTATGCGTATCACCTCACGCCGCTCATCATTGCGCAACTCACTTATATGGGCGTTGATGCTCGCTATCTCGGCTGGCATTATAAATGCCGTTCTGCCCGTAGCCGACTCGTCAACAACTGTGCCTTCGAGCATCCGCTTGTTGGCCGCCGGAACAGGTATGAGGGGCATGCCGTCGCGAAAGGTTATGGCAGAGTCTTGGTCGGCTATGCCGGCACGTTGGGCATGGACAAGAATGGCATTGAGACGTCGCGCGGCGGCGGCTTGCTGGCTCTTAATCTCCCCACGTATATCTGCAAGTTTCGGAGATGCGTTGTCGCGCACCTGATTGTCGGGCCCGAGGATATGGTCAATTTGCTCCACTGTGAGAGGGTAGGGGGCAAGGGGCTCGGAGAGTGAGCGTAGGAGAGGGTAAAGGTCGGGGTCGGAACTCTCAAAGAACTCAATGACGTCAATGGCGAGCGTCAAGGCAAGGCGCAGCGAGGCAAGCTCCTCCTCATTGAGATATAGCCCCTCAACACGTATACGCGCAAGAGCGTCACGCAGGTCGGGCAGCTCAGATGCCGGGAATGGAGTGTCCTGATCGAGTATTGTGGCCATCTCGGCGGTTCGACCGGTGTGTAGGCGGACGTCGTCCGTCGTGGTCATGAATGTCATCGAGTCAGCATGATGCTTGCCAATGGTGGTGAGACAGGCTCCGCCAACGGCTTGCCGGATTCTCTGAAAGCGTAGTTTAGCCTCTATATTGTCGGGAATAAGCATCTATGGTATCATTGATTTAAGGACAAGGCGCGATTCGGGTCCCATGTTGAACAGAAGATCGAGCATCGAGAGGTTGGGAGTGAATGGTCGTTGGGTGTAAGGTCGGGAGAAAATCTGGGTATATGGCACGAGACGGCACAAATCGTGAGCCAGGTGCGCGAATTTGGGCTCTATGGCTATCCTGAGGTCATTCTGGTCGGGACGTGGGGGCGCGAAAGCACTCGTGAGGGTTATCTCGGCGTCGATGCCTGCCGCACCGGCAATGAAATTCAAAATGTCAAGGTTGAAGTCCCAAAGAAACTCATGATGTTTGTTGAGTATCGCAACAATGTCAGGCTCATAAAGCTCATAATATGGCGTGGAGTTATAAGCCGTCCGGAGGGCGTAGACGAGTCGCTGCTCCCAAGGTGAGTCGTAATTAAGACGTGTCCCAGTGTATATATGCCGCTCGTCAGCGCGTGTCGGTAGCGATATGTCGAGCGGACCGGCCGAAGTCAATATGGTCGTGCGGGTGCGCATCGTGCGCCGCTGATACGGACCGTGCGCTTCGAGGGTGACAGCCTTGGCATGGCATATCAAAGCCCACGTGGAGGTGTCTCCCGCAAAGGGGAGGTTGATAAGGGGGCTCTTGTCGATGTTGGTAGTCATTTGCCGCAAAGGTACTCAATAAGGGTGTGATGTGAGAGTTTGTAAAGGCTGTTATTTGATAGGCCACGCATTATGGAAAAAAATCTTCAGTGTGGCGTTGGGAATTAATCTAAACTGCTTATTTTTGCGGTTGCGAGTGGCGTAAAGCCCACAGTCGGGTTCGCGCCGTGAAACATATCTTACGAAATAAGCACTAACAATAAATTTTAATCACAAAGACATGGCAAAAATCGATTTGGCCAAGTACGGTATCACTGGTTCTACCGTGATAGCCCACAACCCCTCATACGAGGAGCTGTTCAACGAGGAGACCAAGGCAGGTCTTGAGGGCTTTGAGAAGGGTCAAGTTACCGAGCTTGGCGCTGTAAACGTCATGACCGGTATCTTCACTGGCCGTTCTCCTAAGGATAAGTACATTGTCGACGACGCTCAGTCTCACGACAAAGTATGGTGGACCTCTGAAGCGTATAAGAACGACAACCACCCCATGTCTGAAAGCGTATGGGCAACCGTCAAAGAGATTGCTAAAAAAGAACTCTCCAACAAAAAACTCTACGTAGTCGATGGCTTCTGCGGCGCCAACAAGGCAACACGTCTGGCTGTGCGCTTCATCGTCGAGGTGGCTTGGCAGGCTCACTTCGTGACCAACATGTTCATCCGTCCTACTGCCGAGGAACTTGAGAACTTCGAGC
>CAVILU010000100.1:0-7970 GCA_963643535.1 bacterium | reverse complement strand
CCTTGTGGGAACCCGTGCAAGCCGAAGTAAGAGCTAAAGCCCCGAGCGAGGCAATGGCCACGAGAGAATTGAACTTCATAACCACCTGATTTAATAAGTTAGACAAAACCCGAAGCGAAGCACACGCGGCCTCACCTCGGGTAAGGGTAAAATCTTTATTGCTTGAGACCGGAGTAAGCCGGCACCCAATCGGAGTCTATGCCAAAAATCTTGACCAGCTCGGCGGGAGCGTTTGCCGCGCTCTTTTCGCAGACTGCCCACTCCACACGGCCATCAGATGCAGCGCCGTCACCCGTATTGGCATACTCGGCATAGCGTGCGGTGTGCTCATTTTCGGCACGCCCCCAGTTATGCCAACCTGCGGGGAGAATACAAGACGGGAGTTCACACTCCACCCAAGTGACGGAAGCAAAAGCGCGCCACGGGCGACCGAGGTAAAGTCTCTTAACATCCTTGTCGGCCGTTACTCGGCAATGACGGATGACGTAGCCCCACTTGACATCGGCTGGAGTAGATGCGGCAGTGATGTAGGAATCGGCTTTGCAATGGATCTCGCAATCGTCCATCACCACAGTGGCCGGGCCGAAGAGGAAATCGGTAGTCCCCTCGATGTAGCACTGCGAGAAGTATTGCCGGCTGCCATTTCCGCCATTGAAGACGGTATCCTGATTGCCGAGGAGGCGCACGCGGGCAAACTCGCAACGGTCGCCCTCGACATGGAGAGCCACAGCCTGACCGACGCGGCCAGCGGAGTTCTCGATAGTGAGGTTCTCGATGCGGATGCCGTCGCCATCTACGCGGACAGTCCAGGTCTTGAACGTGCCCATATTATTGAGGCTGGCATAGTCGCCGTGAGTAATGACTACGCCATCCTGACTTTGGCCAATGATGGTGATGTCGCACTTATTGGCGGGGATGAGGATCTTCTCCTCGTAGGTGCCGTTCTTGACGTAAATAGTTGTGCGCGAGGGCTTGTAGTCGCGGACGGAAAGGATGGCCTCCTGGATGGAAGTGAACTGTCCCTTGCCGTCTTTCGAGACCACGATATCGGGCGCATTAGGCTGAGCGAGAGAGACCACGGCCACAAAAGCCATGGCCACCGACGCGAGAGCCTTCTGGAAAATATTCATGATATATATTTTGATGATAAGTGTGGCGGACTACTTCTTCTCGATGAGGAGCCACATACCGACGTACTCAGAGTACTTCTTGCGGAGCTCTGCAATCTTCTTACGTGCGGAAGACTCGGTGCCAGAAGAGAAGACGGCTACGCGATACATGCCCTCCTCATTCTCCATGATGCTGGGGTAGAAACCTTTGGAGATGGCATCCTGGCTCTGCTGGCGGGCGTTGGTGAGCTGCTTGAAAGAGCCGATGATGATATGGTAGCGATTGGATTCGTCGGTAGCGGCCTTAGACTCCACCACCTTCACTTTCTCCTCTTTTACTATGACAGCCTGCTCCGAAGCCTTCTGGGCAGCGGCTTTGGCTTTTGCCTCGGCCTCCTCCTTAGCTTTCTTAGCGGCTGCTGCGGCCTCCTCAGCTGCGGCTTTTGCCTTTGCCTCGGCCTCAGCCTTGGCTTTCTTGGCGGCTGCGGCGGCCTCTTCGGCAGCGGCTTTTGCCTTTGCCTCGGCCTCCTGCGCAGCCTTGAGGGCGGCCTCGCTGTCGGCGGTAGAGTTTGTAGAGCGCACCTTGGGGGTCACCTTAGAGGTAGTGCTCTTGTGGTTGGAACTGAGACTTGAGCTGCCTTTGCGGGAGCAGCCGCTGGCTACGACGGCCAATGCGAGAAGGGCCATTGCGAAAAAAGGAGAACGCTTCATCGTTGCAGTAATATCTTTAGTTTTATGTGTATTTGACAAATATACGCAGAAAATGTGGCATCAGATGCGTTTGATGCGCGCGAACTTGAGGAGCAGCGTCTTCTCCTCGTGGGGGGAGTCGAAGAGGATGCGCATCTTGATGTCCTTCTTGTCGGTGCAGAGGATCTCGCGGACAGTGCCCTCGCCAAAACGGTCGTGGAGCACACGCGAGCCCACGGCATACTTACCGTCGGGAGTCTGACTGAGCTTGACCTCGGCATCGGGGCTTGCGGAGCGAGTGCCAAGGCTCTTGAAGTTAGACGGCAGGCGTTCACCCGGCTGGAGAATGATGCGTCGGCCGGGAGTGGAAGGCTGCGAACTGAAATCTGAGCCAGTGCGCTGCTGAGAAGAAGGGCGGAAACCAGACGATCCGCGGCCACCGCTGAAACTCGAGGATGACGAATCGCCATATCCGCGGCCGCCATAGCGGAAACCGCCGAAACCACTACCCTGCTCCTCGTCCTTACTTGCCTTGGGCTTATTGCAGAAAGCGGCGTCGAGCTCGGCAACGAAACGACTGGGATGCGACCTTTCGCTCTTGCCGAACTTATATCGCTCACTGGCGTAGCTGACGATGCAAGTATTCTTGGCGCGCGTGAGAGCCACATACATGAGGCGGCGCTCCTCCTCGATAGCCGACGACTGGTCGAATCCTTTAGAGCCGGGGAAAATTTCCTCCTCGACACCCACAATGAATACGGTATCGAACTCAAGGCCCTTGCTGGAGTGGATAGTCATGAGCGAAATCTTCTCACGCTCGTCGTTGTCATCGAGATCCGTGATGAGGCTCACCTGCTGGAGGTAGCCCTGGACGTCGGGCGACTCACCTTGCTCAACCTGACCATCGGTGTAGTCCTTGATGCCGTTGAGGAGCTCCTGGACGTTTTGGAAACGATCCTTGCCTTCGGGATCTTCCTTCTTAGCATTAAGTTCCTGAAGAAGACCGCTTTGCGAAAGAGCCTCGACAGCGAGGGGATAGGCATCCATATTAGAGGCCTGCTGCGCGAGAAAATCTATGAGAGCCACGAAACGCGAGATGCGCGCCTGCGTGGGGCCATTGATGCCAGTCTGTTCGAGCAGACGCGGGTGGCTCATGACGTCCCACATAGTGGTATTGTTCGCACGTGCGAAGGCCAAGACCTTATCGACCGTAGTGTCGCCGATCTGACGTTTTGGGACATTGATAATCCTACGGAGCGACTCGGTGTCGTTGTTATTAACAATGAGGCGGAGGTATGCCAGGACATCCTTGACCTCGGCTCGCTGGTAGAACGCCATGCCGCCATAGATCTTATAGGGTACGCCCGCCGTACGGAGTTCCTCCTCTATGGCGCGGCTCTGCGCATTGGTGCGGTAGAGGATGGCAAAATCGTTGGGACGCTTGGCCTCGGTGCGCATGCGGATGACGATGTTCGCCACGACCTTCTTGGCCTCGATGCGATCCGTAGCGCAGGGCCAAACATCCACCTTGTCGCCATCGTCGCCATTGGAGAAGACGTTTTTGGGGATCTGGCCAACATTGTGCGCAATGAGTTTATTGGCAGCGCCCACGATATTTTGCGTCGAGCGGTAGTTCTGCTCAAGTTTGAAGAGGCGGGCGGAGGGATAGTCCTTCTGGAAACTCAGGATATTCTCGATTCGCGCGCCACGGAAACTGTAGATGCTCTGCGCGTCGTCGCCCACCACGCAGATGTTCTGCTTGGCCTTGGCGAGACGGTTGATGATGGCGTATTGCGAGAAGTTGGTATCCTGATACTCATCCACCAATATATAAGGGAACTTCTCCTGATACTTAGCGACGGCCTCGGGGCAATCGCGGAAGAGTATATTGGTGTAGAGCAGAAGGTCGTCGAAGTCGAGAGCGTTGGACTTGCGGCACTCCTCGATATAACGGCGGTAGACCTCGCACGTGCGGGAGCGGCCTGCCAACTTGTCGGCATTGGAGAACTTGGCGTTGTTGGCGTAGGCGTCGGGGAGCACGAGGTCGTTTTTGGCTGCCGAGATGGAACCGAGGACAGCCTTGGGCGTGTACTTCTTGTCGGAGTCGAGCCCAAGCTCCTTGAGGATGCTGCGGATGAGCGACTGGGAATCGGAAGTGTCGTAGATAGTGAAATCGGAAGTGAGCCCAAGCCTCGAAGCCTCGGCACGAAGGATGCGCGCAAAGACGGAGTGGAAGGTGCCCATCCAAATCTGGTGTGCAAGGTCGGGGCCGACGATGGTGGCGATACGCTCCTTCATCTCGCGGGCGGCCTTGTTGGTAAAGGTCAGAGCGAGAATATTATATGGCTTGACACCCTTGGCAATGAGGTAGGCTATACGGAGAGTCAGCACACGCGTCTTGCCGGAGCCTGCGCCAGCAATGACGAGCACAGGGCCATCGGTGGCCAAGACGGCAGCGCGCTGAGGCTCATTGAGCCCCTCGATATATTCTTTGAGCTTGTCGATCTGCATTTAATCGTAGAAATTCCAAGAGAGGCCGAACTTGAAAGTCGCCGGGTTGGCCGGGTAGTGGATGGTGTGGAAATAGTCGTTCGAGCCCCAATGGTTGTTGACGTGCTCATACTTGACGTAGGCACGGATCTTCTTCAGGTGGAAATTGATGAACGGGTCGAAGTAGCCATATCCACCCGTCTCGCGCTCGCTTTGCGGCACGAACTGCATAAGCGAAGGGATGTAGGCTGGCGAGTAGTAGCGCGTATTGTAGCGCACGTCGAAACCAATCTGAGTAAGGAGGACACCGAAAAAGAGGTGCTCCCAATAAGAAGTGGCAGTGAGCGCAAACGTCGGGGCGGGCACCACATCGTTGTCCGTAGTCTTCTGGAGAGCGACACGGATGATGGAGTTGAAGCCCGTATGCGACTGGAGGAAATGCTCGCGGGCGTAGACACCCATGACTTGCGTGACGTCGCTCTTCTGATCTGGCACGCCGTCGGTACCGAAATAGACGCGATTGCTGAGCGTAGAGCTGAAGGCCGAGACCTCAAGCCCGACGCCGGGGATGCGGAGGCCTGCCGAGATATCGAGATTCTGCTCGCGGTCGAGAGCCAAATCCCACTTATAATGATTGGAGACATATTGCTCCTCCCAAAGAGTAGGCGTGCGGAGCGAATAGACAACCTTGCCCCAGAGTCCCGTCTTCCAACGGCCGGAGCCAAAAGAGAGATCGAGATTGCCATCGGCGCGGAGGTCGCCAGCATCGTAACCTTGCATGACGAAACGCAAACCGGCATTCCAACGCAAGTGCTCACCAAGGTTCTTGAATATCTGGCCACCAATATACGTGCTCACGCGGTTTCGGCCATTGCGATGGAAAATGAGCGTAGCCGTCTCAGTCTCGTCGTCGACCTCGACTGTGCTCTCGTCGTCCCAATAATATTGGCGGATATCATTGCCGAGATAGGCACGGAGACCGAAGCGCAGGAGGCTGTTGAACTCCTCGTTGAGCTTGAGCTGCACGACGTTGCTCACAAGCATGTACTTGCGCGCGTCGTGGGTGTAATTGGGGTTGACGTAGATATTTGGGAAATCCTCGTCGGAGTAGGACGAGAGGTCCGCGATGGAAAACTCGTGGTGAGAACGGTCGACGTAGAACTTATAGAACGCCGAAGCGACAGGCACGTCATACTCGATACTATCGCCCTCGGAACGCGTGACGGAACCAATGTCCACGCTATTGCCCCAGAGGAGACGGTAAGAGGCGAGGCGGTTTGTAGAGTTCATGAACTCCACGGGGATGTCCTGCGCCTTATCGTAGTCATAGAGTTCGGGGGTGAGGATGATGGAATCGTTGGAGACGCCGCCATTCTCCTCAATCTCAAACTTTTGATACCAAGCCTGGAGCTGCATGTGATACACGTCGCCGTCGTAGCTGGACCAGAAGCCGAACTTGAAATTATCTGCGCTCTGGGCCTCGTAGCGACCGATAGCCGCATTGATGTCCATCTTGACGCCAAGGTTGAAACGACGGTTGACGTTCTGAGTAAAAAGGACGGAGAAAAACTCCTCGCGTTGCGCCTTAGGGATACCCTTTTGGTAGGTAAGATTGGCGTAGGGAGTCCTGGTGTTGTAGAACGTAAAGTCCTCAGGGTCTAGAAGTTGGAGTTTCAGGCTGTTGTAGAAGACGTTGCCGTAGTCGCGGCGGACAGCGGGGTAGTACGTGGCAATAGATGGCGAGCCAAGGTTGCCCAGAGTGACGCAAGAAACGCTCTTGCGCCAAATGGGGTTATTCACCTGATGCTCGGCGAGAATGGTATCCACGACCGCCGTATCGGCCTTAGTATAGTCATCCATAAGATGCCAGGCCTTGACGCTCGGCTTGATGTCGGCAGACTTGGCCCCCGCAGCATTGGCGCCGCTGGCAGAAGGCTTGGCACCGCCCGACCTTCCGGAAGGGGACTTGGCGATGGTCTGTTGCGCCGCGGCGTAGGAAGGCAGGACAAAAAACAAAGCCATCATTGCAAGCAATGACAGCACAACCCTGAGGCTTGAGGGCCTCGGGCCGGGGTAAAGCGGCAGTTTTCTCTGCATTGCCAAACCTTATTCTATAATCTTGCCGCTCTGCTTGAGGTTCTTCAAGATGGCGAAAGCCGCATCGACGTCCTCCTCGGCAACGATAATGGTAAACTCGTTGGTGGTGGAGATGACCTCCTTGACGTTGATGCCCTCCCAAGCTATGAACTTAAGAATCTGGTAGTAGAAACCAACAAAATGGACGTTGGAGGAGGAGAGCTTGAGGGTGATGGCGGAGAGGTTGCCATTCTTGTAAGCGCACTCCTCGTCGCGGAACTCGTCCTCGACAATAGCGCAGAGCTCGCTGCCGATAACGAGAGTGGACTCGAATACGCCGCGCACCATGGTGTAGAACTGATCCTGGCGGCCACGGAGGCTGTTCATCAGCTTGATGTGGTTGGCCATGATGGTGGGCGAGTTGCGGAAGGTGTAGTCGGTAAGGTCGGAACGGACAATGATGTCGCCGAGGGAGGTGATCATATTCTTATATGTCATCTCGGAGTTGCCCTTGAGGCTGGGGACGAGGCGGTTGAGGGCCATGACGATGGCGCCTTGCTTAACCTCCTTGCCGGTGAGCTTCTCGACAGTGGGATGGATCTGGCGCGAGAGAGAGGATATATTAATAAGACCCTCGCAAAGAGCCTCCGTGACGAAAGGCTTAACCTTGACTACTTTTTCTACGGCTTGACTAATGGTAAGCATCGGATGTCTTGTTATTTTATTCCAGCCTAAGCCCCGGAATGAAAAATTTTTATGACAAGGGAGAGGGCCTCGGCTACAGATATAATCATTTGTCAGCGCAAATTTACCGCGTGTTAATCTATTAACAAAACGTTTTAGGGTCAAAATGTGCGAAAAAAACGTTTTTTGTGTGATTTAAGCACAATTGGCAGTAGACAAATAACAAAAGACAACACTTGGAAGCCTCGGACTACAACTTCGTACTTTTTTTAACGGTAATAATTTTCACGGGGAACCACCATCTAACCATATTAATAAGACAGTTTTCTGAGACAGGAGGAAACGTCACAATTGGGCAAACATTTACGACGACAGCCCCATTGGATGGGGAATTGGCAGACAAAACAGACGCTTCGGGGTGTCGGGCAATATGTTTTTGAGTAGAGATGAAGTTTCGCGGCATAGATGGCATTGGGCACTTATGTATGTTGAAAGTCAGCGAGGAAGGGGCTATTTTGAGGTTCAAAAGGGGCGTTTGGCGAGGAGGAAAATCTGGGAATGGGGAAAATATTTTGGCTTAGGGTATTGTTTTTATCGGAAAGAGCGGTAATTTTGCATCGCATTTCCGCAAGGATTGCCGAGTTAGCTCAGCTGGTTAGAGCGTGTGATTCATAATCACAAGGTCCCCGGTTCAAGCCCGGGACTCGGTACTGGAACCCATCTGCACGGAAGTGCGGGTGGGTTTTTAATTTGAGCATGAAGAATATGCGCCGCAAAGTGGTGGAATTCAGAGCATCGGCATAAAAAATATCGGCTCTCACTTTGTCGAAAGAAAACTATCATTAACTTTGCGGTCGGAAATAAAAAATGCGGTAATAGCTCAGTTGGTAGAGCATTGGCTTCCCAAGCCGAGGGTCGCGG
>CAVILU010000099.1:0-7993 GCA_963643535.1 bacterium | reverse complement strand
CCTCCGCAACCCCGATATCCTTATCCTCGACGAGGCTACTTCCGCTCTCGATACGCAGAGCGAGAAGCTCGTTCAGGAGGCTCTCGATAATCTTCTCAAAGATCGTACGTCAATCGTCGTGGCGCATCGCCTCTCTACAATCCGCCATGCCGACCTTATCTGCGTCTTCAACGAAGGCCGAATCGTGGAGCGTGGCACGCATGACGAGCTTATGGCTCTCGGCGGTGTCTACAAAAAACTCAACGACCTGCAAAATAATTGAGACTCCCGAGCGTTATAATATATTATAGCTTGCGCTCATAGCAAGAGTCCCCCCCCAACACAGTTACCATCATCAATGAATATTAAGTCCACCCTCATACTGCTTGTCTCCATGGCTATGCTCACTTCCTGTGGCAGCTACGAGGCTGCGCAGAAGGCTTATAACCTAGGCGAGTATAACAAGGCGGCCGACCTTTTCGACAAAGCCCAGAAGGGTGAGGAGAACAAGGGACGCAAGGCCGAGGAGTGTTTCCTGCTTGGCGAATGCTACCGCAATCTTGGTCAGGATGCCAAGGCTGCCGTCGCTTACCAAAAGGCTGTGCGCCTTAAGTATGAGGATGACGAGGCTATGCTCCGCCTTGCCGATGCCTATCGTAACATTGGCAAGTTCGATGAGGCCCGCGATGTCTACAATGCTTACTATGAGAAGCATCGTACAGATCGACGCGTCAATGTCGCCCGTGCCTCTATGCAACTTGCCGAGGGCGTGTGGTCCGAGCTTAGCAATATCAAAGATGCTGGTGAAAAAGCCGACAGCGGCTACGTGGTCAAGCCTTTCCGCGACATCAATAGCAAATATTCCGACTTCTGCCCCGTCTACGTAGGTGAGGGATATGATGTTGTCTACTTCACTTCGCTCCGCACTCAGAAAAAGAAGAAGCGAATGAGCAAAATCACGGGTCAAGGTGGTTCGACAATCTATATGTCGAAGATTGACGGCCGTGGCAAGTGGACTGAGCCTCAACCTCTCGATGAGCCCTTTGGCACAAGTGGCAATGATGACGGTGCAGCTTTTGTCTCTTCCGATGGCCGCACGATGGTCTTTACCCGTTGCCCACTCAACAATCAGGATGGCTGCCCCGTCCATGCCTACGAGATTAAGCGCGAAGGCGGTCGCTGGTCCGAGCCCGTGCGCATCTTGCCTGGTGCCGACTCCACTATGATGGTTGCCCACCCGACGCTTTCGCCCGATGGCCAGGTCCTCTATTTCGTGAGCGATCGCGAGGATGGCTCACATGGTGGCCTCGATATTTGGAAGTCGCTGCGTAACGTCGATGGCTCTTGGGGACCTGCGCAAAATCTTGGCCCGATGGTCAATACGGCTGGCGACGAGATGTTCCCCTGTATGCGCGATAATGGCACTCTCTATTTCAGTAGCGATGGTCATGAGGGTTTCGGAGGCCTCGATATATATAAGGCTGTCGAGGGCGACGATGGCCGTTACCATGTCTCCAATCTTGGTCTCCCTATCAATAGTGCCGGCGACGATTTCGGCATAACCTTTATGGGCTCAGCGGAGGAGGGCCTCTTCTCCAGCAACCGCGGCAGTTCCAAGGGCTACGAGGATATCTACTCTTTCTATCTCCCTCCCGTAATCCTCACCATCGAGGCTCGAATAGGTGAGAGCGGTAAGAAGGCTTTCGCCGACGGCAATACCAAGCCGCGCAGCCGTGTCCTCCGTCCTTCTCCCTCTGCCAATGTCGGTCAGGACGATACTCAGACAGCGCAAACAGCCAAGGCTCAAGAGCCTGTGAAAGATGAGGCTGACGACAAGAACGATGATGAGAAGATCCCCGATTTCGCTTTAGAGGGCAAACTCCAAATGTCTACTGCCAATCCATCTGGAACGCAAGATTCGGAGACTGCCCAAACAAAACAGTCCGACGACAAGACCACGACTCAGTCCGCGGCCAAGTCAACCTCGAAGTCTTCCACTACCAAATCTTCCACAAAAAAGAAGACAACAACTTCAAAGGGCAAGTCATCGACAACCAAGAAGTCCACCTCTTCTAAGTCTAAATCATCTGCAACGGCCAAGAAGACGACCTCCACCAAGGGCAAGACTTCAACCACCAAAAAGACTGGCACAACAACCAAGAAGACCACAACTTCAGCTACAGCCAAGTCCGGCACGACAACTAAGTCATCCGACAATCAACAGACGGCCACAGCCAAGGCTGACTCTGATAAGACGACGACAACAAAGAAGTCTTCAACCACCACGGCTTCCGCCTCTTCTAGTAAAAAGACGACAAAGAAAAAACGTAAGTTCGTGCCCATTCCCGAAGCCTACATCCGTGTGGTAGGCTCCGATGGTACCAATATCAAGCTCCCGGTGGACGACCACGGTAAGGTCTCTTTCGTAGCCGAGAAAGATGTTCGCTACATCATCCTCTCCGGTGCTCCTGGTTTCGCCAACACTCGAACGGAAGTCTCAACCGAGGGACTCAATCGCACGCAAACAATCAAGATGACTTCCCTGCTCGACAAGGTTGACTGATCTTGAAACAGATAAATGTTGAAGCTCACAGGCATACACGACCTCTCCGATGAGGAGCTCTTCCAGTCCCTGCCGACAGATACGGCAGGGAGAGCCTTCCACGAGCTTTTCGACAGGTATTACACACGGCTTGTGGCTTTTGCCGCACGCATACTTGCGCAGACCGACGAGCCTTATGAAGCGGCCACGGATGTTGTCCAAAATCTCTTCGTCTCTGTATATGAGCGCAAGGATACCGATGCCCCCGACAATGTCAAGTCCTTCCTCTTCAGCTCGGTCCGCAATGCCTGCCTCAATGTCCTGAAGCACCAGAAGATCGTCCGCAAATACGAAGACGAGGCTCAAAACACGGTCTCCGAGATAGCTCCCCAAGCCGACGACGCCGATGCTCTCATTGAGCAAAGCGAGGCCGATGCGAAGATTGCCGGAGCCCTAGCCACACTGCCCGACCAGTGCCGTCGCATCTTCTCCCTCAGCCGTTTCGATGGCCTCTCGAACCAACAAATTGCCGAACAACTCGACATCTCCAAACGTACCGTCGAGACTCAAATATCTAATGCGCTTAAGACTTTGCGCAAAATCCTACTGACTCTACCACTCTTTTTATTTGACCTGCTTTTCCCCCAGATATGAAGTTTACCGAAAACCATAAACTTGGCGACGTCCTTACCGACCACTATCAGCTCCTGCTCCTGCTCAGCCGATTCGGCATCTCACTGGGGTTCGGAGATAAGACTGTAAAGGCCGTCTGCGCCGATAATGGCGTGGATTGCAAGACTTTCCTTGCCGTCTGCAACTATGTGGCCACAGGCGACAGCACACAGTACCACAATGTGGATATCGAGTCGATGGTGCGTTTCCTCCGCTCGGCTCACAAATATTATACAGAGTTCTTGCTGCCCGAGCTCCGCGCCAAGGTCGTGGCGATACTTGAGTCCATCCCCGACGATAAGTTCTCTAGCCTCGTAATCAAGCTCTTCGACAGCTATTCGGAGGAGGTCCGCAAACACCTTATTTACGAGGATCGCAACCTCTTCTCTTACACGCAGCGTCTCGTAAATGGCGAGGCTGGTCTCCCCGCCCTCAGTCTCTCGCAATTCATCCATCAGCACGACAATATCGACACTCAGCTCTCGGAGCTCAAGAACGCCATGATCCGCTACTACCCGGCGGTGGACAATCTCCGCGAGGTGAATCAGGTGCTCTATGATATCTTTGCTTTCGAAGACGACCTCAAGTCCCATTGCGACATCGAGGGCAACCTTTTCATCCCGGCGTTAGTCGAGCTCGAAAAGTCCCGCACGCGCAACTTGGCGTAAGAATTTCGTGATATGAATCAGAATGTCCTTAAAATAGCTGTAGCAGACACGTCCGTCATTGTCCGTATGGGCGTTCTTGCGGCTCTCAAGCGTGTCCTGGAGGGCAATGCCGTCTTCCTTGAGATGGCGCGCCCCGAGGATTTCGAGACAAAGGTCATATCTTTCGCCCCGTCTATCATTATAGTGTCGCCCTCTTTCGGTGGCGTTTTTGATGTTGCGGCCCGCCGGCAATCTACTGCCGAATATGTGCGCGACGCCCGTTTTGTGGCTCTAATATCCAGCGTCATTCCGGCTTCTTCTCTCGATGGCTACGATGCCCAACTCTCGATATTCGATTCGGAGGATGACCTCCAGGCCCTCTTCGACCGACTTATGGGTAACGAAGACGATGAGGAAGATGGCGTTGATGGAGACGGCGAGGCCCTTTCGTCCCGCGAGAAGCAAGTTGTGCGAGGTGTCGTAAGTGGCTTGGCGAACAAAGAGATTGCCGACCAGATGAATATATCTGTCTACACCGTCCTCACCCATCGGCGCAATATTGCCCGCAAGCTCAACATACACTCGTCTATCGCTTTGGCTATCTACGCCATATCCAATAAACTGGTGACCGTTGACGAGGTGAAAGGCTGAGAGACAGGACGTTGCCGCCTGCTTTCCCGATACTTGTCTCCCCGCTTTTTAAATGGGTCGGGCAACCCCTTGAAAACTAAATTTTTTGTTATCTTTGCGGTCGGATTTGGGAGGGGATGGCCTATTCCCGCTTCCGATATCTTAAAAATTTTCTGGCCCCGTAGTTCAATGGATAGAATGTCAGATTCCGGTTCTGCTGATTGGAGTTCGAGTCTCCACGGGGTCACTTTTTATGAAGACGATGCTAACCACAAGGCCTGCCCTCTTGGTTAGTGTCTTTTTTAGTTATAGGCCAAGCGCGGCCTGCTCGGAACCTCTTTCTCCGCTCTTTGCGGATGCGATATCTTCGGCAGGACTGTACTTGCGCTCTTGACTTTTCTCACTTGACATGGCAAAGGAATACAACTTCAGAGACATCGAGGCCCATTGGCAAAAGTCATGGGCTGAGGACGGCACCTACAAGGTCGAGATCAACCTCGACAAGCCCAAGTACTACGTCCTCGACATGTTCCCTTACCCATCGGGAGCCGGCCTCCACGTAGGCCACCCGCTCGGCTACATCGCATCGGACATCTACGCGCGCTTCAAGCGTCTCAACGGCTTTAACGTCCTTCACCCAATGGGCTATGACGCTTATGGCCTTCCCGCCGAGCAGTATGCCATTCAGACTGGCCAGCATCCGGCGGTCACCACCGAGAACAATATCAAGCGTTACCGTGAGCAGCTCGACAAGATCGGTTTCAGTTTCGACTGGAGCCGCGAGGTGCGTACATGCTCGCCCGATTACTACAAGTGGACTCAGTGGGCTTTCGAGAAGATGTTCGGCTCGTTCTACGATACCAAGCTCAACAAGGCACGCCCAATCGAGGTCCTCTCGCAGCACTTCGCCAAGTTCGGTACTGCCGATATCAATGCGGCTCAGTCCGAGGAACTCTCGTTCACGGCCGAGGAGTGGAACGCCAAGAGCAAGAATGAGCAGCTCGACATCCTTATGAACTACCGTATTGCCTACCTTGGCAACATGATGGTTAACTGGTGTCCGAAGCTCGGCACTGTCCTTGCCAACGATGAGGTTGTCGAGGGTGTCTCCATTCGAGGCGGCTATCCTGTCGTCCAAAAGGTTATGAAGCAGTGGTGCCTCCGCGTCTCTGCTTACTCGCAGCGTCTGCTCGATGGTCTTGAGACCGTTGAGTGGTCCGACTCCATCAAGGAGACTCAGCGTAACTGGATTGGCCGTTCCGAGGGCGCCGAGATGAAGTTCAAGATTAAGGGCTCCGACGAGTCCCTCACGATCTTCACCACCCGTGCGGATACCGTTTTCGGTGTCACCTTTATGGTCCTCGCTCCCGAGAGTGAGTATACCGCAAAGCTCACCACTCCCGAGCAAGCCGAGGCCGTCAAGGCATATGTAGACCAGACAAGCAAGCGCACAGAGCGTGAGCGCATCGCCGACCGCAAGGTCACTGGTGTCTTCACTGGCTCATACGCAATCAACCCGTTGACCCTTGAGGAGATCCCTATCTGGGTTTCCGATTACGTCCTCGCAGGCTATGGTACGGGTGCCATTATGGCAGTTCCCGCTCACGATTCCCGCGACTACGCCTTCGCCAAGGCTTTCGGTCTTGAGATCCGCACCGTCGTTGAGGGTGCCGACGTCTCCGAGCAAAGCTTCGACGCCAAGGAGGGTATTGTATGCAATTCGCCTATGCCCGGCCGTGAGGCTGTAGGTGGCCTCAATCTCAATGGCCTTACCATCAAGCAGTCCATCGCCACCACCAAGAAGTTCATTGCCGAGCACGGCATTGGCCGTGTTAAGGTCAACTACCGTCTCCGCGACGCAATCTTCTCACGCCAGCGTTACTGGGGTGAGCCGTTCCCTGTGTTCTACAAGGACGGTCAGCCGCAGATGCTCCCCGCCGACAAGCTCCCTCTCCAGTTGCCCGAGGTCGATAAGTACCTCCCCACCGAGACGGGCGAGCCCCCACTTGGCCGTGCAAAGAATTGGAGCACTCCCGAGGGCTATCCCTTCGAGCTCTGCACTATGCCGGGCTTCGCAGGCTCCAGTGCATACTACTTGCGCTATATGGATCCGCACAACAGCGATGCTCTCGTATCGCCCGAAGCTAACCACTACTGGCAGTCGGTAGACCTCTATGTGGGTGGTGCTGAGCACGCAACCGGTCACCTTATCTACTCCCGTTTCTGGAACAAATTCCTCTTCGATATCGGCATCTCTTCCACCGAGGAGCCTTTCAAGAAGCTTGTCAACCAGGGTATGATCCAAGGTCGCTCGAACTTCGTCTATCGTATCAAGGATACTAATACCTTCGTATCCCTCGGCCTTAAGGATCAGTATGATGTCACTCCTATCCACGTTGATGTCAATATTGTAAGCGGTGACGTGCTCGACACTGAGGCATTCAAGGCATGGCGTCCTGAGTACAACACGGCCGAGTTCATCCTTGAGGATGGTAAGTACGTCTGTGGTTGGGCTGTCGAGAAGATGTCCAAGTCGATGTTCAACGTCGTCAACCCCGATATGGTTGTTGAGCGTTTCGGCGCCGACACTCTCCGTATGTATGAGATGTTCCTCGGCCCCGTCGAGCTCTCTAAGCCTTGGGATACCAATGGCATCGATGGTGTTTCGCGTTTCCTCAAGAAACTCTGGCGCCACTACTATGGCGACAGCGACAAGCTTGAGCTCTCTACCGAGAAACCGACAAGTGCCGAGTACAAGGCTCTCCATACTTGCATCAAGAAGGTCACCGAGGCAATCGAGCGTTTCTCGTTCAACACTTGCGTAAGTCAGTTTATGATTACGCTCAGTGAGATTCAAGGCCTCAAGTGCCGCAAGAAGGATATCCTCGAGCCCCTCATTGTCCTCGTAGCTCCATTTGCTCCCCACATCGCTGAGGAGATCTGGCACGACCTCGGTCACGCGACCACTGTCTGTGATGCTAAGTGGCCTGAGCTCGATGAGTCCCACCTCGTTGAGGATACCATCAAATACCCCGTCGCCTTCAACGGTAAGACCCGCTTCACGATGGACTTCCCCGCTGGTGCCGACGCCAAGGCTATCGAGAGCGCTGTTGTCGCTTCCGAGCAGGCTGCCAAGTACATCGATGGCAAGCCCGTCCGCAAGGTGATCGTCGTCCCTGGCAAGATGGTCAACGTCGTCATCTAATGACAACCATATAAGGGAGGGGCTCTCCCCTTATTCGATAAACTATTTCCGCCCTGAGTCTCTCATTTTTGTGAGACTTAGGGCGGAATTTTTTACGCTTTATTTTGTAAGGACATTTCATTCCTGCCTATGCCATGATTGTTTAAATTTTTGCGGAGAGAAATATAGGCGACGCCATCAATAATGCGTAAGAAAACATTTCGCCCCGCATTCTTGAGTGCGCTAAGGAAGAGCGGGGCGAGTTCCTTTTGTTCGTTTGGGCGTTTGCGAATTGCGAGTCCCCGTGCTATCTTTGTAAGTATAAGCCAAAAATCAAAA
>CAVILU010000098.1:0-8018 GCA_963643535.1 bacterium | reverse complement strand
ATGTCCTGGGACTCGCTCTCGGTTTCTGTGTCGGCCGTCTCCTTAGGCTTGTCCGCCCCAAGTGTATTGCTCTCTCCATAGAGGTCGGCATGCAGAACTCGGGTCTTGCCAGTTCTCTGGCTGTCAGTCATTTTGCTGCCTTGCCTATGGCAACGGTACCCGGTGCCGTCTTCAGCGTATGGCATAATATCTCTGGTGCCGTAGTGGCAAGTCTTTATCGGCGATTTGCGTCAAAGAAATAAATAGACGACCCCAAAATAGTTAACGGGTGCCCCTTCCAAGATAAAGGAAGGGACACCCGTTAACTGTTAATTATTAACTGCTTTAGCTGTCCAGCACTTAAGGAAACGGAGAGTCTTGCTCTCGTCATATCCTTGGCCCTCCTCCAGGAAACTGGAGTCCTGAATATGGATGACTTTGCCCTCGGAGTCGAGGAGTACGAACACGGGGAAGCCGAAACGCTGCGGGTTGCTCAGGCGGTTCATAAGTTTCGCTGCTTTCTGTGCTGCGGCCTCGCCTGCGGCTTTACGCGGGTTGTAGTTGACGTGGATGTAGACGAAGTTCTCGTCCATAACCTGTTTCACAGCTGCATTTTTCTCTGCGAAATCGGCGAAGCGGAGGCACCAGGGGCACCAGTTGCCGCCCACTTGGCATATTACGATTTTGCCTTCGGTCTTGGCTTGCGCCACAGCCTTGTCTATTTGCTCCATCGGGTCGATGGTCTCGTCGTATACCTTTTTCAGCGTGTTTTGCGCCACGAGGAGCGCGGTTGAGGCGATAAGGCAGAGAGCGAGTAAGAGAAATCTTTTCATCTTAAGTCTGTATTTGTGGGATTTCCCTCAAAGTTAGTTTTTTCTTGGCTTACAACGCTTCCCGTTTTGAGCCATTCTTGCTGTATTCGGCAGAAAATCTCTTTAGCCTGCGGTATTCGCGGCGAGTGATGCGGATAAAGCTGCCGTGCTGCGCGCCTGTTACCCCTGTTATGTCTTTGGGATCCCGGAAGTTGCGCAAATGGCTGTCCGCTATGCAGATGCGGTAGCGGTGCGGATGGTCGGAGTATTGCACGTAGGCCACGTGCCAGGCTGTGTCGCCGCGGAGTTGGAATGCGCTGCTGCCTTCGCATAGTTTATTGCCCTCGAAGCTCACGTAGTCTGTGCTGTCGGGCTCTCCCCAACCCGACGTGAGGTTGGCGCTCGTGGTTGTATATATGCCTGGTTTGCCGCCCTCCTTTTTAATCAGCATATGGTAGAGATTGTCGGAGGGGAGGAAGTTGATGTCGCAGTCGATGGTCGCGTATCCCCAGTCGAAGAGGAGGCGCGGCGTGGTGATGTGCGTGAAACTGCGGTCGGCGTAGCAGTAATACATGCGGTCGTAAGCCTCCTCGGTGCGGTTGAGCATTGAGAAGTATACCATATAGCCGCCTTTTGAGCCATCGGGCCACGTGTATGTGCCGTCCCAGAAAACTTGCGGAGCCCATACGCGGTTGATTGTGCTCCAATCTCGATAAGGGGACTCGGCCGTCTCGCCATCTGAGAAATTTACCATTCCGCGACGGAAGTCGAAAGTGACGCTGGTCCAGTCCGTAAGGTTGTCTGACTTGAGGAGGTCGATGCCGTAGTTGTTCCACTCGTGGCTCTTGGCGACGCACATATCGGTGGTGACCATCACGAAGTTGCGGCCATCGGCAGCTCTGGCAATATACGCATCGCGTGTTCCGCCCTCAATCCGCGCATGCTCGGCTGTTGAGAATATTGGTTGTCCGCCAATAACGTCCTCATAATGTACGCCGTCTCGTGATATGGCGAAGGCTGTCCATTCACCGAGGTCGCTCATGTGGCAGTAGAGGTAGCCATAGTCGCCGCGCTCGGGGTTCTGCGCATTGGCGGGTGTGATTGTTGTCGTGGCGATGAGTGCCGCTGTCGCTATGGCGCTTATCCTTAGGTTCATTGCTTTATATTTGTTTGTCGGGGGATTTTTTTTGTCTCCACAAATATAGGCAAGAGTGGCAAAAGGAAAGAGACTGCGGTTCGTATTGAACTGTTTGTATCCGTAGGTTGGCGGGTATGTGCCGCACGTAGATATCCGACCCTATGAAAGTTTCTTGAGATATTCGGATGGTATGAGTCCAAACTCCTCTTTGAAGCAGCGGCGGAAATATGCCACGCTGCTCATGCCCACCATGAATGAGATTTCGGATATGGTGTATTTGCCCGTCAGTAGCAGACGCTCGGCATAGCGCATCTTCTGCCGGCGTATATATTCGTTTGTAGAGCCGCCCGTGAGGGCCTTCATCTTGCGATAGAGAGTGCTGGAACTTACGGCCATACTCTGCGCAAGGAGATCGACATCCACTTCTCCGCTTATGTTCTGCTCGATCACGCTATCCAGCTTGTCGAGGAACTGCTTGTCGAGGTCGCTCAGGCTCTGCTTGAGGGACTCGCGCTTCTCTCGCATCTCGTCGGACGTGCCGTTTAGCGAGATGACTTTCTGGAAGTTGCGGCGCGCGTTGAGCAGGTTGATGATTCGGCTGCGGAGGAGCGAGGTGGTGAATGGCTTCGTCAGATAGCTGTCGGCTCCGGCGTTGTAGCCCTCCTCCTTGTCGTCCAGGGAGTCCTTGGCAGTCAGGAGTATGATGGGGATATGGCTTGTGCGGATGTCGTTTTTGAGGGCTCGGGTCATCTGATTGCCATCCATTTGCGGCATCATAATGTCCGATATTATGATGTCCGGTTCGCTGTCGAGAGCGAGAGCGAGGCCTTCGCGTCCGTTGGTGGCCGTGAGTATCTCATACTCGTCGGCGAAAGACGAGCGGATGTAGTCCAGGATCTCCTTGTTGTCCTCTACGCAGAGGAGTTTTATTCTGTCGGGTTGCTTGGCTTCGGTGGATGACGTCTTTTCGTCCGTCTTGTTGTCGGTCTCGGTGGCCTCCTCCGTTTTCAGGTTCTCGTCGAGTGCCGTATGGAGTGCGTCTGGGTATATCTCGTCCTCACTGAGGGTTACGACGAAGGTTGTTCCTTCGCCGAGTTTACTCTTGACGGATATAGTGCCGCCGTGGAGGTCGATAAGATTCTTTGAGAGTGCCAGGCCTATGCCAGTGCCAGAAGCCTGATGAGCTCCGCTCTCTTGGTAATAACGCTCGAAGATGTGGGGTAGGGCGAATGACGATATGCCGCAGCCTGTGTCGCTTATGGCAATCTCCACGAGCCGTTTCCCTTCCTCCTGCTTGCGCTCCACGCAGATGTCTATGCTGCCGCGGTCGGTATACTTGACGGCGTTGGATATGATATTATCGGCGCAAGTGCGGATGACCTCGGGGTCGAAATAAATAGTTATATCGGGCTCCGGGGCAACGAAACGGAACTTGACGTCGGGTTTCTGCGACAGCTCCTCGTACTTGAGAGCCTCTTCGCGCACGGCATCCACTATGTTGGCTTTCTTGACCTTAAGCTTGCGGTTGTTGGTCTCCGTCTTGCGGAACTCGAGGGTTTGGTTGATGAGGTCCGAGAGTCGGCGCGCGCTCTGGTGTATTACCGCCAACTTATGGCGTGTGGCCTCGGGAATGTCTTTCTCGCGGCTGAGGTCTTCGAGTGGGCCAATGATGAGAGTGAGCGGGGTGCGCAGCTCGTGGGTGATATTGGTGAAGAAGCGCAGTCGCTCCTCGTTCAGCTTCTCCTTTCGTTGGTGGTCGTCTTGCTCGGCGCGAATCTGATACTTGAGGCGAATGCGAGCACGCCACGAGCGTAATATGAGCGCGGCAATGGCCAGCAGGATAAGGATATAGATTGACTTGGCCCACCACGTAAGCCACATTGGCGGGTTGATAATTATGGTGAGCGTTGCAGCCGCCTCATTCCATGGTTGATTGCTCAGTCGGCTGTGGACTGCCAATTTGTATTCACCGGGCGAGAGGTCGCGAAGGGTGACGAAGCCATCTTCTGCAATAGCGTATTCTCTTTGTAGACCGCTTATCGTGTAGCAATATTCCACGTATGGATTTGTGGTATAGTCCTGCGTGGCGAAGTTTATAGTGAAGGTGTTCTGGTCGTGGTTGAGCGTCAGCTCGTTGCGATTGGTGAGGTTGATGACGCTGTCCGGCTCATCGAAATTGCGGACCAGGCTGAGCGACGTGATGTGCGGAGCCGGTGCAATGGTCGGGGCGAGGACGCGCGCTGCGGAGAAACGGCATAGTCCGCGGGCCGAGCCCATGAGGATGTCGCCTGATGCCGTGAAAGCTACAGAACCATCGTTGAAGTTGGTGGTTATTATGCCGCTGTGGCTGTCGAAGTTGAGTACGGTTTTGGAGTCGCGGCGGACAACGCTTATGCCGCGGTTGGTGGAGACCCACATGTTGCCATCGTGGTCCTCGGCAAGGGCTCGTGCGTGTTTATTGTCGAGCTCGTTGGCGATCTGATAGATGCGCATCTCGCCTCGGTTGATGTCGAAGACCATGACACCTTCGTTGGTGGCGGCCCAGATTATGCCGTGGGAGTCGCAAATAATGTGGTTGACGCTGTTGGAGAGCATGGGCGACTCGGCAAGGTCGGTGCGGAAATTGCGTATGACGTTGCCGAGGTCGGGCGATAGGATTTCTATGCCGTGGCCGAAGTAACCCACCCAAAGGCGTTGGTGGCGGTCAAAAGCCATGGTGCGGATGAGGTCGTTGCCCACGTGATGGCGATGTTCTGTAGCTGCGAGAGTCTCCATGTCCACTTCATAAATGCCGTGGCTCGTGCCGAGGAGCATGATGCCATCGCTTTTCTCGACGAAGCAACGTACGTCTTCCGTCTCTACGCCTTTGACGGTGGTGAATTGTGGCTTGCCGTTCACGAGGTTCATGACGTGCGCGCCATTGGTGAATGAGCCGAACCAGATGCGTCCGCGGCTGTCTTTCAGTGCGGCGTGGACATTTTTACCCACTTCATATTCGTAGTACGATATGGGGTGGAGCTCGGTGTCGCGACGCGTTACTCCGCCGCCGTCGGAGCCTGTCCAGATGGTGCTGTCGGGGGCTATGACAACGCTCATGGCAGACATTTGCGGGAGGTGGCGCTGCGTGTCGGTCACGCGGTTGGTGCCCGGTTGGATGAAGGGTGGGGTGGAGGTCGTGAGGCAGTTGACGCCGCCGCCGTAGAGGCCAGCCCAGACGTTGCCGAACTGGTCTTCGTGGAGTGAACGTACGCTGTTGCCTGTGAGGTTTTCGTCGGTGTCGCCCACGCCGATGCTTACGCAGCTTTTTGTGGCGTTGCGGTCGACAATCAGGCTATGTGGGGATATCACGGCAATGCCGTACATCTCTGTGGCTGCCACTATGCGTCCGTCGGTCAGTTGGCGGATGTCGTATATTCGGCTGTTGCCCAGTTTCTCCGCTGCCACGTGTGTGAAGCGTCCGGCTGTGACGTCGAAGAGGTCGAGTCCCTGGTCGGTACCCACCCAGATGAGGCCGTTTTGGTCGCGGGCAATGCAATTTACTTCGTTGCCAGCAATGCTGTTGGCGTCGGTGTCGGAGTGCTGGTAGTTGTGCGCAGTGTGGTTCTGTATGTTGATGACGCTGAGGCCTGAGCGCACGTGGCCTACGAAGATGCTTGATCCGCCGGGGTCGAGAACGCACCATAATTGGTTGTCGGGCAGGCCGCTGACGGAGTTTGTGTTGAAGTGGGAGAAGACGCCCGTCGTGGGGTCAAAGTGTTCGAGGCCTTGCCAGTAGGTGGTTACCCAGATGCTGGCGTCCACCGCATGGGCGAGGTGTGTGATGTCGTTGGTGGCTATACTGGTCTCGTTGCCGTCGTCGTGGCGGTATGTCTTGCACGTCTCGGTTGTGATGTCTAGAGCTACGAGGCCGTCGTTCTTGGTGCCGATCCATATTGTGTTCTCTCTCTGGTCGGCAAGGAGGCAGTTGAGCTCGCTGCTTGGCAGTCCGTTGGCGTCTCCTTTATAATATGTGTAGAAGTGTGAGCCGTCGAATCTGTTGAGTCCCTCGTCGGTTGCGAACCATAGATATCCGTCGCGGTCTTGCTCTATGTCGACAACGTAGTTGCACGAGAGGCCGTTGTCCATGCTCAGCGGGTGGACACTGAAGGTTTGCGCCGCGGCTTGCGTCGTGGCGAGGAGTGTGACTGCGAAGATTGTTAAGAGAGTCTTCTTTGTTTTGTGGAGGCTGAGCGTTTTCACTTTGCAGCTTCATTTTTTTTGCTTAGGGCAAATGTAATAATTTTTAGACCTTTAGAGGGGTAGGAATATTGCATTGCAAGATTTATTACGTTGTTTCGATTGTTTTGTGTCTCTAATAAATCATAATTATCGCGCAATTTTGCGAAGTCCTCATAACAAACACAAAATGTTATGCGGCTGATATAACAAATCAAACTAATCAAATTCTGATATGAAACCTTTACATCGCTCATTGCTCACTGTGGCGCTCGCCGCAATGACAAGCGCGGCCGTACTCACGGCTTGCGACGACGACGAGAACGGCTTCAGCGCAGTGGACAATCAGGCTCCGACCATCGAGGCCGATGCCACTTTCGCTGCCGAGCCAGGCTCAAAGTTCTCTATCAAAGGCCTTATTAAAGATGCCGACGGCATAGCCACCATCTCCCTCCGCAACGAGGGTATGCATCTCGATAAGACCATTGACCTTCTTTCCATCCACGCCGACACACTCTACAAAACCTACAACCTCAACTACAGCTACACCTGCAGTGAGGAGTGGACCGACGGCGATGCCTTCGCTCTCGTAATTAAGGTCACAGACGTCCTCGGCAACACCACTGAGAAGATCATGACCATCACTGGCGACGGCGACGAGACTAGCCCGCGCTTCGCCTCTGCTCCTGCCGACACCGTCACCGTCCTCACCCAAAATCCCAAGTTTACCTTCAACACCACGGTGACCGACAATAAGGAACTCGCCTCAATAGAGCTCTCGATCCCTGACCTCAACATCAGCGAGTCCGTAGCCATCTCCGGCCGCGAGTACAAGTTCACCAAGGTCTACACTCTCCCCGAGAACGAAGGCCTCTACCCCGCGACAATCAAAGTTGTCGACGCCAAGGGCAACGAGACCGAGACCAAGTGCGTAATCTCCGTCTCCGAGATGCCAGACTTCGCTAAGATGTATCTCGCCGACGTAAGCGAAGCGGCTCAGCTCACTTCCGACCTCTATGGTGTCCCAATGCTCATTGATCACACGGGCGAATATCAGTACACCGCCCACTACTATTGCCAGAAGGCAGGCACAGGCATCCGCTTCATTCCCCAGAAGACCGACTTCGAGCCCATCTGCTTCGGCGTCGATGAGGAGACTGGCCTCCTCACTTTCGACCCCTCTAAGTCTCAGGAGATTGTCCTCGACAATGTCGGCTATTACGAGATTAAGTTCGATGCCATCTCTGGCGAGTATACAGTCGAGAACTGGACTCCCACGACCGAGGCCCTTACCCTCAATGGCACTACGACGGTCAACCTCAACGACGGCTCTGGCGATCAGCCCTCGCAAATATGCCTCGCTGGCGAAGGTCTCCCCAACACGCCGGGCTGGACCACCAATCAGAACAACGACGCCTTCATCCTCAACCAGGACGAGACGAATCCATATCGCCTCTATCGCGAGATGCAGCTCTCCAAGGGTGACAAGATTGCCTTCACCATCTCCCAGACCCACTGGTGGGGCTGGTGGCCCGAGCCTTATTGGCGCTTCGACGGCTCCGATGAGAACGAGGCCAACACATATAATGGCGGCGATAATATGAAGTCGGTCGAGGTCTCCGTCTCGGGAACCTACCTCTTCGAGTTCGACTATGCGCTCTTGCGCTCAAGGATTACCCTCGTCTCCGAATAACAACTTAACCAGGCAATTCTAAATGAAACGCATCATAACAACGGCTCTCGCGGCATGCCTGTCCATCATGGCTATGGCGCAGAGCACAAGGATTGTCGGCAAGATTGTCGACTCCAACAATCAGCCTATCCCTGGTGCCACCGTCATGGTGAAAGGCACAACTCAGGGCACTGTGGCCGAC
>CAVILU010000097.1:0-8230 GCA_963643535.1 bacterium | reverse complement strand
CAGTTGGCCAATCTCATACGCCTCTTGAATAAATGAGGCCGGATGCGTTTTCGATACCGCTATGAGGCGTACCCCATCTGGCAGCTCCGTCCTTATCTCTTCTATGGCTTGTTGAATACTTGTCATTTCTGTATCACTGCCGCATTTCACGACATACTACAAAAATAAACAAAATAATCTCCACTTAGTTGCCTTGTGGCATTTTTTTGAGGTCAGCCCTTATAAATTCTAGATTTTCGCCCGCATAAGGCTACTCGATATTGTTGTCCACCCTCTTTACGAAAAGGCCCGACCTTAGTTTCGGCTCAAACCACGTTGTCTTTGGCGGCATGATGTTGCCTGTGTCGGCTATGTTAATCAGCTGGTCCATCGATACCGGGTATAGAGCGAAAGCTACTTTTGCATTGCCGCAGTCCACGCGCTCTTTTAGTGCTCCGAGGCCTCGGATGCCACCAATGAAGTCTATGCGCTGCGAACGTCGCATATCCTCAATGCCCAATATAGGTTCGAGCACATTGTTTGTCAATACGCTTACGTCCAACACTCCGATAGGGTCCGAGTCATCATATGTGCCCGCCTTGGCGGTGAGCTTGTACCACTCGCCTTCGAGGTACATCGAGAATTCATGTAACTTGCTCGGACGATATTCGTCTTTGCCAATTTTCTCAATGTCCATTACGGCCGACAGGGCGTCTTTGAACTCCTCGGTGCTCTTGCCGTTGAGGTCTTTTACTACCCTGTTGTAGTCCATTATGCGCAACTCCTTGTCCGGGAATATCACGGCCATAAAGAAGTTGTAGTTCTCTTCGCCAGTGTGCTTTGGGTTCTTTTTTGCAAACTCGTCTCCTATTCGTCCTGCGGCTGCTGTGCGATGATGGCCGTCGGCAACGTACGTCGCATTAACTTTGCTCGCAAATAATTCCGTGAGTCTCTTTACTTTCTCTTGGTCGGATATTACCCACAGTCGGTGGCCGATTCCATCTTCCGATGTGAAGTCGTATTCCGCTGGGGCTTTTTTTACTTCGGCTACGATTGCATCTATCTCCGGCACAGCTTTGTAAGCCAGGAATACAGGTTCGATGTTCGCGCCAAGTTTGCGGGTCAACACCATTCGGTCGTCCTCTTTGTCGGGGCGCGTCAACTCGTGTTTCTTTACAAGGCCATTTTTATAGTCTTCGCAAGAGGCAGCGCCTACTATGCCAGTCTGGCGGCGGCCGTCCATTGTCTGCTCATACACATAGAAGCATGTGACATCGTCTTGCTTAAGCCATCCCTCTGTCTGGGCTTTCTTGAAGTTCTCGAGTGCTTTGTCATATACTGTTTCCGAATGTTCATCGGTTCCTGGAGGGCAGCATATCTCCGCTCTCGTTATGTTTAGCAGGCTGACTTCGTCGCCTCCGGCCATCTGTGCCGCCTCCTGTGTATTCATTACGTCGTAGGGAAGACACGATACTCGGCTTGCGATTGCTTTTGGTGGACGTAAACCCTTAAATGGACGGACCTTTACCATATTCTGTCTTGTGTTGAGTTATTGGTGTGTTATGGTGTTTTCAAAAAAGCAAAGAGGCCGCACCGCCCGTGTCTTTGTCAACGGTCAGTGCGTCCTCTTTGTATGCGCATAGCTCTTGCTATTAGTACGTTACGATGGGCTCGAGCTCCTTTGCCTGCTCGATCATCTTCTCGATCTCGCTCTCGGAGGGTACGCGGTTGCAAAGGTTCTTTGCGGCGTTTACTTCCTCCATCTTGGCCTTCAGGTTGGCCGCTACGCGATGGCGGAACTCCTTGACGGTGTCTACACCTGCAGCCTCGAGCAACTCGGCGAACTGGCTAGCGACACCCTTGATGCGGAAGAGGTCTGAATGGTTGACCCAAGTGAGGATCAACTTGCCAGAGATGCCGGTGTCCTCGGCAATCTTCTTACGGCCTGCGGGAGTCTTGCCCTGCTCCAAGAGGTCGTCGGTGGTCTTGATGCCAATTGCCTCAAGCTTCTCTGCGTAGACGGGGCCAATGCCCTCGATGTCAATAATCTTGTATGCCATGGTTTGATTCTTGAATTGTTAACTTATGCTATTTACGACTTTTTTTTCAAATAGTTCCAACGAAATCGCATAAATGTCCAATCAAGTTAAATTTTTCGTTCTCACGACATACCCCAATAGTGCACTTTTAACGCCGGCTATGACTTCTCTTCAGCCTCGACCTCTGCACGGCTCTTGCTCTTCATAACTAGCAATACACCCGTGAATATCATTATGATAGACACAATCTTTACAATGCCGAATGTGCCCGCTGTGCCCATAATGGTCGCCAATATCGTCGCCATGACTGGTTGAACGTAGAAATACATGCTGACGACTGTGGGACGCAAATATTTCTGTCCGATAGGCGATAAAAAATAGCAAAGAAAAGTGGCAATCACTACCACATACGCCAATCCACCAATCGTGGCCCAATCCAACGATGTCCACTCAACTTCTGCCATGTCTCCTGCCGTGAATGGCAATACAAGCACCGTTGCCCAGGTAAACATCCATCTCATGACTGTCATTGGCGAATATCGGCTAATAAGTGCCTTGAAAAAGACAAGGTAACTTGCAAAGCACAACTCGGCAAAGATGCAAAGTGCGTCGCCAAGTGCGCTTCCGCCAAGTCCGACACTCTTGTCCGCACTGCTGAGCACTAGCACCACTGCACCAATGGCTCCCAGCAATACGCCACCAATCTTCTTGACTGTCAATGGCTCTCGCAAGTATATCGCCGCAATGACCATAGTGAATATTGGCGTGCTGGTGGATATAACCGACGCGTCTACTGGCGATGTCATGCTCAATCCCAATGTGTAGACTCCTTGATTGCAGACGACACCCAATATCGCGGCCACAAGGAACAAGAATATGTCCTTTGTCTTTACCCTCTCTATGCCTGTCATGAGCGCGAAGAGCCAAAATAATATTGCAGCTCCTGCCATACGCAGGCCGATGAGTACAAACGGCGAGATTATCCCGCCAATGAATATCATTTTTGTTATGGGCGACATCACGCCCCAAAGGAAGTTGGCGCCAAATATCGCGCCGTGTCCCATAAGTTCTTCGCGTTTCATATCACGCTTTCTCTAATTTCTCTTTTGACTGTCTGATCTCTGCTGTTTTGCGTAATTTATGTATTCGGCGGATGCGTATGCGTCTCTTGATATAGTTGATGAACGTGCCGCCAATGCGTACTATTCTGTTCTGCGCCACCACGGCCGTGACCGATGTCAAGATGATGAACATACCAATCCACGACAGCACTGCAGGCCGCTCCGCATAGAGGCACACGCCAATTAATACGGAGGCTATCGGCTCGAAAGCACCGAGTACGGCCGTCGCCGTTGAGCCAACAAGTTTGATAGCCTTGGCCATTGTGCTCATTGATATGAGCGACGGGAACAATGCAAGTGCCAGTAAGACACACCATTCCCTTGTTGATCCAATTGGTTGTACTTGGGTGCAGAAGCCTGTCATAATGATGTAGAAGAGCAAGCCGAATACAAGGGAGTAGAAGCTCAATTTAGTAGACGACATGTTGCTAAGGCAACTCTTCTGGACAACCACCATATATATGGCGTAGCTCAATGCCGACGACAGAACAATCGCCATTCCAATAGGTGATGAGGTCCCTTGTGTTATTCCCTCAAAATCAAGTAGTACTATGCCTAGGAATACTATCGGTATGGCAAAAAGCGTTATCTTGCCTGGCTTCTCGCGGAAAAATATCCACATCAGTATAGCCACCATGGCCGGGTAGACAAAGAGCACTGTCGCCGAAAGCGATACGCCCATATACTTGTACGCCTCGAAAAGTGACCAAGACGAGTAGGCAAACAACATTCCCATCGGCCCAATCAGCAAGAGTTCCTTAAGCGTAAGCCTAAAGCTCTCTTTGTTGAAAAACATAAGGCCAACTGTCAGCAGTGTCGCAAACAAGTATCTATAGAAAAGTACTGTGTTTGTTGTGAGGCCTACAGCGTAGAGTATTGGGGCAAAGGCGTTTATGCCATAGCTCGACGATGATAACGCGGCGTATATGTAGCCACGCAGATTGTTGGACATCGTTTTATTTCCTGTTGTTGTTCTTTTTAATTTCGGTCTTAGCCTTTTTTCCCGGACCACAGGTAGTGCATTCGCTCGGCTATCTTGGCTTCCGCTTGATTGTCTTGTTCGTAGTAGAAGCGCGTTTGTGCCAATGCGTCGGGTAAATACTGTTGGTCTACAAAGTGGCCGGGGTAGTCGTGCGCATACTTGTAGTCGCTACCATAGTTTAGCTGTTTCATCAGCTTTGTTGGTGCGTTGCGCAAGTGTAGTGGCACTGGTAGGTCGCCCGTCTGGCGTACGCATTCAAGTGCTTGGTTTATCGCGTTGTATGAGGCGTTGCTCTTGGGCGATGTGGCAAGGTATACTGTGGCCTCAGCAAGGATTATTCGTCCCTCAGGCCAACCTATCTTGTTCACTGCGTCGAATGCTTGGTTCGCCATTAGCAACGCATTGGGATTTGCGAGACCAATATCCTCCGAGGCCGATATTATCAGTCTTCGGGCAATAAATTTAGGATCCTCGCCTCCTTCTATCATCCTTGCAAGCCAATATACTGCGGCATCAGGGTCGGATCCGCGTATCGACTTAATGAAAGCTGAGATGACGTCATAGTGCATATCTCCTTTCTTGTCATACGTGGCCGATGTCTGCTGCAGGATGTCTACTACGTGCTTGTCGTCTATCACTATCTCGTCCGCCTCCTCTTGTGAGTTCGCTACGAGTTCTATGATATTAAGGAATTTACGTGCGTCGCCTCCCGAGAATCTAATGAGTGCATTGTCCTCAACCAAGTTGATCTTCTTGGTTTTGAGCACCTCATCCGTGGTCGTTACACGTTTGTAGAGCGCAAGGAGGTCTTCTTGTTCAAGCGATTTCAGTACGTATACTTGGCATCGGCTCAAGAGGGGCGAGATGACCTCAAATGATGGATTCTCTGTCGTGGCTCCAATAAGCACGACCACGCCTTCCTCTACGGCCGCAAGTAACGAGTCCTGCTGACTTTTGCTGAAACGGTGTATCTCGTCTATGAATAGCAAGGGTGGGGCGGGGTTGAAGAACCTGCTCTGCTTTGCTTTCTCTATTACGTCGCGCACGTCCTTCACGCCCGAACTGATTGCGGAGAGTGTGTAGAACGGACGCTCTAGCTTATGGGATATTATTTTTGCAAGTGTCGTCTTTCCTACTCCAGGAGGTCCCCAAAGTATTATGGATGATATGTTTCCATTGTCTATCATCCGCCGCAAGACGGCCCCTTGGCCTATCAAATGCCTCTGACCCACGTAGTCGTCTAGCGTCGTGGGGCGCATCCTTTCTGCCAACGGTAACATTGCGATACTTTATTATTTTCAATAGCCCTAGCAAAAAAGGGGCCTACATCTGTACTTTTACCTTATACCCTGCTTTTACGAGCAAGTCCCGAACCTTCTCGCGGAAGTCTCCCTGAATCAGGATTTCTCCGTCTTTTGCGGAGCCGCCTACGCCGCAAGAGGTCTTCAGTTTCTTGCCTAGGTCGCTCAAGTCGGCCTCTTTGCCTACGAATCCGCTTACAAGGGTTACTTTCTTGCCACCACGCTGTTTCTTATCCAGCGAGATGTGCAGGTTCTGTTGTTGTGGCGGTAGAGTCTCTGCCTCTTCCTCCTCTTCGTGCTGGTATTGATAATCGGAGTTGGTCGAGTACACAACGCCGAGCCTCTCTTTCCAATCTTGCTGCTTTGCCATTGCGCTGCTATTTTACAACCTCACCAATAAGGTCGAAATCCTCTGCGTCAGTTATCTCTACGTTTACGAATTCTCCTACCTTGGCATCGCCAAACACGACAACTTCAGGGTCAACCTCCGGTGAATCAAATTCCGTGCGCCCTACAAAATGGTCGTCCTCTACGCGGTCAATCATTACGCGCATCGTCTTTCCAATCTTAGAGTTGTTGACTTCGGCGCTTATGCCTTCCTGGATTTCCATTATCTGGCTGGCGCGATCCTGCTTTACTTCCTCGGGAATGTCATCCTTGTAATTCTTGAAGGCGTAGGTGTCGTCCTCATGAGAGTAGGGGAAAACGCCAAGCCTCTCAAATCTCTGAGTTCTGACAAAGTCCATCATTTCGGCAAAGTCCTCCTCCGTCTCTCCCGGGTGTCCCGTGATCATCGTCGTGCGGATGTGTATGCCGGGCACTTTCTCGCGTATCTCATTGAGCAGTGCAATGGTCTTCTCTTTCGTTATGTGGCGACGCATGAGGCCGAGCATGTGGTCTGATGCGTGCTGGAGTGCCAAGTCGAGATATTTGCAAACTTTGGGATTGTTCGCCATGACATCCAATACGTCATGAGGAAAGCCGGCAGGGTAGGCATAGTGAAGTCTTATCCACTCTATGCCTTCTACCTCAGATATCTTATCAATAAGTTCGGCAAGCTTATTCTGCTTATACAAGTCGGTGCCGTATGACGACAGGTCTTGCGCTATTATCTGCAATTCCTTGACCCCTGATGCTGCCAATCCCTTGGCCTCCTCCACAATCTCGTCCATCGGGCGACTGGTGTGAGGCCCTGTTATGAGCGGTATTGCGCAGTAACTGCACATTCGGTTGCAACCCTCGGATATCTTCATGTACGCATAATGCCCCGGAGTCGTAAGGCTGCGCTCGTTCATCAAGTCGCGGCGGTATGTCGCGCCGAGTTCGCTCACAAGCCCATTCCAATCGAATTTTCCGTAGAACTTGTCTACCTCGGGGATCTGCTCTGTGAGTTCTTGCCTATAACGTTCGCTGAGGCATCCCATTACGTAGAGTTTCTTCAGCTTGCCATGCTGCTTAGCCTCGGCAAACTGGAGTATCGTGTTGATGCTCTCCTCTTTGGCGTCGCCTATAAATCCGCATGTGTTGATAACCGCTACCTCGCCCTTTGGATTGGCAGGGTCATGCTCCACGTTTATGTTGTTCGCGCGCAATTGCGCCATCAGACGCTCGCTGTCTACCAAGTTCTTCGAGCAGCCGAGCGATATGATGTCTACAAGTTTCATCTGTATGTCTTTGGTCCTTATTGTGGCCTTTACTCGCGGAAAAGGGACTCCACGAATGCCTTCTTGTCGAATATCTGTATGTCGTCAATTCCCTCGCCGACTCCTATGTATTTGACGGGTATGCTGAATTGGTCCGATACGCCAATCACGACTCCTCCCTTGGCTGTGCCGTCGAGTTTTGTGATTGCGAGTGCCGTCACCTCTGTCGCCTTGGTGAACTGCTTTGCCTGCTCAAATGCGTTCTGACCTGTCGAGCCGTCGAGTACCAGCAACACCTCGTCTGGTGCCGTGGGAGTCACTTTCTTCATGACGTTCTTAATCTTCGATAGCTCATTCATTAGGCCTATGTTGTTGTGCAAACGACCGGCTGTGTCGATAATTACGACATCCGCACCCTTCGCCTTGGCCGACGATAGCGTATCAAATGCTACCGATGCGGGGTCCGAACCCATCTGCTGCTTTATGATAGGTACGTCTACTCGCTGCGCCCATACCTCAAGCTGCTCTATAGCTGCGGCCCTGAATGTGTCGGCTGCGCCAAGTACAACTTTCTTGCCGGCTTTCTTAAATCTGTGCGCCAACTTGCCAATGGTGGTTGTCTTGCCTACGCCGTTCACGCCTACGACCATTATCACGTAAGGGTCGCCATTGCCGTGAGCCGTTATCTCGTCGCGCTCTTCTTTGCCCTCAGTCTCTGACAACAAGCCCTCTATCTCCTCGCGGAGGATTGTGTTGAGCTCATCGGAGCCACTATAGGCTTCCTTTTTTACGCGCTCTTGTATTCTGTTGATTATCTTTAGCGTGGTGTCTACGCCAACGTCCGACGTGATCAGAATCTCTTCCAATTCGTCCAGGACGTCGTCGTCCACTTTACGCTTGCTTGTCAGGAGGCGACCAAGTTTTTGGAACCAGCTCTCTTTGGTGCGCGCCAGTCCTTTGTCGAGGCTCGACTGAGTCTCTTCTTTCTCTTTCTTTCCGAAAAGTCCAAAAAATGCCATATCGTCCTGTATTTTTTGTTCTATAATTGATTACGCAATGCGATGACATTTGTTGCTACCATCGCGGCTGTTTCTGTCCTGAGGCGCTCGGGTCCCAATGTGCATTCCTCATATCCGAGGCTCAAGGCTTCCTGCACCTCTTTGCC
>CAVILU010000096.1:1819-8313 GCA_963643535.1 bacterium | reverse complement strand
ACCGCGCCCTGAGTAAGCTCATAATCGTCAGCTACAAAAGAGTAAGTATAAGTGTAAGTATTTACCTGTGAGACAGTAGCATCCGTGCTCGAAACAGTGTAAGACTTACCTACATCGGGGATGATGTGAATCTTAAATTTGTAAGCAGCGGCATTATTCTTGGGACCATCAGCATATACAATCGTCACATTGTAAGGAGTCTTACCATCAGACGACATACAGAACACCTTAGGTATAGCCGGACTTAGAGTGGGATTGAACTCACGACCGGTCACCTTGATGGACGAAGACTTCTCAGACTCACAACTATCGCCGTTCTTAATTACGGCATAGTAGCTGCCAGCCGTCACATTCTTGAAACGGAAGGTCGTCTTATCAATCTTGACGTTCTGAGACTGATAGGCAGTGCCGTCGGAAGCATAGAGAGTAGCAGTACCAGTAACTGACTCGTCAACAGTAATCTCGACATCAGCTCCTGTAGAGCCACAATAATAATAGTCTGCCTTTGTTGGAGTCGGGGCAGAGGGGACACCAGGAACAGTTATAGCACCATTTACCTCGATGCGACAGCTCTCGTCGGTAGCGTCCTTGGGAAGAGCGTAAGCCTTGAATGTGACAGTCTTGTCGGTGGTGTGGTACTTATATACATTGTTGAGGTCTCCTCCGTTGCCAGTCTCGGCAGCGCGGTTTACTTGTTTGCCAGCAGTATCCTTCTCTCCGTCTACATATATATAGTATACGTAGTCGGTGCTGGTGAGACCTTTGATGGAAAATGTGTAGTCGCAACCATCGTTCTCCTTTACAAGAGTAACGTCGGCTGTCTTGCCGTCGGTTATAACGAGTTCACCCTCCACCGTCTCGCAACTGATATTTGTTGAGATGGTGTAGGTGCCTTTGGCTGAAACTTTGGTGTTGAACTGGTAGTTGCTGCCGTCGTTGGTGGGAGTGAAGGACTCAACGTCGGTCTTGTTTCCAGCGTCATTGGTGTAGACAAGCGTGTAGGTTACGCCAGCCACATACTGATTTATGCCTATCGAATAGCTATCATTCGCACACTGCTTACCTGCAGCAGTTGTAGTGCCAGACTTTGTCGCAACGAGAGTACGATTACCACCATCTGTTATAATCAGCTGGCCACTAATAGTTTTAGTTGCGCTACAACCTTCCCTTTGAGCAACTACCGTATAAGTACCAGACTGTTTTATAGTCGAAATATCAATCGCGTCTGTACCATTATCAGCCACACCAGTTACAGAGTAAGCTCCATTGGAGTAGATCTTATTGTTCCTATAAAGGGTATACTTAACCTTATACTCAGAGTTCTGGATCTTGAGCTGAACACCAGTAAGTTCTTTTGTGCAATACGACAAGTTACCAATCTGTGTCTTGTCGCTATAGCCGCGCACCTCAAACTCGCCATCGAGGAAACCGTAATCGTTTGATCCACAAGTTGCCTTTACTTTGTATGTGCCGGCGTCGGGAATGAAGAAGCGGAGAGGCTCATTGTTAACGGCCTCTACCTCATAGTTAGAGGTTGAGACAGAGGTTCCTGAGGCTGTAGAAGCTGACTTAAATTGATATTTGGTTGTGTATTTCCCGTCCGTACCTTTCTGGTAGACAGAGAAAAGGACACCTTCATAGGAGCCGGAAGTTTGGAGATATGTAAGTTGGTCGTTGGCGCAGCCGTATGTGCCATTGGCGGTGACGTTTAATTTTTTAGCAGCGAAATCTTCAGGGGTTGGGCAATCGGAACATGGGTCTACACCTAAGGTTGCGCTGAAATCTTTGTCGGCACACCCAGGTATGGCCTTCATATCACTAAACCGCAAACTTTTGCCCGCTTGAACTTCAGAATACAATTTACTCCAATCAGTTCTCTTAAATTCGGCTACATAGGACCCGTTTTTATAGACAGGACTTGCCGTCGACGTATATCCATTGATCGTTATATTAGCTGTTGCAGTAGCTGTTAGTTCTGCACCATTTTTGTACACCTTAAAGAATACGTAGTTGCCCTGCGTATTGGATACTTCTATAAGTTCGACGGCAGTACAAGTCGAATTAGCCGACATCTCGGCGGCACTAAATTCCCCTACTGGCGAGACGAGTCCCTCCAGGCAATATGATTTATCGACCGATACCGGTCCCGCATTTATCGAAAAAGAGGACGTAAAGAAAGCCACCGCGGTAAGGGTAATACCACGACGGAGGAAACTGAAAAGAGGTTTCATATCTTTAACTATCAAAGAGTTTCGCATTAAATCTGTTGGGCTAAAAAAGGAGTAATGCCCACTACGGAAAGGAGACGGACTAACAGTCCGAGCCGAACAACCGCTTTCACTTCTACGGAGTTCGGGAAGCCAAAGTTATATTTTTTATCCGATATTCTCGTCACTCGAATGGAGTTATATTCGGATTTAGTAGAAAAAAGCGAAACAACGGATGGCTCGCCACCTCGTTGTTTCGCTCAGCTATATTTTTGACATTCAGAGCTATATCATCAACCGATAACTATTCCCGGGCAGGGATTTCACGATACCTGCAAACTCCATATTTAACAGAGCCACGTTCACCTTGGCTATAGGCAGATGCGCTCGCTGCCCTATGACGCTCGCCGTGAGTCCATCCTCTTGCCTGAGGACGGCAACAATGGCCTGCTCCTCGGGAGTCTGCGGCTCGGAGAAGAGACTAGGAGTGGCAGTCTCCTGCTGCTTGCGCACAGATGCCGGCAAATCCCAACTCAGGCAGTTGTCTATGTCGTCGGCACTCTCTACTAACGCTGCCACATTGCGCTTTATGAGGTCGTTGCACCCCTTGCTCTCCTCGCGCCCTGGGAAGCCAGGCACGGCAAGCACCTGACGGTTATACTCAAACGCATTGCGAGTAGTGATGAGGCTGCCGCCCTTAGGGCCAGTCTCCACCACAAGAGTAGCATCCGCAAGCCCCGCGATTATCCTATTGCGGGAGACGAAGTTGTAGGCTTCGGGCTGTGTGCCGAATGGGAATTCTGTCACTATTGCGCCGTCGCGCACCATCTGAGTCGCCGCGTCGCGATGTTGTGAGGGGTAGAGGATATCGAGTCCGTGAGCCACTACAGCTACAGTGGGACGGTTAGCATGGAGGGCGGCGCGGTGGGCTGTTATATCCACGCCAAACGCGAGACCCGAGACGATGACAATATCCGGATGCCGCTGGCAAAGATCTGTAATGATGCGCTCGCAAAGGATACGGCCTTCGTCCGTCGGCTTACGAGTACCGACAACAGAGAGTATCTTTGCCGTCTCGAAATTCACGCCTCCCTTGCAAAAGAGCGTAATCGGCGCGTCAGGGCACTCGGCAAGTCGGCTCGGGTATGCCTCATCGGTATAAGCCAACATGCGCACGCCATACCTATCCGCCTTATCCACTTGAACTTGCGCGAAAGCGAGGGCATGCTCCCTGTCGCGCGCTATGGCCTTGAAGACAGCCCTGGCATTGGAAGGGAAATCACCCTCGGAGGCGGCAAAGACATCCTTTGCGGAGCCAAAATATTCTACGAGCTGGCGCAGTCGCTGCGGACCAACGCCATTTATCTGACCAAGGGCGAGGAGGTATTGGAAATCGTCGGACATCTGTTCTGATGGTGCTCTACTATGGTAAAATGCAAAAAAGGCAAAAAGTTATCGGCCGACAAAGATACAAACAAAAGGCATAAATGGTAGAAAAGAGTTAACTTTGCGAAAATGTTGGCCAAAGTGAAAAAGACGTGGAACGTCATCCTTGCGGCATCGTTTGTCGCCCTCGCCTGCGCAAGTTGCAATAATGGCGGGTCGGCAAGTGCCGAATTAACGGAAGACACAGTTACCGTGGCGCAACCCGAGATGATATACGGGGTGTGCGCGGATTCGTTTGTCGTGGAGAAACAGACCGTACGCAATGGTCAGATGATTTCGAGTCTCCTCACCGATGCGGGCGTACCCTACCCTTCCGCCATCAAGGCATACGAGAGCGCCATGCCCGTCTACGACTTCCGCCAGATGAAAGCCGGACGCACCTACTGCCTCTTCCACGACCTCGACACTGTCAATGGCCTCAGTCCCTTGCGTCATTTCGTCTACGAGATTTCGGCCACGAGCTACGTCCGAATCTCTTTCCTTGGCGACTCGATGAGCGTGGTGCGCGAAGTTGCCGAGGTCGCCACTCGCCCGCGTCTGGCTCGCGCTGAGATTAAGTCCAGCCTCTGGAACGCCCTCTCCGAGCAGCATATAGACCCGCAAGTGGCCCTCGACCTCTCGGATGTCTTCGCATGGACTGTCGATTTCTTCGGACTTGAGAAAGGGGATCAGTTTGGCGTATTGTATGACGAACGTCTTGTTGGCGACAAAGTCATCGGCACGGGCGCAATAAACGCGGCAGTCTACATCTCCGCCAGCGGACGACGCGCCTACGCCTTCCGCCACGTGGTTGACAGCGTAGCCGGCTACTACGACCTGCAGGGCAACAGCCTCCGCCGCGCTTTCCTCAAAGCCCCCCTCCACTTCAGCCGAATCTCCAGCCGCTTCAGCAACGGCCGTCTCCACCCAATCCTCAAAATCCGCCGCCCGCACCACGGAGTTGACTACGCGGCCCCCAAGGGCACGCCCGTCGTAGCCCTCGGCGATGGCAAGGTCATTGCCAAAGGATATGACAAGAAAGGTGGCGGCAACTACGTAAAGATTCGCCACAACAGTGTATACACCACAGTGTATATGCACCTCAATAACTTCGCCAAAGGCCTCGCCGTAGGCCAGAACGTGCACCAGGGCGACATGATTGGTGCCGTAGGAGCCACGGGGCTCGCCACAGGCCCGCACCTCGACTTCCGCATGTACCGCGACGGTCAGCCCGTTGACCCCCTGCGCGTCGAGATGCCACCAGCCGAGCCCATTGACAACGACGAGATAACAGTTTTCATGGACGAAAGCGAGAAACTCCGCCAGACACTCGACTCACTCATGACGGCGAAATAAGACTAAGACATATACCACACATTATTATATAGAATAGCATCATAACGGACACCGGTATGGATAGCATAGAGAGCCTCGGCGAATTTGGACTTATCGACCGAATTGCCAAAACAATAAAAATAGGCCAGCCTACAACAAAGAAGGGCATTGGCGACGACTGCGCGGTGCTGGACACCACAGCGGGCCGCGTGAAGGTGGTGACAACCGACCTCTTGCTCGAAGGCATCCACTTCGACCTCACATATTGCCCCCTCAAACATTTAGGGTATAAGGCCGTGGCAGTAAACCTCAGCGACGTCTGCGCCATGAACGCGCGCCCGCAGCAGATTACCGTATCTCTCGGCGTGTCGGGCAAATTCACTCTCAAGGCCATCGACGACCTCTACGACGGCATCCGCCTCGCCTGCGAACACTACGGAGTGGACCTCGTAGGCGGCGACACCACATCGTCGCTCACCGGCATGACAATATCCATCACCGCCATCGGCGAGCAGGAACCCGGCAAGATAGCTTACCGCAACGGTGCGCACAACAACGACATTATCTGCGTATCCGGCAATCTCGGTGCCGCCTATGCGGGACTTCAGCTCCTCGAACGCGAGAAAAGAGTCTTAAAAGGCAATAATACAACACAACCAGCGTTTAATGGTTACGAGTACATACTCGAACGCCAACTTAAACCCGAGCCAAGGCTCGACGTCGTGGAGTTCCTCGACAAGATTGGCGTAGTGCCCACATCGATGATGGACGTCAGCGACGGACTCAGCAGCGAGCTCCTGCACATCTGCACACAAAGCGACTGCGGCTGCCGCATCTACGAGGACAAGATCCCCATCCACGAGCAGACCCGCAAGTTCTGCGACGAGGTGAGCGTCAGCCCCATCGTGGCAGCCTTCAACGGAGGCGAGGATTACGAGCTCCTCTTCACCATCAAGCAGGAGGACTACGTGAAATTCCAAAGCACCCCCGGCCCCGAAATCTACGCCATTGGTCATATCTGCGACAAGAACAAGGGCCGCCGACTGATAACCAACAGTGGCGACGAGGCCGACCTCCGCGCACAGGGCTGGAGCTTTTTCTCAAACAAAGAGTAGAGCAAAGACATGATAGAATTCATCAAAGGCAAGTTGGACTCCCTCAACGCCGCGTATGCCGTAGTGGACTGCGGCGGCGTAGGCTACTTGGCCAACATATCCCTCAACACATATAGCGCCCTCGAAGGCAAGGAGGAGGCAAAACTCTATATCCACGAGGCCATCCGCGAAGACGCGTACCAACTCTACGGCTTTGCCACCACTGGCGAGCGCGAAGTGTTCCGTCTGCTCACCTCGGTCAGTGGCGTAGGTGCGGCCACGGCACGCCTCATGGTTTCGGCCATGACACCCGCCGAGCTCAAGAACGTCATCATGGGCGAGAACGTCAATGCGCTCAAGGGCATCAAAGGCTTGGGGCAGAAGACTTCGGAGCGCATCATTGTCGAGCTCAAACATAAGATAGGAAAACTCG
>CAVILU010000096.1:0-1809 GCA_963643535.1 bacterium | reverse complement strand
GAGAACTCGGGATAGAGGGCGAATCAGCGGCTGCTACATTACCTGGCCTCGCCGCGGCAGCATCCCCCGTCAAGGACGACACCCTCCAGGCTCTCGACGCCATGGGCTACAACAAGGCTCAGGCATCGAAAGTTGTTGACAAGATTCTCTCCGAGAACCCCGACTTCAAAGTGCAGGATGTGTTTAAGATGGCATTGAAAATGCTTCGTTAACACCACAGAGTGCAATAAAAATATAAGCCATAATAAGGCAATTAAGTGAAAAAGAGACTACACACTTTCCCACTAATCGCAATCGGCATATTAGGTATGGCCGGTGCCGCAAGCCCATTGCTGCGCCCCGCTATCAACCGTGCGCTTTTAGAGGAGATGCGGGCCGAGAAAATAGCGGCCGAGCAGGCTGTTGCCGAGCCCGACTCGCTCAACCTACCCTATAAACTGACCGACCAGGGCGACACGCCACAAGATGGCCACGCGCCACAGCAAGGCAACGGTAGCCCCATAGACCTCAAGGACCCCGACAACGCGCAGTACAGCGCGACATACGACCCGGCCTCCGGCAGCGTGACCATCTATCGCAAGATTGGTGGAATGAATGTCCGTATGCCCTACTCTATGACGCTCGAGGACTACCAGAACGACGCAGTGCGCCGCTCGATGATGGACTATTGGCTCGGCAAGCAGAAGCAGGCCGGCAACGCCGACCGCACCGGCAACGCCTCGGGCGACGGGGACGAGAAGCACGCCAACAGCCTGCTAAACAGCAAGTGGCAGATAAACAGCGACCTCTTCGAGAGCGTCTTCGGCAGCAACAATATCAGCATGAAGCTCCAGGGCCAGGCCCAGGTGAGCATTGGCGTGCAGTATAACAAGATCGACAATCCCACCCTTGAGGAGAGGATGCGCGCCACCACGAGCTTCGACTTCGACCAGAGCGTACAGATAAACCTCAACTCCCAGATTGGCGAGAAACTCAAACTCGGCATCAACTACAACACCCAGGCAACCTTCTCGTTCGAGAATGAGGTGAAGCTTGAGTATAATGGCGATGAAGATGATATTATCCAGGACATCCAGGCGGGTAATATCAACTGGAGTCTGCCGGGTACGCTCATCCAGGGCAGCCAGAGCCTTTTCGGCTTCAAGCTCGATCTGAAATTTGGCAAGCTAACCGTATCGTCCGTCTTCTCGCAAAAGAAGGGCGAGAGCAACTCCATAACCGTACAGAATGGCGCGACGGCGCAGGAATTCGAAATCGACGTAACGCAATACGAGAAGAACAAGCACTTCTTCCTCTCGCATAAGTTCAAGGAGTTGTATGACAATGCGCTAAGCAAACTGCCAACCATCAACTCCGGCATCAGCATCAACAAGATTGAGGTGTGGGTCACCAACAAGAGCGGCAACTACACCGACGCGCGCAACATCGTAGCCCTCACCGACCTCGGCGAGACGGGCGACAACATAGAGAACCGCGCCGAGTGGACTGGTCGCTCCGGAATGCCGAGCAACGACGCCAACAACCTCTACTCCCAAATGACGGGAGCATACTCCGCAGCGCGAGACCCGAACTCCACGACATCGACAATGAGCGGCATAAGCGGTATGAAAGTAGGCCGCGACTACGAAAAAGTCGAGAACGCCCGAATGCTCTCCAGCTCGGAATATACACTCAATGAGCACCTTGGCTACATCTCCCTTAACACGGCCCTCAACAATAACGAGGTGCTCGCCGTAGCATACCAATATACCTACCGCGGCCAGACGTATACCGTCGGTGAGCTCTCGACGAGCGGCGTGACATCCCCCT
>CAVILU010000095.1:0-8361 GCA_963643535.1 bacterium | reverse complement strand
GTTTATATTTGAGCTTTTCGCCGAGCTTCTCGGCCGCACGGACGAGAGCCTGTGCGAGGTAACCCCGGCAGCCCAAGAGGAGGCCGAGGAGAGCGTAATGGCCACCGAGTTGCAACCCGAGGCACAGCTCCAGGACGTCAACATTTTCAACGTCGTCAACTTCCACTAAACACAGAGGAAGGAGTGAAAGCGATGAACACCAAAGAATTAACCAACAAGACCATAACCAGTCTCGAAGCCGAGGCGGCGGACAAGGCAGCCAAGACAGGCATCGAGGCCGCCCTCCGCGCCGAGCAAGGCAAAGAGCAGGCATGGTGCGCAGTATGGGCTCGTGCGAGCAAAAGTAACGAGACCAGCGGCAGCGAAGCCAAAGTTGTGCCCCTATGGCGCAAAGTGGCGCGCGTGGCAGCGGCACTCATCCCGCTCGTCATTGCCACCATCTTCGTGGCCCAAATAAACAGCGCAGACGACTTCACCCGTTACGCTGCAACAGGCAGTGCCGACACGCTCCAACTGGCCGACGGTTCTACGGTAATCCTCGGCGAGGGCTCGGAACTCGCTTTCCGCCAGACTAAGGACGGACAACGCGAGGCGAAGCTCACAGGCATAGCCCTCTTCAAGGTTCGCCACGACGAGACTCAGCCATTCACGGTAGATGCGGACAACGCCACGGTGCGAGTGCTCGGCACGACATTCTCCGTAGAGCATTGGCCGGGCGAGGAGAGAGTCCGCACGCGAGTTGAGCAAGGTCTCGTGGCTATGAGCGCAGGCTCGGAAGACGTCCGCATCAAGGCTGGCGAAGAGGCCATATGGACAGGTAAAGAGCTCACGCTCACCGAGTCCGCGGCCGGCAAGATTGCCATAGGTCAGCACAAGATGGAGTTCTGCTCGGCATCGCTCCGGCAGGTTGTCGACGAGATGCTCACTTGCTACCACGGCGAGCTTAATGGAGTACAGTTCAACTGCTCCGAGGACACGATCCTCATAACGACATCTTTCGTAGACCAGTCTCTCGAAAGCGTAGTGGAGGAGCTCAACCTCCATTTCGACAAAAAATTAGCTTTGCACAATGGTTATCTGACGATATCTGACTAAATTCGCCTCAAACGTGAGGTCCGGCAGATGTTCGTAGACAGATATAAATGGTGATTTGTTTGAAGGCTTCCCGTTCTTTCCGAGTGGGAAGTCTTTTTTTTCGTATATCAAGGTTCGCCATCCTGTTCGCCACCGTCCTCTGTTTGGGGGCGGTGAGTGTTTTTGCGCAGTCTACAGCAAATGGCAGCGGGGAATTGATGCGCCGGCACGTAACTCTTGCACAAGCATTTACGGGCACTAGGGACTCACTAATCCGAGTGCTGCACGGGCAGACGGGCATCGTAGTGGCATACTCGTCGCGCTCCATGCCACCGGGCAATGTACATCTGCGTGCGGGGCGGCATAGCATGGAGAGTTGCCTGCACGCGATCTTTGGCCGATACAACGTACGCTATGTATGCCATCCGTCGGGAGGTGAATCGGGAGGGAAAATTGTCGTAGCGGCCGACAGCGTAAAAATTCGCCACGTGAGTGGATATTGCCGCGACGCCATGACGGGCGAAATCCTCATTGGCGCACACATTGTGGACACGTTGCTCCACATAGCCACGGCATCTAACGAATACGGATTTTTCAGCCTTGCCATACCCACAGGTCTGGCCACTATACGCGCATCCTTTGTAGGCTATGCGCCAGCAATCCGCACCATCGACTTGCGTGCGGACACAACGATGAGTATGAGCCTCACGCCGCGTATCCTATTGGAAGAGATAGACGTACGAGCCACGCCCGAAATACCCGAGGAGGGCGACGCAATAGGCGTGACTACCTTCAACAAGGAGGAGATAAAGACCATGCCGGGACTTATGGGCGAGGCCGACTTGGGGCGTGCGCTACAACAGACGCCGGGTGTCAAGAGCGGCAGCGAGGGCTTTGGCGGAATGAGCGTCAGGGGCGGCAGTCAGGATCAGAATAACGTACTCCTTGACGATGCGCCACTCTTCAATGCCAACCATGCCTTGGGATTCTTCTCCGCGTTCAACTCCGACGCCGTGAGCCACGCATCACTCTTCAAGAGCGGATTCTCGGCACGATATGGCGGGCGAATGTCCAGTGTGCTCGATATCAAGACCCTCGACGGAAACATGAATAAGTTCGAGGGTAACGCCAACATCGGCATCATGGCGTCGAGCCTACTTGCGCAGGGACCGATAAAGAAAGGCGTGTCGAGCTACCTATTCTCGGCCCGCCGCACTTACTTCGACCTGTTCTCGAACCTCATACAGACAAACGACGACAACCACTACTCGTACCTGTTCTATGACTTCCATGCCAAAGTGAATTGGCAGATAGGCTCGAAGGACAGATTGCGCCTGACGTACTTCAACAGCACGGACCGCCTGACAAACGACACCAACACCAACGACACCGAGGTGCAATATGGCGACGAGGAGACTCGCTACCTGTCGTCGGGCGACGAGAGCAACACCCGCTGGGGCACTCACTTGACATCGCTGCGTTGGAACCACATTTTTGGCACCAAGGTATTCAGCAACACCACACTATGGTTCACCAAGTATACCTTCAACAGTTCACAGAATGAGGAATCGCTCGTCCGAAATATGAGCAGAAAGGCAGGCAATGAGTACCGCAACGGCATTGGCGACGCGGGAATACGCATGGACGTGAGCGTCTTCCCGGGCTTCAAAGTGGCGGATGCCGTGAGGTTGGGAATGTGGTATAGCTATAAGAGTTATGAGCCCATCGTAAGCATCTACTCGGTAGAGGCCAATGACACGTCGCAGACCGACTTTGCTCGCAATAGCACCATCATCCAACGCCATGAGTTCCACGGGTATATCGAAGACCAGTTGCGGCTCGGCCCCGTATGGGCTACCGCCGGCCTCCACCTGACACTCGTGTCGCGAGACGAGGACTCGCCATATCTCGTGGGCGAGCCGCGGCTCTTGGCCGGTTGGAAGATTGCGGAGCCACTGACTCTCAAGGTTGGCTACTCACTGACCACTCAATTCATCTACCAGATGAGGATGCTCAGCGTGGCCACGCCTTCGGATATTTGGTTGCCGGTGCCCCGCGACGGGGGGCCTCAGCGTTCGTCTCAACTATCAATCGAGGCCCGATGGAAGATTACGCCGGAAGTGACACTCGAAGTTGAGGCGTATAACAAGCATATGAGGAGGCTCGTGACGTATAAGACGGCTTCGATCTCCGAATTGCTCCACAAGATGGACTGGGGGAACCTGGGTACCGAAGGCAAAGGCTATGCACGCGGAGTGGAGATTTTCCTCCATAGCCGATGGCGCAGGGTCAACGGATGGTTTGGCTACTCACTCTCCAAGGCTTGCAACACCTTTAGGGAGATCAATGATGGCGAGGAGTTTCGCGCAGATAACGACCGCCTCCACTCGGTGCAGATATTCACGTCCGTGGCCATAAACAAGAATGTGGACGTGTCTCTCTCATGGACCTACGGCAGCGGCGCGCCCCTCACCCTACCCACGCAACGATATAGCGTGCCGGGCACTAACGCCGTGTACAACGTAGAGCCCAAGCGAAACAGCCTCAAGATGCAGGCGGAGCACCAACTCAACCTGGGTGCCAACATACGCTTTGGCGAGGCACGAAACGGCTCATTGCTCAGTTTCGGCATATACAACGTCTATGCCCGCCAAAACCCGATGTTCATATATTGGAAGGCGGGGAAGAAGGCGAATGGCGACCCGTCTTACTCACTCAAGAAATTCTCGCTCATAGGTTTCCCATGCCCATATATCAAGTATTCGATAAATTTCTGACGGAGGAGATGCGCAAAGGGATGACTACACTCAAAGAACTTGCAAGAGCTGCGACCTTGACATTGGCAACAGTGGCGGCACTCGTACTCATCCAAGGGTGCGAGACGGATGCCGTGGGCATAGACGTAATCTCGGGTCAAACGGCCGACGTACTGACATGCGTCTTCGAGCCAGACGAGGACATCGCGGTACACGTAACGCGCAGTGTGCCATACACAAGCAGTTCGATGTTCGCCTCCGTAGAGGAAGCTAACGTGACGCTCAGCATAGCCGGTGGCGCATCCATATCGCAACGCATAGACAGCAGCCGAACCATCACGACCTTCGCCGCCCAACACCTAATGGCAGGAGACTCGGTGACCATAAGCGCCTACATAACAGACAACGGCAACGAGCTGAAAGGCACTACCACGGTGATGCCCAGAGTAGAGATAGAAAACATCGACACCCTCAGCACAGCCAACGACATAATATTCACGCTCGCCATGACCGACGACCCGTCGACGAGCGACATATACCAAGTCGAGGCTCACAGACTCGACTTCCTCAACGGAGCCGTGGCGGCAGACTCCGTAATGCAATGCACATATATAAGCTCCGCCTTTAGCGACCTTCTGAGCAGCAGCAACGGCAGCCAGCCCTTTGGCCTCTTCACCGACGAGCGACTCACGACTAACCGTCTCGGACAAAACGAGTTGCGGTTCTCCGTAACCAAACAGGTGCTCATCCGTCCGGCTCTTGAGGGCGAAGCCGACAGCTCACTCGTGGCCATCCGCCTCTACCATCATTCGGAGGAATATTATAACTTCTTGAGCAGCAGCAATATGATGCAAAGCTACATCCTGCTGCCCGTCTTCGGAACGTCCGCCACACCCACCAACGTCGAGGGCGGCTATGGCATAGTGGCCTGCCTGGTATATGACGAGTGGCGCATCTCGCCCAAGTTCAAACTCAACAGCAATGACAGTCCTGATAATGGAGACGACAGCGACGGCGCAGGAAATGGCGAGAACGGAGTCCCCTCGGATGACGACGTCACGGGACCAACAATAAGGCTATAAAGATACCGCAAAGACGGCACACGCCACATCGGTCACAATTGCTAACTTTGCAGCATAAGAATAACGAAAAACATACTACACTACAGTGGAACACATACGAATACTGATTGTCGGCTCTGGCCCAGCGGGCTACACCGCAGCCATCTACGCTTCGCGCGCCAACCTCAAGCCCGTCCTCGTAGACGGAATGCTGCAAGGCGGTCAGCTCACCCAGACCACCATGGTGGAGAACTTCCCGGGCTTCCCCGAGGGTCGCATGGGACTGGACCTTATGACCGACATGCGCACACAGGCCGAGCGACTTGGCACCGACATGCGATTTGGCGAGGTAGTGAAGGCCGACCTCTCGAAGCGTCCTTTCCACGTGACTCTCGACGACGAGACGGAGATTGAGACGGACTCTATCATAATTGCCACCGGCGCATCGGCACGTTATCTCGGTCTTCCCGACGAGAAGAAATATGCGGGTGCAGGCGTATCGGCTTGCGCCACTTGCGACGGATTCTTCTACCGCGGCAAAGACGTGGCTGTTGTTGGCGGTGGCGACACTGCGGCCGAGGAGGCTATCTACCTCTCCGGGCTATGCAACAAGGTGTACCTCATCGTCCGCCGCAACGAGCTCCGCGCCTCCAAGGCAATGCAGGAGAAACTGACGCAGCGCGAGAACATCACCATCCTCTATGAGCATGAGACGGTGTCGCTTGCAGGCGAAGGGAAACTCGAGAGCGCGACATTGCGCAACAAGGCGACTGGCGAGAATGAGACAATAGCCATCTCCGGCTTCTTCCTTGCCATTGGCCATACGCCAAACACCGTGGCCTTCCCAGAGATTGAGACCGACGCCCAGGGTTACATAAAGGTACAGAGCCCAACCCAAGCTACCAATATTCCCGGTGTCTTTGCCGCCGGCGATGTTTGCGACCCCATTTACCGTCAGGCTATCAATGCGGCGGCTTCGGGTTGCCGTGCTGCTCTCGATGCTGAACGGTTCTTGGCGCAGTGATAAGATTTTCATTGCCTCATCCACAGATTTCTTATTCTCTACAGACTTCACGGATTTTGCTCAGAAGGAGAGCATTGGCTTTGAAGAACTCTGAGTTTTGCTTCGCCTCTCTGACTTTCACGTTGCGGGAGAGTGATTGGGAATAAGAAACCAGTGATTTGACTAAAAACAGCAAGGCGCGGAACTCGATATGATTTCGAGTTCCGCGCCTTGTTTTTTATTTGTCGGGCTTTTTACTTCTTAGGAGCTTGCGCGGGGCCTGCGATAGACTGCCTCATGGCTGTATCGGCCTCCACATTCTTGTAGCGGACGTAGTCCATAATGCCAAGATTGCCGTTGCGGAAAGCCTCGGCCATAGCCTTTGGGACCTCTGCCTCAGCCTCGATTACTCGAGCGCGGGCCTCTTGAGCCTTGGCCTTCATTTCCTGTTCGAGGGCTACTGCCATTGCGCGGCGCTCCTCGGCCTTAGCCTGGGCGATGTTCTTATCGGCGTTAGCCTGGTCCATCTGGAGGGCGGCACCGATGTTCTTACCTACGTCGATATCAGCGATGTCGATGGAGAGAATCTCGAAGGCCGTGCCAGAGTCGAGACCCTTGGCGAGAACCACCTTAGAGATGCTGTCGGGGTTCTCAAGCACTCGCTCATGGCTCTCGGAAGAACCGATTGAGGAGACGATGCCCTCACCGACACGTGCAAGGACGGTCTCCTCACCAGCGCCACCGACGAGTTGGCGGATGTTGGCGCGGACAGTGACGCGAGCCTTGGCGATAAGCTGGATACCGTTCTTGGCGACAGCGGTGACAGGCGGGGTGTCGATGACTTTAGGGTTGACGGACATCTGGACAGCCTGGAAGACGTCACGGCCGGCGAGGTCGATGGCTGTAGCCATTTGGAAAGTGAGGTTGATGTTTGCCTTGTTGGCTGAGACGAGGGCGTGGACGACCTTCTGTACGTGGCCACCAGCGAGGTAGTGAGCCTCAAGTTCGTCGCGCCTAATATCTTGGAGGCCAGCCTTGTGAGCCTCGATGAGGGCTTGTACGATAACAGTGGGGGGCACCTTACGGATGCGCATCAGCACGAGCTGGACGAGCGAGATGTGCACACCCGAGACGAGAGCCGAAACCCACAGAAGTAGCGGCACATAGTAGAAAAATACCGCAAGCACAATGATTAGGCCTACGAGGATTGCGATTGGGATAAATGGTTCCATATTTTTGGATACAGTTGAATAGATTTTAGTTTAGTATCTCTGTTTAAAATGCAAGATAGCAAAAAAAACTTAGTCCTCCAAATTCTAACTCAAGCGACATCGTCCGTGGCAAAACAGCGGACTCGCTAGCCCAAAATCAAACAAAACCTGTAGAAAAAGAAAGGCATATCACGCACGCCCCTGAGCTCGGACAATATTGTATGAGCCGTATTTCTCAGCTAGAATTCTAATAGCAATAGACAAGACAATCTTGTTTTCAATCAAAATTCGGTTCAGTAGCAATTGTCCGTGGATAGAGCGCATAAAAGTTCTCTCGATTATACGCCTTGTCGAAAATGCAAATACCACCTTTACTTGTGCTGAATGACGGCATCACAGGCCCAAAAGGACATGTATAGTGACCCCGTCACAATTGCGACGGACGTAAAACGGCCGTGACGAGTGACAAGAGACTGACCTCATTGGCCATCGGAGACAGGGCCTCGTCGTTACACCATAAAAAGCCGACCACATTTCTCGATGTATTGCTTGCGCCCTGACTGCAACCGAAACGTGATGTTCTCACGCTCCAACTGCGCACAGGTGGAGAGGGAGGCCTTGAGCACGTCGCTCATTTGCGTATGCAAACCATACGACCTTAAGTTTGAAGAGAAGCCAGCCCATGCGGTAGCAGAATCGGCAGATTTTGACGCTCAAGAATAGGAGCGCAACGTAGTCAAAAAAAGGGCCTCCAGCCCAAAGAAAGCTGGAAGCCCAAAACAGAGAGTATATCTGCGAGAGCAGACTGCCCCACCCTATCGTGCAGAACCTATGCGAGGTACGGAGCACGAATTGCGGAGGGATGCAGAGCTACTACTTCTTGTCGGTAGCGAGGACCGCGAGAGCGAGCTCGTCGAGCTGCTTCTGGTCGAGAGGCGCGGGAGCGTCGAGCATGACGTCGCGGCCGGCGTTGTTCTTGGGGAATGCGATGCAGTCGCGGATGGAGTCGAGGCCAGCGAAGAGGGAGACGAGGCGATCGAGACCGAAAGCGAGGCCGCCATGAGGGGGAGCGCCGAACTTGAAGGCGTTCATAAGGAAGCCGAACTGCTGCTGAGCCTTCTCGGGAGTGAAGCCGAGGATCTTGAAGATCTTGGCCTGGAGGACAGCGTCGTGGATACGGATAGAGCCGCCACCGACCTCAACACCATTGATAACCATATCGTAGGCATTGGCACGTACTGCAGCCGGATCGGTGT
>CAVILU010000094.1:831-8448 GCA_963643535.1 bacterium | reverse complement strand
CTACTATGGTGAGGAGAGCGAGGCTTGCACCAAGCAGGAGGCCATCGATGCCATCAACGATGTGGTTGAGAACGGCGGCTACGCTCTCGAGGAGAATTTCGAGGACCTCTGGATGCCCGCCTGCACCAAGGAGGCCGGTGTCGGCTCTGGCAGCTACGCATGGGAGACCACCTATGCCGGCAAGTACTACAACGCCGACGGCTGGCACGCTGGCCAGAATGGCATCTCCAAGGAGTTCGTCCTCAACCTCAAGTGCAACACCACTCAGGACTATAATGGCAACTCTGGTGGCAACACCTTCATTGTCTTCCTCGGCAGCCGCAACATCAATTGCGTACCCTATGCCAACGGTTGGGGCATCTGCGTGCCCAATCCCCGCTTCGTCGAGGACTACGACAACCCACGTATGCAGCACAGTGTTGTCAACTACTCCGAGATGGGATTCGAGAACCAGAGCAACTTCGATAAGTGCTCCAGCGATACCTACGAGTACACTGGTTACGGCATTAAGAAATATGCACCTCTCTGCTTCTCAGACGGTACCCGTGAGTCTGTAGCTTTTGAGCTCGGCGAGAAGCACACCAACATTACCTATTACAACGACTGGACTGTTGTCCGCTACGCCGATGTCCTTCTCATGCAGAGCGAGCTCACTGGCGAGGCTAAGGGTCTTAACATGGTCCAGGAGCGTGCGGGTAAACTTGCTACCGCCTACTCCGAGGAGGCTCTCCGCACCGAGCGTGCCCAGGAGCTCGCCTTCGAGGGTATCCGCTACTGGGATCTTCTCCGTTACGGCAAGGGCGGCTCTTACGCTGCTCAGAAGATTGCTGAGATGCAGGCTGGCGTGACCGTCAAGAACGCCGGTGTGGCTTACACCGAGACCTTCGACGCGTCTAACTTCACCTCTAAGGCTGGTCTCTTCCAGATCCCCAGCACCGAGATCACTCTCTCCGGCAACACCCTTACGCAGAACGCCGGCTGGTAAGCCAAGCGTGCCTTATCGGTAGATGTCTGATTCTTTAAAAGAATAGAACAATGAAACTGAAATATTTAAGCATAGCTCTCTCGGCAGCGCTCCTCGGCCTGGCTTCTTGCCAACCCGACGAGTATAGCCTCGGCGCTGCGCAGTACACTGCGGACGACCTCCAGCAGGGCCTCAACTACTCTGTGAAGCCCGATGCCGAGAACCCCAATATCATCCACCTCTCGACTAACGTCTCTGGCGTTACTCCCGTCTGGATTCTTACAGACGGTTCCACCAGCCAACAGAGTTCCGTCGACCTCAACCTCCCATTCTCTGGTGAGTACTCCGTAACATTCGGAGTCTCGACCTCTGCGGGCGTTGTCTATGGCGAGCCTTATAAGTTCACCGTAGTCGGTAACGACTTCAATATGTTGAGCGACGACCTCTGGGGCTACCTCGCAGGCGGCGTGGGCAAGACCAAGACTTGGATCCCTTGCGATGCGGACTACGGCATTGGTGATTGCACTTGTCCTGTCATGTATTGCAACCCCGACGATGTCCTCAACGACGGTTCCGCCTCCACCAACATCGGTATCGACAACTTTAAGCCCAACTGGGACCCGGGTTTCCAGGATTGGCTCATAGCTGCCAACAGTGCTTACATGGACTCTTATATGACCTTCGGTCTCGATGCCGCCAAGGGCTGTACTCTCTCCATGTACCGCGGCGAGGAGGGTGAGAAGGGCGCTTCTACCGGCTCTGAGATTAACGGCACTTTCAGCCTCAACCTCAACGATGCAAAGCACCCCGTCATCTCTTTCAACGGTGGAACATATTCTCTCCACAACTCTGGTTTCGACGCAGTTTGTGACAACTACACCAAGGAGATTAAGATTGTCCGCCTTACCCCTTACATCCTTCAGCTCGCTACCATGCGTACCAATAGCGAGGGTCCTTGGTGGCTCATCTGGAACTTCATTGCTAAGGATGTTTCTGATGGCACTGTAGAGATTCCTACAGAGGAGAAGAACATCTCGGCTGCTGAGGTTACCGCAATCGACGACCTCAACCTCGAGACGAGCCTCTTCCAGCAGGATGTCGACGGCGTTACCGCAACCCTCGCTTCCATGACTTACAAGTTTGCCGACACCCCATATGGTTTCCAGTGGTGGAACGGCGGCAGCTCCGCATGGGAGGTATCTTCTGAGGAGGACTACGGCCAGAAGGCTTGGTATCCTACCGCAACTGTTGTTGAGGACTTCGCTCTCACGCTGACCGACAATGGCGATGGCACCTACAAATTTGAGGAGGAGATCTCTGAGGCTAAGGGTACATTCACCATCAGTGGAAATACTCTCAAGTTCTCTACCCCCATCACTCTCTTCACGACTGGTTGCGAAGAGCTCAATACCGACGAGCTTATCGTAACCAAGGCAAGCAAGGACGACAACGAGTTCTACTTCTCAGTTGTCAACGAGAATAATGCTGCCGGCTCTGCTACCAAGTATAAGTTCGCTAAGCTCACCCAGAAGACAGTCGGTGGTGCAATCGCTACTGGCCCTGTCGAGGTGAAGGTTGATCAATCTAAGATCACTTGGGGCTTCGGCGATACCAGTGGTAAGGCAATCCGCGCTGCTATCTACAGCACTTGGGGTGGCCCAACCGATGCTGTTGACGTTAGCAAGATTAAGCTCAAGAAGGGTAAGACCATGAAGGTGACTTTCTCTATCACCAGTGGTGTTACTTGGAATGCCGACGCTAAGCCTTTCGCGATGCTCCGCCACAATGTCGACGGCCTCGGCACAGGCAGCAGCTGGACCGACTTCACCGAGGGCGATGCTGTCGAGATCAACAAGAATGGTGAGACCACCATCTCGCTGACCAACAACACCAGCTCCACGGCCGACTTCTCCTCTGGCTCTCTCCAGCTCGTCATCCAGATCGACTCCAACTACACTGATCAGCATGACCTCTGCGAGATCGCTTACGATGAGGATGGAAATCCTGCTATCACAGGCGAGATCAAGATTACAATTGAGTAGTACATAAATTCCATATTCCCACAGAGCCCCGGCGGGTGTCGGTATTCCGACCCTGCCGGTGGCAAAAGGGGAAACTTGGAAATAAGACGAATTCAATATGAAAACAAAGATATTAGCGAGCTTCATGGCTCTCGCAGTAGGATTCTCCGCTGTCTCCTGCTCCGACGAGGATGACTATTCGCCCGCAACTGGCAAGCTCGTCCAGTCCGTCGTGACAGGTTCGAGCGACGTTACTGCCACTTCCGCCACCCTCAATGGCACCGTCAAGGGACTCTCTTCGCAGAGCTCTTCGTCCTACGCCGGCGGTTTCTACTACGGTTTCTCTGAGGGATCCCTCAACAAGACTGTCGATGCCTCTTTCGATGGCGAGAATTTCTCCGCCACCATTGATGGCCTCACAAATAACACCACCGTCTACTACCAGGCTTACGTAACTCTCCAGAAGACCGTCACCTACAAGGGTGAGGTCAAGAGCCTCGTAACCACCGACGCTAAGGTCACCACTGGCGACGCTTCTAATGTCGAGATCTTCTCGGCAAGCCTCGCCGGCACCTCTACTGACGCTCCCTCAACGGCCACCGCAGGCTTCGTGCTCGCAGCAAGCAGCGATGTCGAGGCCGTTCGTGCAGGTCTCAGGGTTGAGTCTGAGGATATCACCTCTATCGCGGCTTCTAAGGCTGGCCTCCTCCCCGGCGCTACATATTACTACGCCGCTTACCTCGACCTCGGCACTGGTATTGTCTATGGCGACGTCAAGGAGTTCGAGACCAAGGAGTACAGCTTCGAGGTCAACGACGAGTTTGTAGACCTCGGCCTCTCCACCAAGTGGGCTAAGTGCAACATCGGAGCCTCTTCTCCCGAGCAGCTCGGTGGCCTCTTCTCCTTCGGCGATATGACGGGTCTCAACCCCTCTACCAACATCGAGGACTACGCTATCAATACCGACGTCTACAAGACTGCCAACGATATCGCCTACAAGGTATACGATGGCAAGGCTACCATGCCTTCAGCCGACGAGTTCGAGGAACTCATCCAGAGCTGTAAGGCTGAGTGGACCGAGCAGAACGGTGTAGCCGGCTATACCTTCACCGGCCCCAATGGCAACTCCATCTTCTTCCCGGCAGCAGGTAGCCGCACTGGCCACGCCATCTCAGGCGAGGGCGAGACTGGTCTCTACCTCACTGGCTCCGTCAACCCCACAAGCTCTGACTTCGCTATCAGCTACGAGTTCAAGAGCGGCGAGAAGGCTAAGACCACCACACCTCGTTTCCAGGCTCTCTCTGTCCGTGCCGTCACTGTCGCTAAGAACGTTAAGTTCGATACCAGTCTCCTTTGCAAGAAGTGGCATCTCGATATCGATGCTGAAGCCAAGTCTTACCTTTGGGATGGTCCAATCGCTTACTATGGCACCGATGACAGCTGGGCTTCTGTAACTAACAACGAGCCAACTGTCGGTGGTGACCATTGGAATTGGAGCCCTGTCTATAGCGAGAACTCTTGGCTCGGCACCGCTGCCGACTATGGCTATATGGAGTTCACTGAGGATGGCAATGTTAACATCCATCGTCGTGTCGTTACTACTGACGAAGAAGGCAAGTCTACCGAAAGCTACGTCGATGAGACTGGCACCTACACTGTAGATGCTGAGAACAAGACGATCTCTCTTGACATCGACATTCTTGGCTTCGGCAACTTCAATAACGTAACTCTCGATGCCAAGACCAACCTCAAGGTCTTGTCTCTTAACGAGAATGGTCTCCAGATCGCTATACTTCGTGATCCTGCACTCTCTGGTGATGGCGCTTGCTCGCTCGCTTACCAGTATATCTCGGATGAGTTACTTGAGTCTAACCTCGCCATCAATGTTAACGTTTTGGCTGTGGGCAGCGATTGGGCAGGCTCATGGGGAACAACACTTAAATCTTATTCTCCTTCTGAAATCGAGGCCAATGGTACCATAACTGAGACCGTCACCTACGAGGGTGCTATGAACGGTGCTATGGTATTCACTCTCGACTTTGTTCGTTTTGCGAAGCGTTTCCCGAATGGTGCTATTTCCATCAATTCCATCAAGGCCGATGGCAAGGAAGTATCTTTCGACGCCAGCAAGTTCTTCTATGGAGAGATAGAGCAGAACAATTATCGTATTGAGCTCTTCAACATCTGGGGCTGTGGTACCCATAAGGCTGGCAATAGCCCCTTCAGCGACAATGAGGCGGATCTCGAATCTGAGCCTGCAATGTCGTTCTCTGAGAGCCTTGAGATTACCTACACCATCATCAAGGATGCTCCTGCTGTGACCGATGGCTATATGAGTTTCCCTGTTAAGTTGGTTACCATCAATAGTGGTTGGGGTGGCAGTTGGGATTGGACTGATGGCTCAAGCCTTAAGATTGGTTTCAATGCCGAGAATCATGCATACACATTCGAGCCTCAGACATTCAAGATTAAGTTCACTGGCGTTGAGGGCGTTGACTACTCTGGTGGTTCCATTATGACCTTCTTCCAACTTGATGGCCTCAACCGTCTGTTCCCACATCTCCATGCAACTCTCGATGCTATCTCTATCGATGGCACCGCTTTCTCCTACGACCCGGCGAAGGTGCTCGATACCCAGGATAGCGGTAACTACCGCCTTGAGTTGTGGAACTGCTACGGCAGCACAAAGAGTGAGGGTTGTGCCTTTGGAACTCCCAACGGAGACGTAATGGAGTCTCTCGGCTTCAAGGAGAGTATGGAACTCACGGTTACTTTCCACTCTCTCTAAGAGTAGCCTAAAACAAGCTATCCAAATTCCAAAGACAGTGCGAGAAATAACACTCTCGCTCCCTCCGAGGAAACACTCTAAATGACTGAGCCGCCACTGCGACAATGCGTTGCAGTGGCGGCTCTTTTTGCGCATATAACAATTTGCACCCCTTGCATAATCAAACCATTGCGTACTTGTACTGTCTTTTTTTGTAATTTTGTGTTGCAATGCAACCTTAAATTTTAACGCAATAAGATGAAAAATACGTTATGGCGTCTCTGGTGCGCCTTGTCGATAATCCTTTCGGGACTCGGCCTTAACTCTTGCTCAGACTCGGACGACGACGACACCCCGCAGGTCGAGACTAAGCTCGTGACCACGTCCTCGATCTCATTTGCGGCCGAGGGCGGCACGGCAGATGTCGTCATCCAGTGCTCGACAACTCCCGAACTCTTAGCATCCGTAGATTGGCTCACCGTGACTGAGCAATCTTCCACGTCCAAGACCGTCCGTAAGTTCAAGGTGGAGTGCGATGCCAATGCTACGGCCTCCGAGCGCACGGCCGAGATAAGCGTTACGGCCCCCAATTTCCAGAGCTCTATATCCGTCTCTCAGGCGGCTGGCGATGTCGTTTCGCTTCTTAGCGATGCCCAAATATCGATGGATGGTGCTGGCGACAAGGCCACGATCCTTGTCAACGCCACAAGTGAGCCAACGGCCACCTCTTCTGCCTCTTGGGTAGGCTTCGCCAAGGCCGAGAAGAACGCCGATGGCACCTATAGCATTGTCGTTACTGCTTATCAGAACTACACAGCTTCTGCCCGCGAGGCTGAGATTGTCGTCTCTTGCGGCAACTCTTCTGTCTCCGTCAAGGTGGCTCAGGGAGCGGGTTCCGAGTCTGCCATCTCTGGCATGCCGGACGATGCCTCGCTCGTGGCTAAGTATATGGGCATGGGATGGTGCCTTGGCAACCAATTCGATGCTCATGACAATGGCGTGGCTGGTGAGACCGCTTGGGGCAATCCCGCATGCACTCAGGAGACTATGAATGCGCTCCGAGCCGCTGGCCTCCGCACTGTCCGCATCCCTGTCACTTGGCTCGGCAAGGTTGGCGCGGCTCCTGACTATACTATCGATGCCGATTGGCTCAACCGCGTTGCAGAGGTCGTAGGATATGCCGAGAATGCCGGACTCAACGTCATCATCAACATCCACCACGATGGTGCCGACAGCCAGTATTGGCTCAACATCAAGGAGGCCGCTACAAACTCCACAACCAATGCCGCCATCGAGGCACAGCTCAAAGCCATGTGGACCCAGATTGCCAACAAGTTCGCCGACAAGGGCAACTTCCTTATCTTCGAGGTAATGAACGAGATCCACGACGGCGGCTGGGGCTATGGTGACAACACCAAGGACGGTGGCGCGCAATACAAGACCCTCAACGGCTGGTTGCAAGTCTGCGTAGACGCCATTCGTGCCACAGGCGGCAACAACGCAACCCGTTGGATTGGCGTTCCAGGCTATAGCACAAATCCCACCCTCACCATCAACAACCTTGTGCTCCCGACCGACCCCGCCAAGCACCTTATGGTGTCCGTACACTTCTACGACCCCAACACATACACCCTCACAGCCGAATATGGCGAATGGGGCCACAATGGCGCCACCGGCAAGAAGCCCACATGGGGCGACGAGAGCAACGTCACCTCCACCTTCAGCAAACTCAAGACCAAGTTCATCGACAACGGCATTGCCGTCTACATCGGCGAGATGGGCAACGTCAACCGCTCCAACGCTCGCGAGAAGGCTTTCCGCAAATATTATCTCGAATATGTCTGCAAGGCCGCCAAAACCTACGG
>CAVILU010000094.1:0-821 GCA_963643535.1 bacterium | reverse complement strand
TATGCCTGCCATCATTTGGGATAACGGATCAACTAACTACGGCAATGAGTGCCATGGCTACTTCAACCACGCCACGGGTGCCTACATCCACGATGCCAAGGAACTCGTAGAGATTATGGTCAACGCCATGGAGAACGACGACGCCTCCTACACCCTCGAGTCCGTCTACAACAAGACCATCGAGAACTATATGGCAGAATAGCAAAAAACAAAACTCAAAGTAATATGATACTATCCCAAATCAAGTGGCTGTCGGCTGCTCTTTGCGCAATGACCTTCGCATCTTGCTCCGACGACAGTGGCAGCGACGACGCCCCGGCAGTGGATATCCTCATCCCCGAGGCCTACCAGACTCTCACGTTCGAGTCAACTGGCGGTGAGCAACCCCTCATTATCCAAAGTAGTGTGGACCTCACGGCCGAGTCTTCCGAGGCCTGGCTCTCCGTAGAGCCTGTCGCTTCTACATCCAACAAGATGCGTAAGTTCAATGTAGTCTGCCAACCCAGCACCGACGGCATTGCCGCTACCGCCAAGATTGCGCTTGCCGCTACAGGCTACACTGGCGAGGTGAATGTCATCCGCAAGGGTGGTGAGGTCGTTGCCCTTGTCTCCGATGCTGAGATTTCGGCCGAGGCTACCGGTGGCACGTTCAACATCAAGGTGAGTGCCAACGCCAAACCCACTTTTGAGGCTGCCGATTGGTGGGTTTCGGCATCTGAGCCCACCGAGGAGAATGGCGTATATACCTATGCCGCAGTGGTCGCTCAAAACCTCACTACCGCCGAGCGCACCACTACCGTCGCCATCTCTAACGAGGGCGG
>CAVILU010000093.1:4025-8467 GCA_963643535.1 bacterium | reverse complement strand
ACAACACTAAGACCACCTCGGGCTTCGCCATCCTTATGACCGGCTTCAAGCTCAACGAGGAGCAACAGTAAAAGTCTAAACATTCCCGACCAATGAGCGACAAAGTTCTCGAAGCGCTCGTCCAGCTCTTCGCCGTCGTGGCGTCTGTCCGCGGTGCGAAGGATATGGGTGAGCGCCGGATGGTCGTGTACAATTTTCTGCTCTCGCAGCTCAACTCCGAACTGGCAAACAAGTACATAGGCAAGTTCGACGACTACTACCGCACCAACGTGCGACTGGGCCTGAGGAGCGAAAATCAGTATAAGACCATATCCCGTGTATCGTCGAAAGTGATGCGCATCACCTTCGAGATGAATAAGGAATTGTCGCTCTATCAGAAGTACATAGTCATTGTCCAGCTCTACGAGTACCTCAACACTGGCCAGATATCCTACGTAGAGCAGGGCCTCATCAATGACATTGTCGCGGACAAGTTCAACATCGAGAACGACAAGTTCGAGATGGTTCGCGACTTCATCCTCAACACGAGCGCGGTGCCGCAGCGCATCATCTTCTCGGGCGAGGACAACTGCGAAGAGATAATAGACCCCAAGCACGTCTATTGGGAGGACTTGGACGGCGAGATAGCCTTCGTATACCTCCGCGACATCAACGTCTTCCTCTTCAAATACACGGGAGGTCAGACAATTGAGATAAACGGCTTGCGGGCCGAGGCGGGGCGCACGCACATCATGAGCGCCGGCAGCTCGATACGCAACGGCGTGAGCTCGCCAATCTTCTACTACGACATCATGCGCCACGTGGCGGCGAGCGACGCCGTGCCCATCTCCATCGAGGCGCGCAACGTGGTCTACTACTTCAACAAGAAGGCCATAGGCATCCACGACCTCTCGTTCGAGTCGCACTCCGGCCGCCTGGTGGGCATCATGGGTGTCTCGGGTTCGGGTAAGAGTACGTTTGCCAATATCATATCGGGCATGGCCAAGCCCACGAGCGGCAACGTCTACATCAACAACATTGACATCTACGAGCAGCAGGAGCTGATAAAGGGCCTCATAGGCTTCGTGACGCAGGACGACATCCTCATAGAGGACCTGTCGGTCTACGACAACCTCTACTTCAGCGCCCGCATGAGTTTCGGTAACACGCCTATCCACGTCATCAACGACAAGATAGACCACCTATTGCGCCTCCTTGGCCTCTACGACATACGCAACCTCAAGGTGGGCAGCCCCCTCAACAAGAAGATCTCGGGTGGCCAGCGCAAGCGACTCAACATAGCTTTGGAGCTTATCCGCGAGCCAGCAATCCTCATCCTCGACGAGCCTACATCCGGCCTCTCGTCACACGATTCGGAGAAAATTATCGAGTTGCTCAAGGACCTCACCATCAACGGGAAACTGGTCTTCGTGGTCATTCACCAGCCTTCGTCGAACATCTTCAAGCTCTTTGATCAGCTGCTCATCCTGGACACGGGTGGCTACCTTATCTACGACGGCAACCCGACAGAGGCTCTCAACTACTTCCGCCTCCAGCAAGACATGGTGACAACGGACGACGTGATCTGCCCCCGATGCGGCAACATCAACGTGGAGGAGGTACTGGACATCATAAGTCAGCCCGTGGTGGACGAGTACGGCAACAACACCGACATACGCAAGGTGACGCCAGTGGAGTGGTTCGAGAAAGGCAATTGGGGAAATATCGAGACCACGTATATCGGCGACCCCGAGCCGCTGCCACCAATGACGTTCAGCACCCCGGGCCGCCTCAAGCAGTGCGCTCTCTACCTCATTCGCGACGTCAAGGCCAAACTCAGCAATATGCAGTATATGTTGCTGAACATATTCGAGGCCCCCATCATGGCCCTGCTCGTGGCCTTCATCCTTAGGTATTACAACACATCCGGCACTGGATACTCGTTTGCCGACAATGAGAATATGCCGGTGTATATCATCGTCTCGGTCATCATAGCCTTCTTCGTAGGCCTCACGATGTCCGCCGAGGAGATAATCCAGGATCGCCAGATACTCAAGCGCGAGAGGTTTATGAACCTCAGCCGTTCGAGCTACATATTCTCGAAATGCATACAGGTGACGTTCCTCGCCGCCTTCCAGATGTTCCTCTACGTCTTCATAGCCAACACGATATTGCGCATCCGAGGGATGTATTTCGACTATTGGCTGATACTCTTCTCGACGGCAGTGTCGGCAGGATTGCTGGGACTCAACTTGTCCGACTCGATGAAGAAGACCATCAACATCTACATCATAATCCCGTTCATGGTCATCCCGCAGCTCATCTTGAGTGGCGTATTCGTGAAGTACGACCGTATGAACCCGGATTTCAGTTCGCCGACCACGGTGCCCGTAATTGGCAATGTCATAGCCGCGCGATGGGCGTTCGAGGCCTTGGCAGTCAACCAGTTCTGCTACAACAAGTATGAGACGATGTTCTATAAGTACGACAAGGCGCGCAGCCAGAGCTCGTACTATAAGGACTACTGGGTGCCGGCAATGCGCACGAGGCTGAACCGCGTGACAAAGAACTCGGCCGACGAGCAGACGAACATCAAGGAGCAGCAGCGCATCCTGGACCTCCTCCGCGACGAGATAAACGACAAGGCCGCCCTCTTCCCCTCCATCACCCCACCCCGCTCCGACATGTTCACCACTGGCATCTTTGGCGAGGCGGCATACAATGTTGTGGACCAATATCTTGAGGACGTACGCAGGATAAACGTGGAGCGATATAACAAGGTGGATGCCTTGCGCGACGACTTCTGCCGCCAATACACTGCGGAGCACCTCGACAGCTTGCGCCGTCTGTGCCACAACAAGAGCATTAGCGACCTCGTGACCAACCCGTCGGGCATACTGTCGGACGTCATAATCGAGCACAACGGCCGCCTGTGGCAGAAAAACGACGTGGTGTTCCAAAACACAGACAAGGCATTCCGCGCGCCCCTCTACACGTCATATAAAAACCTGCGCGGCCACTTGATAGACACTTATCTATTCGATCTGATAATAATATGGGTGCTCAACTTAATCCTACTACTGATATTGCTGAACGGCCGACTGGGACGATGGATGCTCAAGTAACGCTCAACGCTCACAACAAGGAGGAGCACCGCCCGAGCCACACGGCCGAGCACATCATAAACCGCGCCATGGACAACGCCTTCCATTGCGGCCGGGCCATTGACGCCCACATAGAGCGCAAGAAGAGCAAGATGGATTTCCAACTCGCCACTGCGCCAAGCGACGAAGAGTTGCGAGCCGTAGAGAAGACCGTAAATGACGTTATTGCACAAGATCTGCCGGTGTCGTTCTCATATATAACCCAGGCGGAGGCAGCAAGCCGTTTCGACCTCAAGAGACTGCCCGATGGGGCATCGGACACGGTGCGCGTGGTATCGGTAGGCGATTACGACGAGTGCCTTTGCATAGGCCAGCACGTGACGTCGACGGCCGAGATTGGGCATGTGACTTTTGCCAGCCATGATTATGACGCGGAGCGCGGGGTATTGCGGATACGGTTTAAGGTAGCAGGTTTAACTCAAGACTGATGGGCAAATGATTGTTGCCATTAAAATTCTTCCTGTTCATTCATGCGCATGAGAGTTTGACTCTTTACCGTTCCTCGCTTTTCCCCTACAAAAACGTAAGCACAAAAGTAGTGGCAATAGCCTCATCGGGCGCCCGCACCAGGTCGATATTTCCGTGACTGAGGCGCATGATTTGGCGGGAGACGCTCAGGCCGATGCCGCTACCGTCGGACTTGGTGGCGAAGAAGGGGACGAAGATTTGGTCGGCCACGTCGGAGATAGCATCGTTGACGGCACTGTCGCCCAGCCTCCCGCGGCCAAAACGCAGCGAGAAGTCACTGTTGCCCACAGCCTCGACCATAAGGTTGAGCTTGCTAGCCGTACGACGCGAATGCCAATGGATGGCAACGACGGCGGAGACTGCCGCAGTCAGGGCAATGGCGAGCAGGAGGATTAGTATCGAGGTGTTCATGGCTCTTACCTATTATCATTTATCCATCATCCAGCGGAGGGCATTGACTCGCCTTATGCCGTCGTAGTCAGCATCGGGGTCCTCGTCGAGCGTAAGTATGTATTTGGGATATTGGTCGTTTATATGCTTGAGCGAAGCCAATTCACGTTTGAGAGTCGCCTCGTCGCGCACTGTAGCAGCAACTTGGTAATAAGTAATCCCACTCTCGTCCATTGCCACAAAATCGACTTCGAGAGAGTCCATTTTACCTATATAAACATCCTTAGCCCTATGCAAAAGTTCGAGGTATACAACGTTCTCGAGCAAACGACCTGCATCGAAAGAGCGCGAGCCTAACAGCATTCGGCGCAAACCAACATCAACAAGATAATACTTACCGAGAGTCTTCAGAAGCTGCTTACCCTTGATATTGAAACGCTT
>CAVILU010000093.1:0-4015 GCA_963643535.1 bacterium | reverse complement strand
CACAAAGGGTAGTCACGTAACGCTCGACTGTTTTCTGGTCAATCTTACGGCCATCAGCAGTCATAATATCCGCAATACGCTTGGTGGACAAGATGTTGCCTATATTGTCGGCCACAAAACGTATAACGCTCTCGAGCATCATTGTATCCTGTATCTTGCGGCGATTCATTATGTCCTTTACGACAATCGTGTTATATATATCACCAAGATACTCAGAGACTTGCGAAGCATTATCGAGTTCAAGGGAATATGGGAAGCTGCTTTTCGAGACATAATCGAGATAAGCTTTCTGAAGATTGGTGGTGTCGCCAAGACCCTCGACGTATTCGCAGAATGAGAGTGGCAACATAGGAACCTGGACATAGCGCCCCGAGAGGAGCGTTGCAATCTCGGAAGAAAGCATATAAGCGTTTGAGCCCGTCAGGTATATGTCCACTTGCGGCTTGAGATTCAGACTGTTGACAACATCCGGGAAATCGCGGACTAACTGTATCTCGTCGAAGAAGAAATAAGTTTGACGGCCCTCGCAAATGAGCGGTTTGAGATAGGCATATAGAGCATGCGGGTCGCGGAGCTCATAATTGTCGTAGTCCTCGAAGTTGATGGCCACAATCTGATCATTGGTCACACCATTGGATTTCAAGTAGTCTCGAAATATATCCATTAGTGTGGACTTACCGCAACGCCTTACGCCAGTTATGACCTTTATCAGTTTCTTGTCCTTATAACCGATCAATTTGTCGAGGTATACTTTGCGCTCTATTCTTTTCATATCTCATTATGGGCTTTATGTACACCAGCAAATTTACTATTTTTTGGTCATCAGAATCCTAAAACTTTCGGATTTTATAAAGTTTTCGGATTTACATTCCTAAAACTCTTCGTTATTGGAGAGTTTTAGGACTACATTCCTAAAAGTTTTCGTTATTAGGGAGTTTTCGGATTACGCTCCTAAAAGTTTTCAGTTTGAGCTCGTCATAACCACATACCATTTCTCCCTTGCCGAATGATTGCGAACGATATAGCCTTTATTCTCAAGGAGATCCAATTGTTTTTGGATAGCTGATTTATTGACGCCCGTCAGTTCACTCAGTTCACGAATAGTAACGAGAGGATTGGCTTGCATAGCCATAAGCATCTTGCTTGTGCTTGGACTGCGGAACTTGACTTTAAGCCCATCATGCCACCACAAGTTATCATCATGCTCACGGACAAAAGCGATATCACCCATAATCTCCTCATAAACAAGATTCTCAAAATAGCCGGCAAAATGACGTATCTCAGAAATTTGGGCATTTGCGCCATCGGACGGGATCGGGCCAACAAGAATATCTGACTTGTGGAGAGCCTCAAGATATTCGGCCTTTTTACGACTGCGAACCACAATCATAGGATATCCATGACGAGACAAGATAAAATTGACCAACAGGCGGGCAATGCGGCCATTTCCATCCTCGAATGGGTGGATGCGGGTATAGCGGTAGTGGAAAAGCGCAGCCAGCTCAACCACGAGGGGCAATCCTCGCGAGAAACTCAGCCAGTAAAGAACAAACAAATACACCCACAAGTAGATTACAGACCGCAATAGAAAACACAATCGGCAAGAGATAACAAATTGTGTTTCATTCCGCCACGTCCGGAAGCCATTTGCCCAATTTCTTTGGAGCTTAATGGCGATCGGGCGGGGATTTTTTTGTTTATTTGTTCTATCATAGACTGCAGATATGTAACTCAGCGACATCCAAATCCTCATTTCTCAGAATAGACTTGGAAGGGCTAATCAACAAGAGTTACTCTTACGCCACAGATGTGAACGACTACATCAAAAGTGTGACGAACAAGGAGAAAGACGGTCAATAAGGCTACGCTTTCGGACGAGATTCCATATATTTGTAGCCAAGGCGTAACGCCATTACTCAAAACCGAAATATTCAAAACATGCAGAAAACAAGTTTTACCAAGTTCACGCTCGCGGCGGGACTCATCTCCGCGGTGTTCGGCTGCGGGGCTTGCGCCCAGACGGCGGACTTCGAGAGCGCAAAGGACGCCGTGGTCAACATGGGCCTCGGATGGAGCATTGGCAACTCACTCGACGCCTATTCGCAGAAGAATTTCGACATGACGAGCGACAACTTCTGGGGACAGGAGGGGTTGGAGTCTGAGACCGTTTGGGGTCAGCCCGTCATCAAGAAAGAGCTAGTCCTGATGATGAAAGAGGCGGGATTCGGGACCATACGCATTCCCGTGACCTGGTTCAACCATATGGATGCCAATGGCAAAGTATCGGCCAAGTGGATGGCGCGAGTACATGAAGTCGTAGACTACGTAATCGACGCCGGCCTCTACTGCATCCTCAACGTCCACCACGACACGGGCGCCGACAGCGACTCGCACGCCTCATGGATAAAGGCCGACGAAGCCAACTACACGCAGAATAAGGCGCGATATGAATATCTCTGGAAGCAGATCGCCGAGGAGTTCAAGGACTACGACCAGCACTTGCTCTTCGAGGGCTACAACGAGATGCTGGACAAGCTCAGCTCTTGGTGCTACGCCTCTTTCGCAGCCAGCGGACAATATAACGCCACGGTAGCCGCATCGGCCTACAACGCCATCAACAGCTACGCCCAGAGCTTCGTCACCACCGTCCGCGCCACGGGCGGCAACAACGCCAAGCGCAACCTCATCGTCAACACCTACGCCGCATGCTCAGGCCACGGCACGTGGAAATCTTACCTCAAGGACCCGCTCAAAAACCTCGCATTGCCCAAAGACGACGCGACGGGCCACATAGCCTTCGAGATCCACGACTACCCGAGCATCGAGGGGAGCATGAGCGACGTGAAGGCTGGGATAGATGACGTGTTTGCGGCTTGGAACACCAACCTAATTGCCAAAGGGGCTCCCGTTATCCTCGGCGAATGGGGCACAGCCAATGTGGATGCGGCACAAACGGACTACGACCTGCGACGCGACGCAATGTTCGAGTTCGTGGACTACATCATTGCCAAATGTAAGGCACTGAATATCTGCCCAATTTACTGGGGCGGTCTCTCTAGCGGAGTGCATCGCAGCATCCCGGCATTCCATCAGCCAGACCTTGCCGAGAGGCTCGCCAAGGCATGGCACGGCAGCTCTTTCGCGGGCACCTACCCCACCATGGGCAACATAGAGAGCATCACGCTCTTCGAGGGGACCAAAGACATGGAATGGGGAAACGCCATCACGCTGGATGCCAGCATCTTCTCCGAGGCCAACAAGGACAAGATGATAGAGATCACCTATAAGCAGAACTTCACGGACTACGACGACATCCAGTTCTACACCGGCGACTGGAGCACCATGGTAACTGTAGTTGCAGACGACAAGTCTTACGTAGGCGACTTCAGCCCCGCCACCCATTACGGCACTCCCACTGGCACGGCTCACGTAACCGCTTTCACCATCTCCGCCTCGAGCTACAGTCTCATCAGTCAGACGGGTCTCGTAATCCAAGGTCATGGAGTACAGGTCACCAAAGTTGCGCTCGTCAGCACAGCCTCATCGAGCCTCCCCTCCCCAATCTACGCGATGCCCGACAACCAGACAATCTACGACCTCTCTGGCCGCAAAGTAGCCAATCAGACACGTCCGGGCATCTACATCTCAGGCGGCAAGAAATATCTTGTCAATTGACAATTGATAATTGACAATTACCGGGGAGTTGAATACCCTTTTAAGCATTAACTTCTCGGATTGATGTAATGCTTAAGATAACATCTTGAATGCCTCACGGCAAACGCAGGCAATCCCCTTAAAGACCTTCCGTAAAGAGTCTTTAAGGGGATTTGTCATACATATCGGAATAGCCATAAAAGGTTACCCTATAGGTGAGCAAATGGCTTCTGCCGTATGTTATTAGAATGTCGTTTCTTATATTTGCAGAAGATTAAAAACTCTGAGCCATGAAGGTAAGCATAGCCAACCCCATATACGACGTCGTTTTCAAATACCTCATGGAGGACGAGAGGATCGC
>CAVILU010000092.1:4891-8560 GCA_963643535.1 bacterium | reverse complement strand
CCATATCAATCTGCGCCCCCTCTTTGTCTTTGCGACTCTTCCACGGGCTGATTTCAGTCTGCACACCACTGATGCCCAACGCCCGCTTTATCTGCGGAATATGATAGAAACACAAGGCCTCGAATGAGAAACCGCGCCAAGCCGTCAGCTCAGGTGTGTTGATATTATCCTGCCAGAAAGTCGCATTTGAGGTTCGTCGGCCATCTATAAAAGAGAGATAGAACTTGCTGTAGAAATCCGTTAGTCGATAATATATTTCTCGGCGAGGATATGAGTATTTGACATATGACGTTATGAAATCACTGACTTCGAGAGCCTTTAGCGTGGCACTCAGCCCACCGCCATCAGACAGCTTGGTCTTCTCCACAATCTCTTTACGCGTATAGCCTTGCCGACTCTTAGCAAGCAGGCGTACTATCTTCTCACACTCCTCCGCATTGGTAAAAAGCGAAGAATATAATCGGCTGAACTCCAAAGACAATTTACTGTTGGGAGCAAAGAACATACTGTCGAAATTCTGCGCCAAGCTATTACCTTTCCGCAACATACTGACATAATATGGAATGCCACCCGTAGCCATGTAACATTGCAACTGATCATACTTCGACATGACAATGCCCTCATTCTCATAATAAAGTGCGCACTCGCCAAGCGTAAAAGGCCGAAGCTTAATCTCGTTCGTAGTACGGTCAAAAAGACCTCCCTTGTTGTTTAGCAACTTGTCGGATATCCATGACGCTGCAGAACCACATACCACAAGCATCAGATTGGAGCGTCCAGCACCCCACCCATTCCAAAAATGCTCGAGAGCCATGACAAACCCCGACCGAGACGTGTCCATCCATGGCAGTTCATCTATAAAAACTACTTGCCGCGCACCCGTGTCCTTACTTTCGAGGAGGGCAATAAGGTCATCGAAAGCAGCAAACCAGTCTTGCGGCACCGACACGCTTTGACTACCATAACGCACAAGGCTAGTATGGAAATTACCAAGCTGCTGTTCCTTAAGTTTATTACCAGAAAGTTCATAAGGTGACAGCCCTGTATGGTAGAACGCAAATTTATTCTCAAAGAGCTCACGGACAAGGAATGTCTTGCCGACTCGTCGGCGTCCATACACAACTGCAAATACGGGTTTATTGCTATCATAAAGTGTCTGAAGTTCTTTCACTTCCTGCTCTCGCCCTATTATTTTTTGTGCCATATAATCTGGTTATTCTTCGTTAATAATCTGCTGTAAAGATACTAAAAAGCCATTTGGCGCAATTTTATCGCTCACTATTCTGCGCCAAGTGCCATAAAACACCCATTTGGCGCAACTTTACCACTCACTATTCTGCGCCAAATACCATAAAACACCCATTTGGCGCAACTTTATCGCTCACTATTTTGCGCAAAAATGGAAAACGCATCACTCGAAGAACCTAGCGACGCAACGAGAGGAAAAGCAAACTTATGTCAATTTAGTTCCTTCTTCTTTCCTTAGTTTGAAGAAATTATCGCACTATTGCGGTACGAAAAATGATACCGTTAGCAAATAACGTACCCTAAATATGATATTTGAACGTAAGAATTACCTCCATTAACTTATCGCGGGACGTGGAAATGGACTTGTGAAAATCGTCACAGGAATAAGGTGATGCGGAAAGTCGTTCCTGCTATTCAACATCTGGCACAATTGGCTCTTGGAGCAAGGGGTGGATAGCAGTCACATCTTAGGGTTCAGTTGGATAATTTCCGTAACCGAAAGTTAAGGAATCCCGATGCGTCACTCGGCTATATCGATTCCTTGATAAAAGAGGACGGCAATATGTACTACATCATTCTTGATGAGGTGCAGTTGGTGGACGAATTTGTTGAAGTCATACTAAGTCTAACCCACATGCGGAATGTGGACGTATATGTTTCTGGCTCCAATTCCCGTTTTCTTTCAAGCGATGTAGTGACGGAGTTCAGAGAGAGAGGCGATGAAATAAGGGTATGGCCTCTCACCTTTGATGAGTATTTCAACGGAATGGGCGGCGACATCCGAAAAGCATGGCTCGACTATTATACCTATGGTGGATTGCCACAAGTAGCACTGCTTGAAACTGATGTGAAAAAGAGAGGACGGCAAGTTTTCAAGAAAACAGTTAGAAGTTGACTTTGTTGTCAACCGTCTTCCCAACCGCATTTACATCCAGTCTGCTTTCCGTATGCCAAGCCCAGAGAAAGAGGCGCAAGAGCGACGGCCTCTGCTCTCTATCAATGACCATTTCCGCAAGATTATCATCGTTGGTGATGATATTCATCGCAAGGAAGATGAATTGGGTGTACTTACAATCGGTATATTGGACTTTCTGACCGACAAAACACTTTTGGGAAACGGATAACCTACGAGTGTCACTTTTATCAAAAAAAGCAATCCCGTGCAGCTCGCCTGAGCCACACGGGATTGCCGTTTATATAGCTTGTCTGTCTAGAGGCTACTATTTAACCTCCTCGAAGTCGACATCGGTCACGTCGTCGCCACCCTTAGCGCCGTTGCCAGCGTTCTGCTGACCTGCGCCAGGCTGAGGACCTGCCTGCTGCTGACCTGCGCCAGCTGCGTACATATCCTGCGAAGCGGCCTGGAAAGCGGAGTTGAGCTTAGCGGAAGCTGCATCGATGGCAGCGATATCCTGCTTAGAGTGAGCATCCTTGAGCTCCTTAAGAGCCTCCTCGATGGGTGCCTTCTTGTCAGCGGGGATCTTGTCACCATACTCCTTGAGGCTCTTCTCGGTCTGGAAGATGAGGCTGTCGGCACCGTTGATCTTGTCGACCTTCTCCTTGGCAGCCTTGTCGGAAGCCTCGTTAGCCTCGGCCTCGGCCTTCATACGCTTGATCTCGTCGTCGGAGAGACCAGACGAAGCCTCGATGCGGATGCTCTGCTCCTTGCCGGTGGCCTTGTCCTTTGCGGTTACGTTGAGGATACCGTTTGCGTCGATATCGAAGGTAACCTCAATCTGAGGAACGCCACGGGGTGCGGGTGGGATGTTGTCGAGGTGGAACTGGCCGATGGTCTTGTTGTCACGGGCCATAGGACGCTCGCCCTGGAGGACGTGGATGTCAACGGAGGGCTGGTTGTCGGAAGCCGTAGAGAAGACTTGGCTCTTGCGGGTCGGGATGGTGGTGTTGGCGTCGATGAGCTTGGTCATTACGCCGCCCATGGTCTCGATACCGAGAGAGAGAGGGGTAACGTCGAGGAGGAGGACATCCTTGACCTCGCCGGTGAGGACTGCACCCTGGATAGCTGCGCCGATAGCGACAACCTCATCAGGGTTAACGCCCTTAGAAGGCTCCTTGCCGAAGAAGTTCTTGACGGCTGCCTGAATGGCGGGGATACGGGTAGAACCACCTACGAGGATAACCTCGTCGATATCATTGATGGAGAGACCTGCATTCTGGAGCGCGCTCTTGCAAGGAGCGATGGTGCGCTGGATGAGGTCGTCGATGAGCTGCTCGAACTTAGCGCGGGTGAGAGTCTTGACGAGGTGCTTGGGCACGCCACCCTGAGCCGTGATGTAAGGAAGGTTGATCTCGGAAGAAGTGGTGCTGGAGAGCTCAATCTTTGCCTTCTCGGCAGCCTCCTTAAGACGCTGGAGAGCCATAGGATCCTGACGGAGGTCGATGCCCTCCTCGTTCTTGAAC
>CAVILU010000092.1:0-4881 GCA_963643535.1 bacterium | reverse complement strand
ATAATACGATGGTCGAAGTCATCACCGCCAAGGTGGGTGTCGCCATCAGTTGCCTTAACCTCGAAGACTCCGTCGCCAAGCTCGAGGATGGAGACATCGTGCGTGCCACCACCGCAGTCGAAGACGACAATCTTCATATCCTTGTTCTTCTTGTCGAGACCGTAGGCAAGTGCAGCTGCGGTAGGCTCGTTGACGATACGGCGGACCTTGAGGCCTGCAATCTCGCCAGCCTCCTTAGTAGCCTGACGCTGAGAGTCGTTGAAGTAAGCGGGGACGGTGATGACGGCCTCAGTGACCTCCTGGCCGAGATAATCCTCGGCGGTCTTCTTCATCTTCTGGAGAATCATTGCGGAGATCTCCTGAGGAGAGTAGAGGCGGCCATCGATATCAACGCGCGGGGTGTTGTTCTCGCCAGCCTTGACGGTGTAAGGGACGCGAGCGATCTCCTTGGAGAGGCGATCATAGCTCTCACCCATGAAACGCTTGATAGAGTAGACGGTCTTATGAGGGTTGGTGACGGCCTGACGCTTAGCGGGATCGCCCACCTTGCGCTCACCACCTTCTACGAAAGCTACAACAGAGGGGGTAGTGCGCTTGCCCTCGCTGTTAGCGATGACTGTGGGCTCGTTGCCCTCCATGACTGCCACGCAAGAGTTCGTGGTTCCTAAGTCGATACCAATAATCTTTGACATTGTCTTATGTTTTTATTTTCTTTTATTCAGTGTTTTGTTGTTTATCGGTCTTCTTTCGTCGCCCGACACCCATACAATTACAATGTGCGTGCCAAAAGGGTGCGTATGAATTTTTGGCAGACACAGAATGCACATTGTCACACTTCAATACAAAAAAAATTGGCGCACCCGCAAAGATGCGCCAAAATGGCTTAATTATTGGCATATAACGCGCCCGCTATTTGGCACGCCATACTTTTTTATCAATCCGCACTCTTTAGCGCCAGCTGTCCGTCGGGAGTCAAAACCACTTGACCAGAACGCTGAACGCCATGCTCATCGACAAAGCCTGTCATCTTGGCAGTGCACTTTTTAGAGACGAGCACCTTGAGATGCGTGGGGGTCAACTTCTTGCACATAAATTGGAATGGCACACGGAAGGAGCAACCGCTCTTGTATCCCATACACCCCCAAGCGGTCTTGCCTTTGACAATCTCATTGCCGCACAACGGGCAATGCAACGGAGCATCGGGCGCGCTCTTGGCTGGCTCTGCTTCTCGGTATACAATATTGAAGTCCTTGTCGAAAGCCAACTTGCCATCTTTCTTCTCTCCGTTTACCACGATACCTTTTATCGTTGCCGTCTCACCTTTCGATAGGAGAGCCGAAACTTGAGTCTCAGTCAATTTCTTCTCCATCACGACAAAGGGCACGACGAAATGACATCCTTCGCGGAAGCCCGAGCAGCCCCATGCAGATTTTCCCGTCAAAATAGGCTTGCCGCACTTGGGACATAGCATCTGCTTGGATTTGGCAGTTGAGGATTTCGCCGTAGAGGACTTTGCCGCAGGTTTTGCACTTGCCTGCGCAGCCTCGCCACCTCCCGTCTCGGACACTTTAGGTGCTCGCGATGAAGACTTGGCAGCAGACTTAGGTTGTTCCTGTATTGCTTGGAAACGTTGGGTGCCATAGTCATTGCGGACGATGTTGACAACTTCGGTTACCATCGCGGCCATCTCATCCTTGAAATTGGCAGCCGTATACTCACCATTCTCTATTTGACGTAGCTTGCGTTCCCATTGGCCTGTGAGCTCTACGCTTTTGAGCAGCGGGGAGGAGATTGTGTCTATCAGACGGATGCCGTTGATAGTCGGTTGGAGGCTTTTGCGCTCCTTGACAATGTATTTGCGACGGAAGAGGGTCTCAATAATAGCCGCACGTGTTGATGGGCGACCTATGCCGTTTTCCTTCATCAGTTCACGGAGCTCTCCGTCGTCCACTTGTTTGCCAGCAGTCTCCATTGCTCGCAGGAGCGTCGCCTCGGTATATGGCTTTGGCGGAGTCGTCTGCTTCTCTTGGAGAGATGGCTCGTGAGGACCGGACTCGCCTACATTGAACTCGGGAAGGACTCCCCCACCCTGTTCATCCTTGTCATCGTCAATCTTCTGATTACCATATACCACACGCCATCCCGGGTCCTGGATCTGCTTGCCATTCACCTTAAACTGCACGCCCGACGCACTGCCAAGTACAGTCGTCAGGAGCACAATGCTATCTGGATAGAAATTGGCGATGAAGCGTCGGGCAATCATATCGTAGACACGCTTCTCGTTTAGGGACATCGAAGGCGAAGGGGGGGCACCAGTAGGTATTATGGCATGGTGGTCGGTCACCTTTAGGTTATTGAATACCCTTTTGGACTTTGGCAATTTTGCTCCCGAAAGGAGTTGCGCAGTAAGATTGGAATAAGGGACTAGACCTTTTAAGATTGCGGGGACTTTCGCATAGATGTCGTCTGTGAGGAAACGAGTATCTACGCGGGGATATGTCGTAAACTTGTTTTCGTAGAGAGACTGGGCGATGCGGAGCGTCTCGTCGGCCGAAAGACCGAGTTTATTGTTGCACTCCACCTGGAGCGAGGTCAAGTCGAAGAGCGCAGGCGGGGCCTCTTTACCCTGCTTGGCCTTAACATCGTCAATCTGGAAAGGGGCATCCTTAATCTTCTCGAGAGCTGCCTGCCCTTCCTCTATTTTGTTGAACTTGCCTGAAGTTGCCGAGAATATCACGTCGCGATATTTGGTCTTTAGCTCCCAATATTTCTCGGGTTTAAAATTGGCAATCTCCTTATATCTCTGGACAATAAGGGCAAGAGTTGGGGTCTGGACGCGGCCAATGGAGAGAACCATGCCACGCCCGGCATATCGGATTGTATATGCTCGGGTTGCATTCATACCAAGAAGCCAATCGCCCATGGCACGTGCGCTACCTGCGGCATAGAGATTATTAAAATCTGCAGAAGGCTTGAGGTTATTAAATCCATCGCGAATTGCCTCCTCGGTAAGGGACGAAATCCAAAGACGATAAACAGGACAATGAACTCCCGCAAGCTGCATCACCCAACGCTGAATGAGCTCACCCTCCTGACCTGCATCACCGCAATTTATGATACACTCGGCATTGGCATAGAGTCTCTTGATAACGTCGAATTGCTTCTTAATACCATTATCGCCCTTGAGTTTAATGCCAAATTTAGGAGGAAGTATAGGCAACAACTGCATATCCCACCTTCTGAGGGTAGGATCGTAGTCATGGGGTTCCTTGAGCTCGCATAAGTGACCGAAAGTCCACGTGACGCAATAGCCGTTTCCCTCAAAATATCCATTATTTCGCCTGTCGGCACCCAGCACACGCGCAATCTCGGCGGCCACCGACGGTTTCTCTGCAATACAAACTTGCATACTTGCCAAAAGTAAATTACACGGCAAAGATAACAATAAAAATCCCCTCGCACACACAGTGGCGTGCAAGGGGCTCATAGGAGTAGCAAGGCGATAAGCCGAGTTCTGTCACCGCCCGAAAGCGGGGTCTATCATTTATCTAGACTTGCCGTCACCGACAAGCTCAAGCTGCCCACCCCCTCAAGCGAGTCCCGAGAGACACCGGACACGAGCAGCGTCCGCGAGCCGAAGCCCGACTTGAGTATACATGGCATTACAATTCGCGGCTGCGTATATGCCGCCCCAATTACTTGGAAACGCGGTGGGCTCTTACCCCGCCTTTTCACCCTTACCACCCTTGCGGATGGCGGTTGTTTTCTGTTACGCTCACATCACCTCGCGGCAGATCTTCTAATTAGGAAGCGCGACGCTCTGCATTGCCCGGACTTTCCTCAAATGGCAAAAGCCATCAGCGATAGACTGCCCTGCTACTTATTGCTTTACTCACTTGAGATTGGGAACTATTCAATCTTGAAGGGAGCATACTTGGAATACTCAACCACAAAGGCGGCATTGTAACCAAGATTCTGAATTCTATTGAGTTCCGCCTTCACTTCAGTTCCCTTGATAGGCTTTGTTGTGTAGCGGAAAATCTTATCGTTGAGTCTGTACTCGTAAACCTCACCAACGTTCTCGAAGAAAGAGATGTAGAGCGGGTAACGGAAAGCGCCAACCTGAATCACATATTCCTTAGAGGGGTCAATCTCAATGGGTTTACCACCAGTGGTGAGGATCTGACCTTTGTTTGCCGTAGAACCTGAAGCTGCAGCACGGAGGTTTACAACGAAAGCAGAGTCGAAACCCTTTGAGCGTATGCTGCGAATCTCCTTGTTTGCCTCGGCGTATGTCTCAAATTTGCCGTAGTAGTACTTGATGAGACCGTCGGTAGTCTTATACTCGTAGACGACATCGAGACCTTTTGCAAACGATGCATCGGCGGGAGGTGTCTTAGAGGCGGAAATCTGAATTGAGAATGCGGGGAGGTCCTCAGAAGTCCAAGCCACAATTTGCTGTGACGTACGAATGTCATCCACAGCAGACTGCGCCTCAACTCGTGAAGTTGCTAAAACAGAGAGGGCCGCAAATATCAGAATAGTGTTTTTCATTTCTTTTCGTTGAGCAATAAGATTACGACCTACTTAGCAACATTCCAGACAACGACCTCGATACGACGGTTGATTTTGTGCTGCGAAGCATCGCAATAGACACCACGATGGCAACGGTTGAGGAGGTAACGCTCACCATAACCGCGGGGGATAAGCTGGCTGTCTTTAACGCCCTTGGAGACGAGGTACGCCTTGGCTGCATCGGCCATATTCTGAGATACCTGGAGGTTGCCGTAGCGATTGCCCTTAGCCTCGGTGTGAGCATTGAGCTTGACAGTTACACCAGGGGAGCTAACAAGGTAAGAAGCGAGCTTATCGAGAGTAGCC
>CAVILU010000091.1:0-8613 GCA_963643535.1 bacterium | reverse complement strand
GTGCAGAGGGCGAGACAAAGACGCTCTACAGTCTCACTGGCAAAAAGGTGGCCGAGACCCAAGGCAACGCACTCACAGCCCCCGCACAAGGATTGTACATCCTCCGCTGCGGAAACAAGGTGACAAAAATCATTATGAGATAAGCATCCGCATGACTTTTAGCTCCGAAACGGGTTAAAATTATAATTTCGAGCGACGCACCCCTCAAAAACGAGGGGTGCGTCGCTGTTTTATATAAAAACGCCCACAAGAATATTAAACTGAAAGAAATCGGAGGGCTCTGGGCAAACAACAGAAAGGAGAAAAGCGGATTTTGCGCTTACAAATCCTAAAAAACGGGGCGTTATTACGACAAAACGTAAGTTTAATCGTTAAAATGAAAGAAAATCGCATTTTTTAGGCTCGTTTTCTTGCAAATTATAATCACACACTCTAAATTTGTAATGTCAAACAAAAAGAGGGGACACAGAGACAAAAAGCATAAAAATCCGACAGACCACCCCACTTCGCAAGGGGTATCGGAGCAAAAGTCTCAAAACTCTCTTTTCTTCCATAGAAAATTCAAAAGGACAAATCTAACCCATAAACACTATGGCAACACTCAGATTCCAAGCGCTGACCGACCTGATGAGGAAGCAGCCTCCTACGATCAAGTTCCCCGAGAAGCGCGTACCCGAGCTCTACGGCGAACTCGTATTCAACGACGAGGCTATGAAGAAGTACCTCCAGAGCTCCGTCTACAAGCAGGTCAAGAAGGCCATCGCTGAAGGCGCATTCATCAGCCGCGAGTTGGCTGACGGCGTAGCAGCTGGCATGAAGGCTTGGGCTATCGACCACGGCGCTGTACACTACACGCACTGGTTCCAGCCCCTCACCGACGGCACCGCCGAGAAGCATGACGGCTTCATCAATTACGGTCCCGACGGCAAGGTAATCGAGGAGTTTGCCGGCAAGCATCTCGCTCAGCAGGAGCCCGACGCTTCGTCCTTCCCCAATGGCGGCATCCGCGCTACCTTCGAGGCCCGCGGCTACACCGCATGGGATGTCACCAGCCCCGCATTCATCGTAGACTCGACCCTCTGCATCCCGACAATCTTCATTGCCTACACCGGCGACGCACTCGACTACAAGACTCCTCTTCTCAAGGCTCTCCACGCTGTTGACAAGGCAGCAGTAGACGTTTGCCAGTACTTCGATAAGAACGTAACCCGCGTCATTTCCAACCTCGGCTGGGAGCAGGAGTACTTCCTCGTAGACAGGGGTCTCTACCTCGCACGTCCCGACCTTGTTCTCACCGGCCGCACCCTTATGGGCGCATCTTCCGCAAAGAACCAGCAGCTCGAGGACCACTACTTCGGTTCAATTCCTGAGCGCGTAGCTCTCTTTATGCGCGACCTTGAGGTAGAATGCCACAAGCTCGGCATCCCCGCCAAGACCCGCCACAACGAGGTAGCCCCCGGTCAGTTTGAGCTCGCTCCTATCTATGAGGAGGTCAACGTAGCCAACGACCACAACCTCCTCCTCATGGACGTTATGCGCAAGCTCGCTAAGCACCATGGTTTCGAGGTCCTCCTCCACGAGAAGCCTTTCGCAGGCATCAACGGTAGCGGCAAGCACAACAACTGGAGCCTCTGCACCGACACCGGCGTCAACCTCTTCGCCCCGGGCAAGAACCCCAAGGGCAACATGCTCTTCCTCACCTTCCTCACCTGCGTCCTCGCAGCAGTGCATAAGGGTCAGGATATCCTCCGCGCTCAGGTGCTCAACGCATCCAACAGCCACCGTCTTGGCGCCAACGAGGCACCCCCAGCCATCATGTCAGTCTTCCTTGGCACCCAGGTTTCCGCAATGCTCAACAGCATCGTAGAGAAGGTATCCGACGCCAAGATGACTCCCGAGGAGAAGACCGCCCTCAAGCTCGGCATTGGCCGTCTGCCTGAGATCCTTGTAGACAATACCGACCGCAACCGCACCTCACCTTTCGCCTTCACTGGCGACCGCTTCGAGTTCCGCGCCGTTGGTTCGTCCGCAAACTGCGCAGGTGCAATGACCGCAGTCAACTCCATCGTGGCAGAGCAGCTCCGCGAGTTCAAGGCCGACGTTGACGCACTCATCGAGAAGGGCGTCAAGAAGGACGAGGCTATCTTCCAGGAGATCCGCAAGCTCATCGTAGAGAGCGCACCAATACACTTCGACGGCAACGGCTACTCCGACGAGTGGAAAGAGGAGGCTAAGAAGCGCGGCCTCACCAACATCACCAGCGTGCCCGAGAGCATCGACACTATGCTCTCCGACTGGAGCAAGAAGGTATACGTTGAGGGTGGCGTGCTCACCGAGCGCGAGCTCCACGTACGTCATGACGTCGAGATGGAGAAGTTCGTCAAGAAGGTGCAGATCGAGGCACGCGTTATGGGCGACCTTGTAATCAACCACATCGTCCCGACCGCCCTCGCTTACCAGAACATCCTCATCCAGAATGTCAAGGGCATGAAGGAGGTCATGGGTGCCGACGCCGACGCTATGACCGAGAACGAGCGCGAGCTCATCCGCAAGGTCTCCGACCACGTCAAGACCATCCGCTCCAACGTCCAGGCTATGATCGACGCCCGCAAGGCCGCCAACAAGATCGAGGACGAGAACAAGAAGGCCTACGAGTACGAGCAGAAGGTTCGCCCGTATCTCGACGTCATCCGCTACCATGTCGACAAGCTCGAGATGATCGTAGACAACGAGATGTGGCCTCTGCCTAAGTATCGTGAGATGCTCTTCATGTTCGACTAAAACGCCGAATTCGTAAGACTGTATATTGATCAAAAATCGCAAACCCCTCGGAACTGTGATAGCTCCGAGGGGTTTGACGTTTTTGTATATGGGACGGCAAAATTGCTATGCCTTAATCTATATCTTAATCTAAACCTTATCGATGGCGAGCCTGCGTTTGTCACTTAGGGACTTGAAGGCGGAGGGTGTCATGCCGGTCACTTTTTTGAATTGGGTGCTGAGGTGGGCGACACTGGAGTAGTGGACCGCGTCGGCTATTTCGCTCATGGATTTGTCTCCGTAGGCTATCAGTTCTTTAACCCGTTCTACGCGGACGAGGATATGGTATTGCTCAATGGTGCGGCCTTCGCTTTCGGAGAAGAGGGAGGAGAGGGTTGAGTATTCGCGGCCTATACCAGCCACGAGGAAATCGGAGAGATTGGGCTGGCGTTCGGCATCGGACATTACGTACTCTCGGACTTTAGCCTTGATTTGCTCTATCATGAGATTGCGCTGATTGTCTATCAGTTCGAAGCCCACATGTGCGAGGCGATGGGCAATATCAGCTCGTTGGTTGTCGGTCAGCGTATCGGGCACATCCGCCATGCCGAGGGAGACGTGCGCATCGGGTATTCCGCATTGGCCGAGGATGTCCGTGACCACCATGACGCAGCGGGCGCAGACCATATTTTTTATGTAGAGTCGCATTGAAATCGGGGGATTAAGACGCGTTGACTATGGCAAAGATAGCGTTTTCAGTAAAAATGGTAACACTCGCCAATTTCTTGATAGAGCCAATGCCGACGCAATGACCTATCTTTACAGACAAACAAACGTGACCTCAAAAAAAGCAGTTGAACCCTCACAAAACAAAATCAATAGGATAATGGAGGATTTAATTCTAACTTTACATAACGGCGACCATTCGTTGGCGATATCGAACAATGGCGGGGTACGCACATTCGACGGCCGAGGCGTGTCGGACCTCTATATGCTTCTCCACGAGGAGCCCACCCTACTCCACGGAGCACGACTGGCGGACAAGGTTGTAGGCAAAGGAGCGGCAGCCTTGATGGCACTCGGCAAAATCGAGGAGTTGCATGCCGACGTAATCAGTCAGCCAGCACTCGATTTGCTCACGAAGAGCGGGATCAAGACAGCCTACGACAAGGTTGTCCCACATATCATCAACCGCGCCGGCACCGGATTTTGCCCTGTCGAGACGCGTTGCATGGGTTGCAAGTCACCCGAAGAGTGCCTCACAAAGATAGATGCCTTCATGGCCGAGATGAAAAAGAGATAAGCGACAAGGAGATATAGCCACACACATATAGAAAAACTTATGCGACTAAAACTTCTTGCCACGGCAATAGCCACGACAGCCGTAGCCGCAGCAACGCAAGCCCAGGGCGCGGCAAGCGGCATCGCCAAAGCCGACACCATAACAAGCAAGAGCCATAACATAGACGAGGTAGTAGTGACCGGCACGCGCAACGCCACAGACATACGCCACCTCTCGCAAACCGTCTCCATCCTGAGCCGCGACAAGATAGACCAGGCCATGCAGCCATCGCTCTTGCCCACGCTCACAGAGCAAGTGCCTGGCCTCTTCACCACCTCGCGCGGAGTCATGGGCTACGGAGTCTCCACAGGCGCGGCGGGCGGGATATCCCTCCGCGGACTCTCGGGCGGCAGCGCACGGCTGATGGTGCTCATCGACGGGCATCCGCAATATGCCGGAATATTTGGCCACCCCATTGCCGATGCTTACCAATCCCTCTTGGCCGACAAGGTGGAGGTGCTCCGAGGTCCGGCATCCGTTCTCTATGGCTCGAACGCCATGGGCGGAGTAGTGAATATCGTAACCCGCAAGATGCATGAGGACGGAGTGCGGACCACACTCCACGCCGGCTACGGATCGTACAACACACTGGAGACCGAGGCCACCAACACCATCCGCCACCATGGATTCTCGAGTGTAGTGAGCGCATCGTATAACCGCACGGACGGGCATCGCGACAATATGGAGTTCGAGCAATATGGCGGCTACGCCAAGATTGGCTATGACTTCTCCCCTCACTGGGCTGCCCGAGCCGACGTGAACATCACGCACTTCAACGCCACATACCCGGGTCCCACGTCCGCCCCGCTCCTCGAAGGCGACCAGAGCATCACTCGCGGAGTGGCATCGGCAGCCGTCGAGAACAACTACGAGAGGACTTCCGGCGCTCTGAGTTTCTTCTATAACTGGGGGCACCACAAGATAAACGACGGCTATACTCCCAGCAAAGGCGAGACTCCGCAAGAGGGGCGTTTCAACTCTCGCGACGACATGATGGGCATATCTCTCTACCAGAGTGCGCAGTTCTTCACGGGCAATCGAATGACCGTCGGCATCGACTGGTTCAGATATGGCGGCGAGGCGTGGACGCAATACATTAAGGGCGAGAAAGAGGGCACTCGCACAGATCTCGTGGACAAGCACGAGGACGAGGCCGCAGGATATGTTGATTTCCGCCAGAGCTTCGGGTCTCTACTGACGCTCAATGCCGGAGTGCGAGTGGACCACCATTCACGTGTCGGGACAGAGACTGTGCCTCAGGCGGGAATGGCATTCCATTTGCGCCATCATGCCGAGCTTAAACTCTCTGCCGCAAAAGGTTTCCGCTACCCCATACTCCGCGAGATGTATATGTTCCCGCCTCAGAACCCGGACCTAAAGCCCGAGTCGATGTGGAACTACGAGGTGGCTTTCTCGCAGCATCTCTTGGGCGGCCGTTTGCGTTATGGAGTGAATGTCTTCTACATAGATGGCAAAAACCTTATCCAGACGTTGCCCAATCCCAATGGCAGTGGCCGCCTCAACCAGAACACGGGCGAGATAGACAATGCCGGATTTGAGCTCCAAGCAGCGTATAGGATAAACGGCAGTTGGTCGGCCGACGCCAACTACAGTTTCCTACACATGGAGAACCCCGTAGTGGCCGCCCCCGAGCATAAGCTCTACGTTGGTGCCGCCTTTGCGCACGGCCGTTGGAACGTCACCACTGGCATCCAATACATTGGCGGGCTCTACACCACAGTGAGCCCCGACAAGACGGAGGACTTTGTACTATGGAACATCCGAGCCTCATTCCGAGCAACCAAATGGCTCAGCATCTGGGCACGAGGAGAGAACCTCTTGGCGCAGGAGTATGAGATAAACGACGGATACCCAATGCCGCAAGCCACAGCAACGGGCGGCCTAAACATAAACTTCTGATAAGAAACACATAAAAGAAAAAACGACACATAACATGCAAACAGCAAACGTAAAACTCTACTCACTGAGCTATGCCGAGGCCAAGACGTACATTGCAGCCGCGCTCTTCGTGGTGGGCAACATCGTGCTGCCACAGCTCTTCCACCTCGTGCCACAAGGCGGCATAACGTGGCTCCCCATCTATTTCTTCACCCTCATCGGGGCATATAAGTACGGTTGGAAGGTAGGCTTGCTCACGGCAGTCCTCTCGCCCGTGGTCAACTCACTGCTCTTTGGCATGCCCGCGCCCGTGGTCCTGCCCGCCATATTGCTCAAGTCCGTGCTCCTGGCCATTGCCGCGGGCTATATAGCGCAGAGGTTTAATAAGGTAAGCATCCCTCTTCTTGTTTGCGCAGTGCTATTCTATCAGGTTGTCGGCACTCTTGGCGAGTGGGCAATGCGGGGCGACTTCCTCTTGGCCGTACAGGATTTCCGCATTGGCATCCCCGGCATGCTGCTGCAAGTCATTGGAGGATATCTCTTTATCCGGTATATTATTCGAAAATAAGGCTTCAGACAGTTACAGAAAGCGGTAAATAGTAAAAAGCGCAAAGCACAAACTGTCAACAGAAAAGGCTGTGAACTGAAAAGTCCGCGAACTGTGAATTGTGAACTGTGAATTATGAACTGTGAACTGAAAAGTCCGCAAACTGTGAACTGTTAACTGAAAAGTCCGTGAACTGTGAATTGTGAACTGTGAATAGAAAAGTCCACAAACTGTGAATTGTGAACTGTGAACTGAAAACTCCGCGAACTGTGAACTGTGAACTGTGAACTGTTAACTGAAAAGCCTCCGCCAAAGTATCCCAAAAGGAGCTCTGGCGGAGGCGATTTATTAAGAAGTGTCCGTTTCTTTACTTCACGAGCATACGGCGGGCTGAGCCGTCGGCATAGAGTGCTATTACAATTTGGCCGACCTTGGGACTTGCGACCTTGCGGCCGAGCAGATCGTAGTACTCCGCGGGAGCATCAGCAATATTGATGTTGCCGATAGAGGTGGGATTGGTAGTATCTTTCTTTACGATATTGGCAAGGACGCCATCCTTGTTTGTAACAACCTCGTAGGTAGCGTTCTCGGGGACTACGAAGGAGATATTGCCATTTTGGACACGCCAGTTGGTGAAGGAATTGCTTGCGATGGTAGGCGGGTTGCTCTCGCTCTTGAACTCGACTTTGATAAGATCGCCACAAGAGCCAAAGGCATCCTCTTGAATCTCCTTGACGCCGTCGCCGATCACAACTGTTTCGAGCGTGTGGCAGTCTTTGAATGCGTCCTTCTCGATTATTGCAACCGAACCAGGGATTTCGACAGAGCTAACAGCAGTCTGCTCAAAAGCACCTTGCTCAATCATGCGGTTGGTGTTGGTCTCGCTGTCCTTGATCTCGATGCTGCTGATATTGTAGCAGTATTGGAAAGAGAACTGACCGATGTTGCTGACAGTGCTGGGGATAACTACGCTCGTGAGGCTCTCGCACTGATTGAAGGCATAAGAGCCGATGGTCTCGAGGCCCTCGGGGAGATTGACGGATGCGAGCTTCTTGCACTCCTTAAATGCACTGCCGCCAATAGTAGTGAGCGTCGTAGGGAGCTTAACTGTCTTAAGGGCGGAGCATTGCGCGAAAGCGGAATTACCGACAGTCGTGCAACCCTCGGGAAGTTTAAGAGTCTCAACCTTTTCGCATCCCTCGAAAGCATAATCGCCAACGACTTTGACGCCGCTCTCGGAGAAATCGAGTTCCTCGATAGAAGAGCACCACTGGAATGCGCTGCTACCAATGGTTGTCACGTTCTTACTGAAAACGACAGCCTTTATATTAGACTTAGCAAGGAAAGTGCCAGCTCCGATTGAGCCTATTGCCTTTTCACCTACAACACCGGTGACAGGCATACCATCAACAGTCTCGGGGATTCGGAGCACACCATCGGGGAGGCTGAACTGCCAGTCCACTGAAGCAAGGCTGAGAGTACCGTCGGCGTTCTTGACGAACGTCCAGCCATTGTAGTCGCCACTGCTGACAGTGTAGGTCTCCTGCGCGGAAGCCACAGTAGCGAAAGACATGCAGCCAGCGAGAGCCAAAGCGAGGGAACAGAGAGTAAGCTTAAAATTCATAGCTTAATTTGATTAGCATTTAATATTGGGGAGAACTATATTACGGAATCAAGGCGATGACAGATACCGACGACCGGACGCACCTTTCCGTTGGAAGTGCGTGCGGAGAGACATTGAGATGCGAGCGGCGCATTCATATCATTTAACTTCTTTTTGTCGTTTCGGTTCGGGAGCAAGGGTTGCTCAAGCAGATGTGAGAGCTAATAAGCCTTGTCTGTCGTTCTTTGGAGCGGGAACATAAGTATAAAGTTTCAACCAAATCCCACTTTTTTTGGAGAAATCAACGCGAATATAATGCTTATTTATGGTTACAAAGCCCTAAACGTCAGTTTAACAGCATTTTAACTTACATTATGAAACTATTTTCACAAACACTGATAGGATTTTAGCACCACAGGGAGTGCAGACAGGCAAAAACAAACAAAAAAAGAAGAGCAACGG
>CAVILU010000090.1:6740-8792 GCA_963643535.1 bacterium | reverse complement strand
CTATGGTTCCCCACAGCCAACTGGAATTTGGAGACTTTATGCTTGCAAGATGAAAATAACAGATAATATTTTTGCGTTTGGTTTGTAGGATTTTTTGCCCCGGGGCTCGCGCCGCCGGGCTAACATACGACGCCCCTTTGGGGCTATGATTTGCAGCTGAACTGGATTTGGCGACTGTATTATTTTCATAGAGAAAAAAATCTAGGAACTAACGCAACTGTGCACTGTGCACTGTGCACTGAGAATTGAGAAAGCGTGTCTTACATAATTTCAGATAATATCTGGTCGCCCATGGGCAAGACCAGCAAAGAGAACCTCGCGCGGATTGAGCGCGGGGATAGTTGTTTGCGACATTATGATGCCGGGAGTTTTGGCGTGGGCGAGGCTTTTGTGGCTTCGCTATCTGAGGGAGATACGGAAGGCAAAACACACGGAGAACTCACTCCGTTTGAGACGATTTGCGTAAAGTCCATCAGTGAAGCTATTGCGGAGTGCGGAATTGACGCTTGCGACCCACGGACTCTCTTTGTTCTCAGCACCACAAAGGGAAATGTGGAGGAGTTGCTGGGAGGCGGACGACGCGTGTCGCCTGCTGATGCTGCGGTAGCTATTGCTGAAGCCGTGGGGATAAAGACGCGCCCTATTGTTGTTTGCAACGCCTGCATATCTGGTCTTGCCGCTATAATATTGGCGGACAGGATGATCGGGGCGGGAATGTATGACAACGCTGTTGTTTGCGGAGCGGATATGCCTCGCAAATTTATCATATCGGGATTTCAATCCCTCAAAGCCTTGTCGGCCGACGAGTGCCGACCTTTCGACATCGACCGCAACGGCCTCAACCTCGGCGAGGCGGCGGCAACCGTAGTGCTCAGCAAAGAGCGGCCGAAGAGACTACCTGCGGGCGGCGCCACATGGAAAATTGTGGGCGGCACCATACGCAACGACGCATTCCACATCAGCGCGCCACACCGCAAAGGCGAAGGCCTGCGCCTCGCAATAGAAGCCGCAATGGGCAACCACAGATCCGACGAGCTTATGATGATAAACGCCCACGGCACAGCCACCCTCTTCAACGACCAAATGGAGTCCGTAGCACTGGAGCGGGCAGGCATGAGCGACGTGCCTGTGAACAGCCTCAAAGGTTATTACGGACACACAATGGGAGCCGCGGGCGTGGTGGAGACTATCGTCACGATGCACATGGCGGAGCGAGGTATGATGCTTGGAACTCGCGGATTTGCTGAGGCTGGAGTCTCGGGCAAGGTGCGGATTTCAGGTGAGCCTATGGCACTCGACGGGCAGAAACGGCTTTGGGGCAAGATGCTTTCGGGGTTCGGAGGATGCAATGCCGTGGCTATTTTCGAGAAGGAGTACGCTGATTGCTCCAGTCCACAAACTTCACAGATTGGCACTGAGAATCACGACTCTGCGCATCGAAAACTTAGAACTACGCATAGCATTGCCGTAACGCCAACAGATATTACTATTGATGGGCGAAAACTCACAATAGAGGAGGGCGAAGGTGACATACTGACCCGCGCGTATAAGCAACACATAGGCGGGTACCCCAAGTTCTACAAGATGGACAAACTGTCGCGTCTGGGCTTCGTGGCCTCGGAATTGCTACTTGCGGCCGAGGCAGCGGAAGAGGGCTGCCCTACCCCGCGGTTCACAGAACGTTCGGATCGCGCGGTGATACTCTTCAACCACAGTTCTTCAGTGGAGATTGACAAGGTTTATGCCGACAGCATACGCGACACGGACAACTATTTCCCGAGTCCTGCGGCCTTTGTATATACGCTACCCAATATCGTGACGGGCGAGATTGCCATACGCAACCTTTACCATGGCGAGACATCGCTTTATATTTTGCCGCAGCGGGATGAGGATGTCATGCGGGATGTGGTCATGGCATCTTTAGCTGACTCTGGTACTCGGAGTGTTGTTTGTGGATGGATTGATTATGCTTCGGAGGAGAAATTCTTCATGCAATTAACAATTAACAATTAACAGTTAACAATTGACAATTACAATAAGTTTTTGACGGGG
>CAVILU010000090.1:0-6730 GCA_963643535.1 bacterium | reverse complement strand
CTAACTTAGATTGCTAGATTTATTGTTGATTGTTTTTTGTGGAGTTTCGGGCGGTTTGTTATTTTTGTATGAAAGATATTATTTGCTGAAGGGATATATTATCCTTTTGCATTTTCTTTTGCTATCAATATTATAAAAACAATATCTACACCTTCTAAATAATAGACAGATGGAAGAGCTTATCTCTAACCTCAAGAATCAGATAATAAGTGCGTTGAACCTGGAGGAGATGACTGCGTCGGACATTGATACCGACGCGCCTCTCTTTGGCGAAGGCCTCGGACTGGACTCTATCGACGCTCTGGAGCTCATCGTGCTGATGGAGAAAGAGTACGGCATCAAGCTGAACTCGGCAGCCGAGAGCAAGGAGATTCTCAAGAGCGTACGCGCCATGGCAGAGTACATCAGCAAAAACCGCAAGAAATGAGTATTGCCATAACGGGTGCCGGGATAATATCGGCCATAGGGAACGACAAAGCGAGCGTACTCCAGAGGCTGAGGGACGGCGAGACGGGCATCGGGCAAATGCGATACCTGCGCTCGACGCATACCGAGTTGCCCGTTGGCGAAGTAAAACTCTCGGACGAGGAGCTGAAGGCGAAAGCCGGTATTGAGGCCGCGAAGATAATCAGCCGCACGGCACTGCTCGGCATAGAGGCCACACGCCAAGCCATTGACGAGGCGGGGCTCGCGGCAGGTATGGCAATTGACGGGAAGCCGCTGCGAATAGTCTTTATATCGGGCACCACTGTGGCGGGAATGGATATCACCGAACGATATTTCAACGAGGCTATCGACGGCAAGTGTGATGACAGCTCCTTTATCCACCAACATGAGTGCGGCAGCAATACGGAGACTATAGCCAACTACTTTGGCATCTTCGAGGCGAGCACTACCATTTCTACAGCATGTTCCTCGGCTGCCAATGCCATAGCGTTGGGTGCCAGGATGATAGAAATGGGACACGCGGATATTGCCGTAGCAGGCGGAACAGAGGCCCTCTCGCGTTTCCACCTCGACGGATTTAACTCACTTATGATTCTCGACCACGAGATTTGCCGACCTTTCGACTCTTCGCGCGCGGGACTGAACCTCGGTGAGGGCGCGGGATACGTGGTCTTGGAGCGAGGCGACATGGCGGAGAGACGCGGCGCGAAGACATTGGCATACATTACAGGCTATGGCAACGCATGCGACGCATTCCACCAGACGGCATCATCTGACAATGGCGAAGGCTCATACCTCGCTATGAAAGAAGCCATAGAAATGGCTGGCTTCACCCCATCGGACATACAATATATCAACGCCCACGGCACTGGCACGCCCAGCAACGACAAGAGCGAGAGCGCAGCCATACGCCGCATATTTGGCGACAAGATACCGCCCACGAGCAGCACAAAGTGGGCCACGGGTCACACGACGAGCGCATCGGGCGGCATTGAGACCGTCATAAGCATACTCGCCATAGAGCACAACCTTATACCCGGCAACACAGGTTGGAAGAGTGCCGATGAGCAATGCATTGCGCCCATTACCTGCGCAACAGAAGCTCAGGTGGACAACGTGATGTGCAACTCATTCGGTTTCGGCGGCAACGACACTTCGCTGATAATATCACGAAAGGCTGTTGATCACCAGCCCAAAGAGAGGAGGTTCACCTGCCGCAAGGCCTCACAAGTGGAGATTGACTCCGACGAAGGCCTCAGCGAGATACGCCAATACGCCACGCCAATGGAGGCTCGCCGCATGAGCCGATTGGCAAAGAGCGCAATGATAAGTTCACTCAAAGCCCTGGCCGGAGCAGGGATTGAAGTCCCCGACGCCATAATCACGGCCACACGTTTCGGTTGCCTCACTCAGACAGAGCGCATGCTGATGCAGGTGAAGAACAGTGGCGATGAGACAGTAAGCCCGACGGACTTCATGCAGAGCACACATAACACCATTGGCAGCGCGATAGCCATAAAACTTAAGTGCCACGGATATAACTTGACATACAGTCATGGCTTGGATTCGCTCGAGTGGGCCATGCGCGATGCGGAGATGCTGATTGAGAGTGGACAGTGCCAGTCGGTGCTTGTCGGTTTACATGATGAGATGCCTGAAGAATTTGGCAAGATATTTGAAAGAGGTGGAGTGAAGGATTTACCAGCTTTGCAATCTTTTAGCACTGTCTTGTTGCGAGGCGAGGAAAAACTCAAGTAATAGTAACATGAGGAAAATATTAGCAGGCATAATATTATGTATCAGCATTTTGGGCACCTGTGCGCAAGCGCAAACGACCAAAGAGACGGAGGTTACGCAAAAGGTGTGCACGGCTGCTAAGGCTACGCAGTGCATGACTTGCGACTTCGTCCAGACTCGGAAGACCAAGATGCTGAAGGAAGCTGCCATGACGGAGGGAACGTTGATTTACAGGCAGCCGGATTGCGTAGTATGGGAGTGCAAAACCCCGAACGCGATGACTTTCGTGACAAACGGCAAGCGCGCCAAGGTGACAAAGGATGGAAAGACTACAGTAACGGAACTGGCTGAGAATAAGATATTCAAGCGCATCATGCGTATGGCCAAGGGAGGTTTTGGCATAGAGAATATTGTCGGCAGCACGGACTTCTCGCAAAGCGTGAGCGACAATGGGAAGGAATGGATTATAACCCTCACCCCACTGCGCAAAGAGCTGAAACAGATTGTCAACTCGATAACGCTGCAGGCAGACAAGGCGGACGCCGTGGTCAAGACCATAGTGATGACAGACAAGAATGGCGACACGACGACATTGGAACTCAAGAACATAAAAATAAACGGCAAAATAGATGGAGGCCTCTTCAGCTTCTGATAAACAAGGGCAGCGAGCTCTGCTGAGAATGCGCAAGACCTGCGTAGTGATCCCGACATACAACAATGGCGGAACAATTGGCAAGGTCGTGCGCGAAACCCTCGCAGAGTGTCAGGACGTGATAGTAGTGGACGACGGGTGCACCGACGACACTCAGACAGTGCTATCCGCGATAGAGGGCATAACCATTGTGCGCCACGACAAGAACCGCGGCAAGGGCCAGGCACTGAAAAGTGGATTTGCCAAGGCCAAGGAACTCGGCTTCGCATACGTCATAACACTGGACGGCGACGGGCAGCACTATCCGAAAGACATAGCCAACATACTGGCCGCCAATATTGAGCACCCCGATGCGATAATAATAGGCAGCCGCAAGATGAATGGCGTGGACCGCTCGGGCGGCAGCAACTTTGCCAACAAATTTTCCAACTTCTGGTTCAACCTTCAGACGGGCCGCATGGTGAGCGACACACAATCGGGTTTCCGACTCTACCCGCTGAGCAGACTGCGTCTGCTGCCGCTCGTCTCGTCGCGATACGAGGCCGAGTTGAGCCTTATGGTATTCGCATCGTGGCATGGCGCGGAGATTCACGAGACACCTATTGACGTTTACTATCCGCCCCGCGAAGAGCGCGTTAGCCACTTCCGCCCGTTTATTGACTTCACGCGTATCAGCATACTCAACACCATATTGTGCGTCATGGCTGTGGTCTATGGTCTTCCGCTCACGTGTTTGAGATTTTTGCTGCGCATTCTCCGCACGACATATTCGCTACTCGTGTTCTCTATTGCCACTCCGCTGATCTTCACCCCCCTCACGTGGATATACACCCACGTCGGCAAGGATACAGAGGAGAAGAAAATGAAGATCCACAAGCTGATGTATCGCGTGGCAAGGTTCGTAATGATAGGCCACGGATTACCCGGCGTAAAATTCCAGCAGGAGATAGCGAACGACCTAAGGCTCGACAGCGAACCCAAGGTAATAATCGGCAACCACCAGTCGGCTCTCGACTTGCTCTGCATGCTATGCCAAACACCAAAGATGGTGATCCTGACCAAAGACTGGGTGCGCAACAACCCACTCTTCGGCTTCATTGTGCGCAGTGCGGACTTCCCATCGGCCTCGGAAGGCATAGAGCAACTCATACCCAAGCTCAAAGCCTTGAAAGAGAAGGGGTATAACATAGTGGTCTACCCCGAGGGTGCGCGATCCGCCGATGGCCACATAGCGCGTTACCACCAAGGGGCGTTCCGCATTGCCGAGACTCTCGGTATGGAGATTGTGCCTACGACGATTAGCGGATCGGGACGCGTATTGGATAAGACGACGTTGCTGATGCGCCCCGGCACGATAAAGATGCGGATGGAGAAAGCCGTGACTCGCAAGGAGTTGGAGGCTATGGGGACTACATTGGAACAAGCTAATGAGATGCGACGACGGGCGAAAATGGCACTTTTACAGTTAACAGTTAACAGTTAGCAGTTAACAGTTAACAGTTAGCAGTTAACGGTTGCTTTTGGTACTTGGTTGGATGGAGCGCTTTGTTTTGCTCCTTTGTTGCTTTTTATTGCATTTAATTGATATAGAATTCTTTTATGCAAAGCTTGATAGAGAGGGTTTATGAGTATATGCGCTTGCATCGGGCGGCGTGGGGAGTGTCTTTGGGATTGGTGACGGCTTTGCTTGTGATGCTTGTGCTCCGATTGGGGTATAAGGAGGATATATCTGATTTTCTGCCGCTCGACGAGAATTATCAGAATGCTCTGAGTGTCTATGAGGAGATATCGGGGGGCGACAAGGTTATCGCCATATTCTTGAGCCGCGATACTGCTGAGGCCGACCCCGATGAGATAACTCTTGCCATAGACGACTTCGCGGAGATTATCGGAGAGCGCGACAGCACGGGAATGGTGGGTAAGATGATGACGCAAGTGGATGCCGAGCAGATAAATGAGGTGGCCGCATTTGTGTACGCAAACATACCTTACTTCCTGACAGAGAGCGACTATGAGCGCATAGACAGCATGATGGAGGACGAGGATGCCGTGGCTCGGGCCATAGCCGACGACAAGGCGCAGCTGATGATGCCGTCGGTGGGAATGGCGGCGCAGGTCATCAGTAGCGACCCCGTGGGGCTCTTTGGCAACGCCATGCGACGGCTGCAGGTGAGCGAGAGCGGGATGCGGTATGAGATGTACGACGGGTATATCTTCGCACCCGACATGAGCAGGGCTGTAGCCACTATAAGTTCATCTTTCGGCGCAATGGAATCCAATCACAATGCCGAGCTCAGCGCACTGCTGCAAGAGAGTGCCGAGGCGGCAATGGAGATGCACCCGAACGTCGAGATACACCTGACGGGCGGCCCTGTGATAGCCTCGAACAACGCCAATCAGATTAAGACGGACAGCATACTCTCGGTAGTGATTTCGCTTGTGCTTATCGTGGCACTGCTGTTGGTGGTCTTTGGCGGGTTTAGGAACATGATGCTTATTGCGCTCTCCATTGGTTGGGGATGGCTGTTTGCTGTGGGCGGGCTCGCTTGCCTGCATGACAGCGTGTCGATAATAGTGCTTGGCATATCATCCGTAATTATCGGTATTGCAGTCAATTATCCATTGCACTATCTGTCGCACCTGCAACACACACCCGACCGTAGACAAGCATTGCGCGAGATTGCGGTCCCCCTCGTTGTGGGCAATGTAACCACCGTAGGCGCATTCTTGACACTCGTACCACTGCAATCCGTGGCCTTGCGCGACCTCGGACTTTTTGCCGCGCTCATGCTCATCGGCACTATACTCTTCGTACTTATATATCTGCCACACGTGGCGCGCACGCCGGAGAAACACCGCGAGACATTTATCGACCGATGGAGCGACATATCGCTGGAGAGCAAACCTGCGGTAGTCTGGACCGTCGTGGCACTAACAATCGTGCTGAGTATCTTCAGTTTGCGAACAGAATTTGACTCGAATATGGGCAGCATAAACTACATGACCGCCCAGCAGGAAGCCGACATAGAGTACTTCGAGCAGCAGATGAGCCAGACGGGGCCCGAGCGCAAAGTATATGCCCTTGCGACGAGCAACACAGCAGATTCCGCACTCGCGATAAATAAAAGCCTCCGCCCCACCCTACAAAATCTTGTAGCATCTGGCATCACGAGCCAAATAAGTTACTGCGGAGACTTCCTTTGCCCACAAAACGAGCAGGCCGCACGCCTTGTCAATTGGCAGAAATTCAAAGAGAAATATGCCGACAGGCTGCGAAAAGAGATAAGAGCGGCAGCCGAGGCCGAGGGCTTTGCGGACGACGCTTTCGATACTTTTGACGGAATAATGGATGGAGAATATGCTCCGCAAGAGATATCGCACTTCGCCCCACTTACCGAGACTCTCTTCTCGGCCAATGTATGTGCAGACAGTGCGGCAGGCAAGTATAGCATAGTCAGCATAATAGACGTAGACGAAAAGGATTACGACCTCGTAAAGAGCGAACTCACCGCAGCCGGAGCGTATGCCTTCGACGTCGAGAGTATGAACAGTACGGTTGCCAATCACCTGTCGGATGAATTTAACTATATCGGCTGGGCGTGCGGACTCATCGTGTTCTTCTTCTTGTGGCTCTCCTTTGGCAGTATCGAGTTGGCAATGCTCTCGTTTGTGCCTATGGCCATAAGCTGGATATGGATATTGGGCATTATGGGGCTCTTTGGCATTAAGTTCAACATAGTCAATATAATACTCGCCACATTTATCTTTGGACAGGGCGACGACTACACCATTTTCATGACCGAAGGCGCAAGCTATGAATATACATACCGACGCAAGATGCTGGCATCATATAAGAGCTCGATAATAGTCTCGGCTCTAATAATGTTCATCGGT
>CAVILU010000089.1:0-8845 GCA_963643535.1 bacterium | reverse complement strand
TACAAATGCAAGTTATTGGTAAACTCGAAGAGGTTCATGAAGTGGTGAAACGAACCGAGACGTTTTCTGTGAGGGAATTTGTTTTGGAAATCTCAAATCCGAGCTCCCAGTATTCTGACTATGTGCTCTTTCAGCTGACTAACATGCGCACGGGCCTCGTTGACCAGTTCCAGATTGGTCAGGAGGTTGTCGTAGACTTCGACATCCAGGGTCGCAAGTGGACCAATCCCGAGGGTCGCGTGGTCTTCTTCAACCGTCTCAACGCTTGGCGCATCTCTCCTTATAACGCTCAGATGGGCGGCCAGATGGGTGGCCAGATGGGCGGTTATGGCGCTCCCCAGCAGGGCGGCTTCGGCGCTCCTCAGTATGGTCAGGGCGGTGGCTATGGCGCTCCTCAGCAGGGTGGCTTTGGTGCTCCCCAAGGTGGCTTCGGCGGTCAGCAGCAGTTTGGCGCACCCCAAGGCGGTTTCGGCGGTCAGCAGGGCGGCAGTTTCGGCGCTCCCAATCCTGGCGGTCAGCAGGCTGGTCCTCAGGCGGCTCCTCAGCAGCCCGTTCAGGCTCCTGCTCCCGGCGGCAATGTAGCTGACAACGGAGAGGAACTTCCGTTCTAAAAGAATGGTCATGAGGTCGCAACGACAATCAGTCCAACGCGGCTAAAACGTAAAATATTGGCGACGCCCACAAGAAGTCCTTCATTGGAAGTCTGTGGGTGTCGCCTTTCCTTTTATCAGAAGTAGTTATGCTCAACTCCGAAATAGAAAACCATCTCTTGGCGCACGGTATTAAGCCAACGGCCAACCGCATGATGGTGGCGCAAGCCATAGCCGCTGCCGACCATCCTGTCTGCCTTGCCGAGCTTGAGGATACTCTCGACACTGTAGATAAAAGTAATATCTTCCGTGCGCTGACCCTTTTCCGCGAGAGCCATATCGTCCACACTATCGAGGATGAGGCTGGAGCCCTGCGCTACGAGATGTGCCACGGCCATTTCCATAACAATTGCGGCTGCGATACCCACCCCTCCGATATGGATGACGACGAGGATCTCCACGCCCATTTCTATTGCCGCGTATGCCATCGTATGACGTGCCTCCAGTCTATCGCCATCCCTTCAGTCAGTCTCCCCGAGGGCTATGAGGCTATGTCCGCGACGTTTATTATTAAGGGTGTTTGTCCCAAATGTAAGTCCAATTCTATTCCGATTTTATGACATAATGGGTTGTGTCTCAGTGACTCTATGGCTATTTTTAGCCTACTTTTTGTCCATTAGGTCTCAATTGGCAATTTGTTGTCGCTGTGTGTTGAGGGTGGGAATGTGGATATTCGTCCTGAAAGTGTAGTATTGCGGTCGGAAATCGAGCAAAACTCTATAAAATATTAACGCCTTGTCTCGCAAGAATATGTGGGACAAGGCGTTGCGCGTGTGTTTACTTTAGGTATCCGTTGAGCGTGAGTTTCTTCTCGGCCACCTCCTTGGCAAAGTAGGTTATGATGAGCGAGGCTCCGGCACGTCTTATGGCGATGAGGCTCTCGTAGATTACGCGGTCGCGGTCCAACCATCCGTTTTGAGCGGCGGCGCAGAGCATGGCGTATTCGCCAGACACTTGGTAGGCCACCATCTTTATCGGGTTCTCGGCCGTATTGAGCTTAAAGCGGTCCATCGCGCGGGCCATGATGTCGAGGTATGGCATGGCAGGTTTCACCATTACGTATGCCGCACCTTCTTTCAAGTCCGCGTCTACTTCGTCAAGTCCTTGGTCTTTCGTGCGGTAGTCCATCTGGTATGTCTTGCGGTTGGCTGGTAGTCTGTAGTCCGGCCAACTGGGTGTGGCTGTGCCTGGCGCACTGCCGGCGGCGTCGCGGAAAGGCCCGTAGAATGCCGATGCGTATTTAGCCGAGTATCCCATCACTTGGCACGCCTTGGTGCGCGGGTCTGAGTCCAACCGCTTGCGAATGGCGGCTACCTGCCCATCCATCATTGCGCTCGGGGCTACAATGTCGGCTCCCGCAAGTGCATGGGTATATGCCATTTCGGCTAGGAGCGGCAATGTGCTGTCGTTGTCCACGTCGAGGAATCCTACTTCGGCTTTGTTGGGTGTCAGGAGTCCGCAATGTCCGTGACTCGTGTATTCGCAGAGGCATATGTCGGTGATGACGATGAGCCCCGGGATGGCTGTCTTGAGGGCCTTGACGGTGCGAGCTATGAGGTTGTCGGATGCGTATGCCGCGCTGCCTCGCTCGTCCTTCTCTTTGTCGGGGATTACGCCGAAGAGCAATACTTTGTTCACTCCCGATGTGTAGAGATTGCGCACGTCGTCCACGAGCAGGTCAATGGAAAATCTGTTGATGCCGGGCATCGAGGGCACGGGGTCGCTTATGTTCTCTCCCTCGACTACGAAGTAGGGCATTATGAGGTCGTCTACCGACAAACTGACGTCGGCAAACTTGTCGCGCGTGGCTTGGTTGACGCGCGTTTGGCGAAATCGTATCATATTGTTGTCTTTGGGGTGGTTAGCTTTTTTTCTGCGTCTTTAGATGTGCCTCGGTGACTCGTCCGCGGCATACTATATTCTTCCCTTCGGGGATGGCTCCATAGAGTTCCACGAAGGCGTCGATGGTCGAGGGCGAGGTGAATATTATGGTCTCCACGTCGTCCATGTTTACTCGTCGGGCTGTGTGGTTCACTTTATTCTCGTATGCTACGATGGTTGTCACGTCATAGCCCAACGCCCTCAGTCCGTCGGGAATTATCGGCAATGCCTTATCGGAACGCGGGATGAGTACGGTGCCGCGTTCTAGTCTCTCCATCAGGCGTATTATGCCATACGAGTCGTCGGTGTCGGGACGCATGTCTACGCGGATGCCGAGGTCGGTCAGTTCGTTCTCCGTTGTCTCGCCAATGGCCACGACTTTTGTCGTCTCGGGTATGTGGAAATCTTCGCCAACGGCCTCCGACCAATAGCGTGCGGCGTAGCGACTTGTGAAGATTACGTATCTGTATGTGGCAATCTTGAGGGCCGCGTCAGCGAGTGCCGTGGAGTCCTTTGCGGGTGTCAGTTTTATCAGTGGCGTCCAGATAAAATTGGGGTCGGGGCATTGGCTGCCGGTGTAAAGAGTGCGGCTGCCGGCTGCTTTGTGGCGCAATGTGGCTACGTCGCCCACGAGGCAAATAACGGGTGTCGGCAGTTGTCCGTCGTCGCCCTCCTGTAGCCTTTCGAGCGTGGTCTCATACTCCTGTCTGTCAGCACTGCCAACGTGGCTCACGAGCAAGGCGGGGGTGTCGGCTGGCTTGCCTCGTTCTATCAACTGGCGCGCTATGCCCGTTATCCGCGACCCGCCCATAAAATAGACAAGGGTGTCGGCATCAGCAGGCAAGAGATTTTCCGCATGCCCATTGACATAGGCTACGGACGACGACACTCCGCGGTGAGTAAGCCCCAATCCGAGTTCCGCCGCCATGGCCGAAGCTGCAGATATGCCTGGTATTACGCTTACGCAGATGAGGTTGCGGCGCAAAAATTCAGTCTCCTCGCCAGTGTGTGCAAAGATGGCAGGGTCGCCACCCTTGAGGCGCACTACATTGCGTCCCTTTCGCGCCTCGCTCAGCATGATGTTGTTTATCTCATCCTGTTCGGCACTGTGGCGTCCGCTGCGTTTGCCTACGTATATCTTTTCTGCTCCGAAGTTGTCGAGGTAGGTGCGGTCTATGAGGTCGTCGTGTATTATGACGTCGGCTTTCTCTAGAGCCTTTACAGCTTTGACTGTCAGTAATTCAGGGTCGCCAGGCCCAAAGCCTGCTATCGTTACGCTGCCTTGCTCAATCATCAGGTTGCCGCGGCAGAAGATGTGGCGCATCTCTTCGGCTCGCTCCGATTTTGCTGTTACGGCCAGCATGCCCTGCAAGGGGTGGGTTGCAAAGGGTAGCCGCTCCGTTATCTTGTCCTCCATGCCGAGGCGTTGGAGCGCGCACGTGGCCACTATGGCGGCATCGTAGTCTCCGTTCTCCACTTGTGCGACGCGCTCCTCTATGGTTCCGCGGATTCCGCGTACTGTGAGGTCGGGACGCAGTTTTAGTAATTCGCGGCGGCGCATGGGGCTGCTGGTGCCTACGATGGCTCCCGCGGGCAGCTCAGCAAGTGTGGCTCCAGTATGACTTACGAGGCTGTCTGTCTGATCGTTGGCGCGGGTTAGGCAGACTACGCTCATCCCTGCGGGGAGGGGGTAGGGGAGGTCTTTGGCGGAGTGGATGCATATGTCGGCCGAACCGCAGAGGATGGCCCGGTCGAGTTCGCGCGTGAAGATGTCGGTTGGAGCTTCGCCCGTCAGGAGGCTTATCTCTTTGTGCTTGTCGCCGAGCGAGGCTATGATGTTCAGTTCATAACCTATCTCCGGATATTGGCCAAAGAACTCCTCCACTTGCAGGAGCGACAGGCGACTGCCGCGGGCCGCCACTGTTAGTTTCTGTGTCATAAGTGTGTGCGTCTCTCTGTTCCGTTTTCTTAGTCAATGGCCAATATGCCATTGTCAATGAGTTCCTGGATGCGGTTCCTTATTCTGATGGAGCGTTTCACGTCCCGCGAGTCACTTGCCACGGATATTGTAACTCCGTCGCCAACTGAGCATATGGCGGGCGATGTGAAGTCGCATAGCTCGGGTGCATCGCATACTGATGCCAATACGTGCCACCGCTCGGCCTCCATCTTGAGCTCGCGGTTGAGCTCGTGGTCTCCAGTGCAGATAAAGACAATCCGTGCGCTACGCAAATCGGCCAACTCAACTCGCCGCTCTTCGTAAGCGAAGCCAAGATTCTTTATCTCGTCGCTCAACTCTGCGCCTACGATGCGCACGTCGTCGGTATACCGCTTGAGGATGGTCGCCTTGTGTGTGGCCACTCTTCCGCCACCGACAATAAGGATGTTGCCAGCGCGGAGCGATACGGGAAGGAATGTCAAGGAGTTGTCGTCCATTGTCTTGAATGAAAACCGACCGCCAGCACTTTTCTTTCGTGCGGCGGTCGGTGCAGTTCCTAATGTATAATCCGTGAAGTTAGTGGATAAAAGTGGAAATTCAAGATTTACTTCTTGCGAATAAGCACTTTCCAATATCCGTCAACCATCACCGTCGAGAGCACTTCATGACCTTCGCCACGAACCGAACCCGGCACATTCTGTATTGGCGCGCCGTCGTCCAGCAAAATCTCGAGCAACTGCCCACTCTGCATGGGGCTGAGCGCAATCTTAGTCTTTACGAAGTTCATCGGGCATGCCACGCCACGGAAGTCCTTGCGCACGTCGGGCTCATTGGCGTCGGCCTTGGCTTTCGGAGCCTCAGCGGCTTTCGCATCCTCGGCCTTGACTTCGGGGGCGGGAGTCTGTGCTGCGGGCTGCGTAGCTTGTGCGCCAGCGGCGGTCTTGAACTGCAGGCTGTCGTCCATGCCCTTGTAGAGCTCTATCATGAGGTGTGCGAGTGCCTCCACCTCCTTGCGCTTCGGTGTGAGGTCCTCACCGGCTTTGGCAGCTGTGACCACGGGCGTGTATTCTGTTGGCACGATGCCGGCGCGGATAAAGAGTTCGATAAACTGGTCGTAGACTTCGCTCTCGTTGCGCGGCTCGATGCCACGGGTGACGAGGAGCATGCGGCTGGCCGAGAATGCCATCTCATTGAGTAGCACAGCCACGTTGGCATCGGGGGCGGCGAGTGCCTTGAACTTCTCGTTTATGAGTTGCTCGTCGAGCTCGATGATGTCGAAGAGGCCGGCGGAGCACTCTGCCTTGCCGTGGCTCGAGAGACTGAATATCTCCTCCGCGCCCCAATCGAAGTAGTAATTCTTGTCCTTGGCAAATGCGACTACGGGTTTGTGCTTGGCAATGAGAGCCTTGATGGTCTCCTCGCCCTCGGCCTGGAGGAATGCGTCGTGAGTGCCATACTTAGCTTTGGCTGAGATGTACGCCTCGATGTAGTCCGCCACGAAGGCTGGTAACTTGCGTGCCGAGAGCCAACCGAGGTTGACGCCCAATTGCCGGCGACCCTTGACCTGCGCCCACACGGTGTAAGCAGGATATGCATGATCGCCCTCACGGCCAATGCGGCCCGAGAATCCGAGTCCCGACCATACGCTCTGTGCGCACATATTGGTGCAGCCATTGAGGTTGATATTGACATCCGCTGCCTTGTCGAGGTCCAAACCTCTTGCTCCGAGCTCCTCGCGGATGGCCTCTACGGCACCCTTGGGCAGGCAGATGCCGAGACGGCAAGTGTCCGCGCCCGTGCACGAAGCGATATGGCTGATTACGACTGGCTCATCGAGGTCGAAGCCCAACTCCTTGAACGCCTTATAAAGGCCTGGGAGATGCGACTCGGGAATGTTGCGCAACTGGATGTCCTGCCTCGGCGTGAAGCGGATTACGTCCTCGCCATATTGCGTGGTGATGTCGGCAATCTTGACTACGGTGTCGGCTGGCGCATTGCCATGGAGCACGGGAATGGTGAAGCTCCAAAGTCCATTGGGCTGTGCTGCGGCGTAGCGAAGTTTCCAAAGTCCAAAGGCGAAGTTGTCAATCCCCGACGCGTCAGGCGCAATGGCGGGGGCCTTGATGCTGAGAACTTCTGGGTCGGGCTCTAGATCGAGCGATGCGTCGTCCTTGAGGGCGTCGTAGTACTTATGGTAGAGGTCTATGGTCTCTTGCTCGCCCAGCTTGTAGAATATGTAGCGGATGCGCGCTTTGTGGCGATTTTTTCGGTTGCCGTTCTCGTTGAAGAAGTTCTTGGCGGCCTTCACTGCGCGGAAAATATCCGTGGCGGGGAGGAAGTCGAAAACTTTCCAACCAAGGTGCGGATCGGAGGCCACTGAGCCGCCGAGATAGCACTCGAAGCCCTCGACACCGTCCTGTTTCTTGGCAATAAAACCGAAGTCGTTGACGAGTGCGAAGTTGGCGCTCTCCTCGTTGATGTCGAAGGCAATCTTGAGTTTGCGCGGCATCGTGAAGGAGTCTTTCTCGGCTATGAGGCGCGTGGTGAGTGCTTGAGCCCATGGCGTGACGTCGAAGACCTGAGCCTCGGTGAGGCCCGTTTGGTCGTTGACCAGCATATTGCGGATGGTGTTGCCGCCGCCGCCTTGTGTGCCGAGGCCTACCTCTTGGAGTTTGCGGAGGCTGGGTATGGCGTCGTCGATGTCGACGTTGTGAATCTGCACCTCCTGGCGCGTCGTTATGTGGATGTGTGAGCAGCCTACGCTTTTGCCTACCTCGGCCACGCGGCGCAATTGCTCCGGCTTGATGAGGCCGCCCGTGCAACGGATACGTAGCATGAAGTGGCCGTCCGCCCTTTGCTCATAGATGCCCATGGGCACGCGGTTGCTCTTGAGTTGGCCACCGCTTATTTTGCCTTCCTTGAACTGTTTGATGAGGTCGGCCGTGTAGTCGATGTCGGCCGTGAGGGATGAGGGTAACTTATACATTTGTCGTGTAGCGTTGTCGGGCTCGGCGCTGTGCGCTTGTGCCTTGTTTTTTGTCTTTTGTTAATTGACGCAAAGGTACGCGTATTCGGCATTGCGGGACATCGCCATCGTACGTTATTAATATACCCTTTTTATGGTATCCACCCTCTGCTATTCACAAAAAGACGGGGCGCACACCCTGTTTCGGATAGGATGCGCGCCCCGTTGTTAAATCTTTTTGTGCAAATATCTTGCTTAGTCGTACTCGAAAGAGCTGCCACCTACGAACTCGCGGAGGAGCGATGTCGGCGGGATGGTTGCGCTGTCGAGTGGCTCGAAGTAGCTGAGGAAGTTGAGCAGGCGGCGGGCCTCGCTGTATTGTGGCGAGTTGCGGCGCACTTCGAGAAGCAGGGGCTCGGCTTTGGCTTTGAGGACGGCCAGCTCGTAGAATGTGCAGGAGTTGAACATCACGTCGGCCTCCTCCTGGTTGGTGTAGATGAACTTGTCCTCGCCTCGGCGGACGCTGGGCCACATGGCTATGGTCTGCTCGGCGTTGTGGCCGCGGTTGTAGTAGTCGCGGACAATGCGGCGGATGAGGCGGTTGTCCGTGGTGTGGATTCGTGTGAGGTGGTCGTAGTTGATGCCGGCGAGTGGCGCTACGTAGATGCGGAACTTGTTCTCGGCGGGTATCATAGGCGTCAGGGCGGGGGTCAGGCCATGCGTGCCTTCGATGACGAGGATGCTGTTCTCGCTGAGTTTGAGCTTGGTACCGTCGTATTCCCTCTCGCCTTTCTTGAAGTTGTATTTGGGAATGTCCACCTCTTTGCCGTCCATGAGGGCGAGCAGCTGCTCGTTGAAGAGCTTGACGTCGATGGCCTCCACAGCCTCGAAGTCGTAGTCGCCGTTTTCGTCGCGCGGGGTGTCTACGCGGTTCACGAAGTAATTGTCTATGGAGAGGTTGACGGGCGTGATGCCGTTGAGCACCATCTGCGTGGCGAGCCTCTTGCTGAAGGTGGTCTTGCCGCTGGACGATGGGCCGGAGATGAGGACTACCTTGACGGTGGCGCGACGCTCGGCTATCATGTCGGCAATGTCGGATATCTTCTTCTCGTGGAGGGCCTCGGCCACCTGTATTGTGCCGTTACCTTTGCCCGACGCGATTACCGCATTGAGGTCGGCGAGGCTGCGGATGCCCAGGATGTTCTGCAACTTGTCTTGGCTCAGGAAGGTGTCGAACATCTTGTTCTGCACGGTCATGGTGGCCAATTTCTCGGGCTCTTTGTCGTCTGGCAATTGGAGCAGCAGGCCGCTGAAATATTCGCGGAGGTCGAAGACGTTGACCATCGAAGTGTCCGGCAACAGGTCGCCAAAGAGGACTGCGCTGTGGCCCGCGAGGGTGTGGACTACGGT
>CAVILU010000088.1:4366-8900 GCA_963643535.1 bacterium | reverse complement strand
GAAACATCCATGTCTTCTTTTGATTATTTGTTTTATAGGTTTTTTGTTTTGAACTTGAATGTCTTGTCTATCCTATCCCTTAGGAGATAGAGGCCAATGTAGAATGGGACGAGCGGCGCCAATGCCGCAAGCGCGCAACCCGCATCGCTAAGCCCGGCTGCACGGCCAATCAGCAGCCCTGCCACCACGAGCAAGAGCGGAGTCACGTATGCCACAGCCACCGCACGTATGCCCATGCTCTCGTCTCCCTCGAAAGTCACGATGTCGCCTACCGAGTAACTCTCGCCCGGACCGGCGATCACGTCCACCACCTTGGCCTCCTTCTCAGAAGCTGAGCAGAGGTTGGCGGCAGAGCACGAGCTACAGGCCGAGACGTTGATTATCTCGACTTTCAGCAGGTCGCCCTCGATGGCAACAACCGTGCCGTCATGCGTTATTTTCTTTACGTCGGACATGTCTTATCCTATCGTTCACATTCCCCACTTCGGGGCAATTCTCAACACCAAAAATAAAACACATATTGCAACTTGACGCGCCTCGTTGCTAATTTGTAGAGTGTTCAAATAACGTCAATAAATCTAAATTTCGTATAACGCTTTGGTTCTTATCGGGTTGCGTTATGTGATTTAAATCTTTTTAAAATTCCTCCAAATTGTGCAAACGTTTACTTTGCAAAGGGCGTTTTTTACTTTATGCCTTGTTTTTTTATGCTTGTGTGGCAAATAATCCCTCTTTTTGCTATTTAGACGTGCCAAATTTACTCATTTTTTGTCATCTTGCGGTGCTTTTGCTCGTCTTGTTCTTTTTCTCGTTTTCTGCTATGGTGTTTCTCATAATATGCCGTAAAACATAATTGGCGCCAAGGACATTTTTGCTGTCCTTGGCGCCAATTTTTAATCTTTGGGGCTATATCCTGTGGGCTTCCGATGTCGTTTAGATCGGTCGCCGCACTATCTCTACACGATCACTTTGCGAGCGCGCGGTACAAAACCATGCCCTTCGGGATACTCGATATCGACGAGTGAAAGCCCGGCTGCCGAGACTGACGACCCAGCCGCGCAACGGTCGTGCCGTTCAATGACATCGCGGAACTCGTCCATACTCATCTTGCCTTTGCCGACCTCGAAAAGCGTGCCGACCACAGCTCTCACCATATTGCGGAGGAAGCGGTTAGCCTTGATCTCGAACGTCATGCGCCCCGGCGACTCCTCGAACCAATGGGCTACAGAGACGTCGCATATGTTTGTTTTGACCTGCGTCCCGAGTTTGCTGAAACTCGTGAAGTCGCTTACGCTCTTGAGAATCTCGGCTGCCTCGTTCATCTTCTCGAAGTCGAGTGGGAAGAAGGGGCGGAAGGTCATATGGCGCAGCATTGGCTGCTTGTCCATCGTCAGGCGGTAGTGGTACGTGCGGCTGCGGGCCGAGAAACGGCTGTGGAGCTTGGCGTCTACGCGCTGGATGGAGTATACTGCCACGTCGGGCGGCAAAATGGAGTTGAGCTTAAAGATGGCTTTAGCCTCGTCTTCGGGTGTCTCGTCGCATACGTGGGCCTCGGTGTCGAAGTGGGCCACGAAGTAGTCGGCATGGACTCCTGTGTCCGTGCGGCCGCATCCCATGATGGTGAGCACCTTGTCGCGCGTCAGTTTGCGCAGCGCGTCGGTCATCACCTCCTGGACGGACGAGGCGTTGGGCTGCAACTGCCAGCCGTGGTAGTCGGTGCCGTCGTAGGCAAGTTCTATGAAGTAGCGCACGGCCTCTGGGTTACGCCTTTTGTTGTTTTGCGAGAATCTCGTCCACGAGTTGCTTGCCTATCTCGCGGAGCTTGAACTTCTGCACCTTGCCGCTGCCTGTCTTTGGATAGTCGCGGACAAAGAAGACATATTTGGGCACCTTGAACTTGGCCATGAGCTTGTTGCAGTACGCCTTGACGCTGTCCTCGGTGAGGTTGGCTCCGAGTTTTGGTATGATGAACGCTGCCACAATCTCGCCATAGTGCGTATCGGGCACGCCTACGACCTCCACCATGTCTACGCCCTCCATCTGGTAGATGAAGTTCTCAATCTCGCGCGGGTAGATATTCTCGCCGCCGCGGATAATCATATCCTTGATGCGGCCGGTGATGTGGTAGAATCCGTCCTTGTCCTTCGTGGCGAGGTCGCCCGAGTGGAGCCAGCCATCCTTATCGAGGACCTCTGCGGTGGCCTTGGGGTTCTTGTAGTAACCCTGCATGACGTTATATCCGCGGCAGCAAATCTCGCCAGGCTCGTCGATTCCGCACTCTGCGCCAGTCTCCTGGTTGAAGATTTTAACCTCGACAAATGGGAACTCTGTGCCGACGGTCGTAGCGCGCTGCTCCATTGAGTGGTCGGTGCGGCTGCAGGTCATGCCGGGGGACGTCTCCGTAAGGCCATAGACGGAAATGATGTCCTTCATATACATCTTCTCCATCACTGCCCTCATGGTCTCAATCGGGCATACAGAGCCTGCCATGATGCCGGTGCGGAGCGTCGAGAGGTCGTATTTGTCGAAGTTGGGGTGGCCAAGCTCGGCTACGAACATTGTCGGCACGCCATAGAGGGCCGTGCACTTCTCTTTCTCGACGGAGTAGAGTACCGTGGGGACGTCGAAGTCCTCGCAGATTACCATCGACGCACCGTGAGTGATGATTGCGCTGAGTGCCAATACGATGCCGAAGCAGTGGAAGAAAGGCACGCAGACCAGCAAACGATCGTCGGCTGTATATTTCATTGCCTCGCCAGTGGCGAAGCCGTTGTTCTGGATGTTGTGGTGGGAGAGCATTACGCCCTTGGGGAAACCCGTGGTGCCGGAGGTATACTGCATATTGACGATGTCGTTGCAGTTGATGCCTGCCTCGCGCGCCTTGAACTCCTCATTGCTTACGAAACGTGAGCGGCCGAGGACCTCGACGGTGTTGTACATGCCGCGCTTGTGGTCCGGGCTGAGAAGTACTACGTTGCGGAGTTCGGGAATGCGGGTGCTGTGGAGCTCGCCGCGTGGCGTGGTCTTAATCTCGGGCACGAGCTCGTAGACCATGTCGACGTACGACGTGTCGCGGTATTGGCTGATCATGCACAGCGTGTGGATGTCCGCGTTCGTCAGCAGATACTCGAGCTCACCTACCTTGTAGTTGGTGTTGACTGTCACGAGCCATGCGCCAATCTTTGCGCATGCGAAGAATACCGTGAGCCAGTCGGGGATATTATTAGCCCAGATGCCCACCTTCATGCCCTTCTCCACGCCGAGCGACATGAGGCCGCGGGCGAACTCGTCTACGCGCTCGTTGAACTGTTTGTAGCTCCAATGGAGGCCTCTGTCGGCGTATGTGATGAAGTTTTTGTCGGGTGTCTCGCTCGCGAATTTCTCGAGCAGACCATGGAGGGTGTCCTGAGTAAGTTGCATAGTTTGGCTTCTGATAGTTTTTGTGGTGGCGTACTCACGCGTCACGAAGCGTATTCGGCAAAATTAATTCATTGTATCCTATTCTCGTCTCTTTGCTCCCATTTTTTAACTCTTGGGTGCGCGTAAATCTCAAAAAAAGACCACGCAGCCCGATGCGAAATCAGACTGCGTGGCCCTGTATGAGTCAATTGCTAGTCGTAAACTGTTAATCGTTCAGCAGCTCCTCGAGTTTTGCGATGAGCTCCTCGCCCTGAAGCTGGTGGGCTACGATGATCCCGTCCTTGATAATGACGGTGTTGGGGATGCTGTTGATGCCGTATGCTTTAACGCCCGAGTTGTCCCACTGTTTGAGCTCCGACATTTGGGGCCACGTCATACCGAGTGTCTTTATGGCATCGCGCCATGCCTCGCCATCGCTGTCCTGTGATACGCCTACAATCTCCAAACCCTTATCCTTATACATTTCGTATGCCTTTACGATATTGGGCATCTCGCGACGGCAGGGACCGCACCAACTTGCCCAGAAGTCGATCATGACAACTTTGCTGGTCTTGGCAATCTCGCTGAGCGACACTATGTTGCCATCGATGCCCGGCTGCGCGATCTCTACAAATGGCTGACCAATGGCTACGCGTTTGAGGGTCGTGACGCGCTCCGAGAGTTGCTTGTATGCGCCGTCGCCATGATAGAGGGCGGGCACGAGGCTTACGAGAGAGTCGAGCTCTTCAACCTCCATTGCGTATGAGATTTGGCGGAGGATGCGGATGCCTACGGCGTTGCCGATGTTGGCTGCTGCGGAGCTCTTGAAGTAGCCTACGTATGAGTTGTCGTAGATGGAATCAATCTGCGCCATGTAGGCCGCCTGCTGTTCCTCGGTGAGAGTGGAGTCGCTTGCGAGTGCCTCGATCTGGCTCATCTCCTTCACGATAGCGTTGATTGAGTCCTTGAAGGCCGTGTTGATGTCGTTGGAGGGCGTGCCGGTCGCCTTGCTGTCCGCGAGCTTGTTGCCGAGGGAGACCGTGATGACGCCATTCTCGAGGTAGAGACTGCCGGCTTTGGTGCTACCGTCGGCTGCTACTTCGCAGGTGATGATGGACATACGTGTGGTGTCGGC
>CAVILU010000088.1:1459-4337 GCA_963643535.1 bacterium | reverse complement strand
GGTGTCGGCCGTGCCGGTGAAGTTGAAATGGCCGCCGGAGACGATGGCAGTGTCGATGTTCTGGCGAGTGGTCTCGTCTGCGAGGAAGACGCTGTCGCCGTCGGCTGCGCCTTCTGCTGTGCCTGTGATGGTGTAGCCGTCGGGCTTCGTTGAACATGCCGTGGCCACGATGGCTGCGAGAGCAATGCACGTGAGGGTTGCTGATGCTTTCATTTTAATGCTTTTATTTTTTTGTTGCTGATGTTAACTCGCTTGGCATAAAAGCCAAAACCTCCGAGCCGAGGTGTGTTTCGGCATCGGAGGTTTTTGGTTGTGAGAATGTCTTGCCTTGTTGGCTCTAAGACTACTTCTTAGCCTCAGCTGCTGCGGCTGCTGCTGCAGAAACTGCTGCGCGGGTAGACTTGACGCCGGCTACGACTGCGCTCTTGGCATTGAGGATCTCGAGGTTGTCGTAGTGGAGTGAACCAACCTTGACTACCTGGCCGAGACCGAGGGTGGTGATGTCAACCTCGAGGATGTCGGGGAGGTTTGCGGGAAGGCCCTTGACGTTGAGCTTGCGCATCTCGACCTGGAGCTTACCACCGGCCTTGACGCCTTCGCTATGACCGACGATCTTGAGGGGCACACCGATGGTGACAGCCTTGTCTGCGAAGATCTGGAGGAAGTCAACATGGAGGATTGCGCCAGAGATGGGGTGGAACTGGATGTCCTTGAGGACAGCCTGCATAGCCTCACCGTCGATGGTCAGGTTGACGAGGTAAACGTTAGGGGTGTAGATGAGACCACGGAAGTCTACTTCGGGAACTGAGAAAGTGATCTCCTTCTCGCCACCGTAGACGATGCAGGGAACCTGACCGTTGCGACGGAGCTCCTTAGCGGCCTTCTTGCCACCGCACTCGCGCTTTGTACCTTTGATGTCAAAAGTTTTCATTTGTTTCTTTTAATCTGTGTTACTCAAGAATATGACTTGGTGCACCTTTTTGCACTTGCATGATAAGCAAATTCTCCCATCACACTTTGCATCTGAATGCGGTCGCGAATTTAGACATTTATCCACAATAACCATAACTCTCCCCGATTAATTTTAAACATTTCGCCTCTCCTCCGCTGATTTTCTTCCATTTACGCAAACGAAAGGTGCCGCCCGGGAGCATAGGTCAATCTCCCGGGCGGCCGCCTCATATAATTGTCAAACTCTTAGAAAGTGAAGCCAAAGGCCATATGGACGTCCTCCGCGTTGGGGTTGAGGACGAACTGAGCGAAGACGGGCAAGTGGAACTTGTCGGTGAACTCAATCTCGTAGGTGCCCTTGACGGAGAACTCAACCATGTTGAATCCGTCGGTGCCTTCCTGATAGAAGCTGTCGAAAGGTGTGAAGCCGCAGAGGAGCTCTACGTCAACCTTCTTGACGGGGATAGTATAGGCGAGCGAGAAGTAGCTCGAGAACTGGCGGTCGCCCTCCTCGTCGAGGTCGTCGCCTGCCAACATGGTGTTCCACGAGAATGCGAGGGGTACGTTGGTCTTCTCGCCAAAGTCGTAGCCGATGCCGAACTCGAGCTGGTGGCAAGTCTCGTCCTTGTCCCAACAGAAATAACCACCTTCGCCGGGGTAGAAGTAGTCCGTGAGGGCTGCCGAGAAGCCGCCTTTCTCGAAGGAGAGGGCGAGGTCGACCTCCTTGTTGTCGCCCGAGAAGTCCGTTGAGCCCCAAGCTCCGAGGGTTACGGGGCCGCAGGATACGCCAACCGAGGGCTGGAAGCTTGCGCCGGCGTTATACATACCGCGCCAAAGGTATGAGCTTACGAGGTCGGCTCCTGCCGAGAACGACCAGAGGGACTCGGACTCCTCTGCGGGGGCTGCCGCCTCATCCTGTGCGAACATTGTGGTTGGCATTGCTACGAGTGCTGCTGCTGCCATTGCGATGGCCGATGTTGCGATTGGTGTTTTCATGACATTCGGGTTTTTGAGCGTTTATATGTCGAAATTTGGCTGTTTTACTCTTTTATCTCTCTAGGGTTGCGTTCCGAAGGGGGTACTTGCCGAATTTTATCACTTTTTTCAATAAGCCCCCCTCTCTTCCGCATCTCTGTATTGCAAAAGTATGCATTATATTTTATTTGACCCTATTTTAATTGCTAATTGATATTAAAATGTTGCTTTTGCTTTCAAATTTGCTTGATATGCGCTTGCGTGATTCCGATTTGTGATTTTGTCGTGCGTGTGGCGTGATGTTATCTGAATTTTTCAAATATCTACCCGTCACCTCTCTTATAGTTTTGTCAAAGTGGTGTATAGTTCCCACTGCCCAAACTCGTCAACAGCCAATATCCCGTACCTCGCCGCCGATAATTGTGAGAAAAATTTTGATAGTGTTTTTTTTTCACACCTTTGCGCTCGTCTCGTTGAACAAATTGTTATGGCAAAAGTTGATCCCTCATTCCTTCTAGAGTTCGGAATACTCAATCCAGAAGCAGGTGACATAAAGGGCACCCCAGAATCAAATACAGTAAAAAATATACGTATGGCGAACGCTAAAAGCTCCAATGACGATTTAGAAAGTCAACTCAAGGACAAGCTTGGACGACTTTTTGTGACATATGCAAAGGGTTTTGTGCCAGAGGATTCCGCAAACGGTGCAAAGTTTCAGCATGCTGCTGACCTCTTTTCTGTTTCGGCGGCTGATAATATTTGTGCAATGGTGGAAAACGAGGCCCGCGACAAGAAATTGTCAATGCTCTACACCCACCAGAAGCAGCTCCTTGATATCTTAAAGGAGTACAAGGAGGAAATCAAGTTCGCCACCTCCCTCCAGGCGGACATACGAAAAGAGGAGGCCGCCTTCTTCTCGTCGACTCTCAAGGAGGTGTGCAATTCTCTCAAA
>CAVILU010000088.1:0-1434 GCA_963643535.1 bacterium | reverse complement strand
TATCAGTCCCAATGGATTTTCGACTTGGTATCGAGCTACACATCGAGCCTGAAACTCTCCAGCAGAATGGCCGAGGAACACGCTATCTCGCTTCTTGGTGAGATTCAAGAGGAGGCTTCCAAGACAATTAATAACGAGGAGTAGATATGGGTTTCTTGTCTGCAGTCGGAAATGTTTTCCGAGTCTTAAAAGGTCCGGTTGACGTCTTAGTGGATTGGGCTAATGAACCACTCAAAAGGTGGGAGAACGACCGAAATGAGGCGAATAAGGATCGAGATGTCGAGAGGGATATCCGTCGGCAAACAGGTGTCGAGAAGGTGAAGTCTCAATTACGGATGGAGGAGGCAAAGGCACAAGCCGATCTCGAAATCAAAATGAAAACTGAGATTCAGAGAATCAAAGCGGAGGCCGAGCAGTGGACTAAAGACCAGGAGTTTCAAAGAATGAAGGACGTGGCAGAGGCCGTGTGCCACTACCGCGAGAGGCTGACGCAGCTGCAGCTGAACACCATCCGTGCGATAGGCAACATGGATATTGAGCTGAGGGAAAAGGCTCAAAATCTCATCTTGACCAAGACCCGCGAATACAAGGCCCTGCAAGACCAGGCTCAGAAAGACGCCGAAGCCGAATTCGAGAGGATTCTCGATAAGTTCTCAAATAACGAGCGCATGATGGATATTTTGATAACGAGCGCTCAGAAAAAACTTGCCAGCGTAATCGATGGCGCTTCCCAATTCCTCGCAGGTCTGAACGACGACATTATGAGGATGAACAGCAACATAGACCTAATAACTCAACAGGGCCAAAAGTTTATCGACGCGCAAATCAGCACTCGCTTCGAAGGCTTGGCACCGGCTCAAAACGATCCCAATCTATTGCAGCAGTAAGGCGAAATCATGGATAGTCAAAAGCCTAAAGATGAATTGCTCTACGTCCTGGGCCTTCTGTCTAAAGAAAGGGAGGAGTTGGTTTCCACTTTCCTCGAAAAGGATCCCGAACTGATTGGACTGACATTCAAGTACGAGACGAACCAGGCGGCTTTTGACTTGGTCCGCGAGCGTTTTGCGACGTTGTGGCTCGACAAGCATATCCAGAAACTCCTGGAAGACGATGTGTCTCCCTCTACAAGGAGAAAGGCGATGGAGCTAATCTCCGATTTGATGAAGAGCTCAGGCTCGGAGTTGGACTATTCCCAAATAAAGCACTCGTTGCTCAAGACGAAATCGGACGTCATCCGTGAGCTCCTTAAACACGAAGACTCTAACTCTCAAAAACTCAACGAGCTGAGGTTTTCCTACGAAAAGGACAAGGCTCTTTTCGAGAGGAAATTCCGTGAATTCGATAGCCAGATGGCCGGACAGGCTTAGATGATACAATTAGGGACTCCCACACTTGCTGGGAGTCCCTTTTTTTTATTAGCGCACTACCTATCCC
>CAVILU010000087.1:3155-8916 GCA_963643535.1 bacterium | reverse complement strand
GGTCAGCAACACGCCGCCAACGAAGCCCTCGATAGTCTTCTTTGGCGAGATGCGCTCATAGAGCTTGTGCTTGCCCATGGTGACGCCGCAAAGATATGCTCCAGTGTCGTTGACCCATACGAGGGCGAAAATGCCAATGATAGGCCAATAGTCATAGTCGCCATTCTTGAAAGCCAAGAGGTTGAAGAGGGCGAACGGCAGACCTATATATACGCATCCGAGTATCGTGAGAGCGATGTTCTCGAGAGGCTTCTTATTATTGCTGAATAATTCGACAAGGAACATGACCCAAACCAGGCCTACGATGATGAGCAAGTACCTGTAGTCCAGGATATGCTTGCAAACAAGGAAGCCAAGGACGAAGGCCGCAAGGTTGGTGCACATGGCGGTGCGGTAGTGCGGAGACATCCCGCCAGCCTTGAGCATACGATAATACTCATGGGTGGCGATAACAGTTATGACGATCATTATCGCCGCAAAGGTCCACGCTTCCGTCCATGCCCCTAAAATGAACATGGCGGCCACGACGAGCACAAACAATATGCCCGTCACCGCACGCGTGATGAAATTCTTTAAGACACTGCTCATTTTGTGTTGCCTAAGTGTACTCACCTACTTAAGCACACAAAAGTAGTATGAATAATTTTTAATTCCAATTTAAGACGCTTTATATGCTCTGTATTTAAGCAATGCCGCCTCCGCGACGCCCTGGGGCGAGACGGAGACGGCTCATGCTATATTCTTGATTTTTTATTCGTTAGACTTGGCGAGTATCTCGTCGGCCTGCTGGAGCATAGTGTCCATAGGTTGGCTGGCGTCTATCCAATGTATCTTTGTTCCGCGCCGCTCCATGCCTCTGAACCACGTCATCTGGCGTTTTGCGAACTGATGGATGGCGATCTCCAGTTGCGCGGTCATCTCGTCGAACGTGAGCTGTCCCGTGCAATACATTGTGACGTATTTATATTCGAGTCCGTAATATATAAGGTCCTCGGGTTTTACTCCCTTGTTTAGCAGACCTTGGATCTCGTCCGTCATGCCTTCGCGGAGGCGAGCTCTGAGGCGTCGGGTGATGCGCTCGCGGCGGAGTTCGCGCGGGATGTCGAGACCCAGCACTGTGTATCGAAGTCCGGCTGTGGGCCCCGTCTCGCCCGGGTGGTCGTGGAGGTAGGCTGCTATCTCTATGGCTCGTATCGTTCGGCGGCGGTTGTCGAGGTCCGTCGTGTTGTGCAGCTCCTGGTATGTGGCGAGGATGGCGGCCAACTCGTCTTGCGTCTTGTTCTCGAGCTCGGCTCGTAGGGAAGGGCAGGGGGGCACGGAGAGCAGGCTGTAGTTCTTCAGTACGGCCTCTACGTAGAGTCCTGAGCCTCCGCAGAGTATCGGCTGCCGGCCTCGTGCCGTTATGTCGGCATAGGCTTCGGCGAAGTCCTGCTGGTAGCGGTAGACGTTATATTTTTCGCCAGGCTCGGCTATGTCTATCAGGTGGTATGGGATGGCTGTGCCGTTTACGTTGTAGTCGGCAAGGTCTTTGCCTGTGCCGATGTCCATCCCGCGGTATACCTGGCGCGAGTCTCCGCTGAGTATTTCGCCGCCTGTGCGCAATGCCAGTTGGGTGGCGAATGCCGTCTTGCCGCATGCCGTGGGGCCAACCACGACTATCAGCCGCGGGGTGTCTGTATTGCTCATTTTTCTGTGTCGCTGTCGTTGTGGGTGTCGCTCTCTTTCTCCTCCTCGGCTACTCGACCGCGAGAGAATAGTTTGTCGAGTTTGTGACCTATGGTCGTGCGCTCGACTACGGGTATGAGGATGGACGTGAGTATTATGCTGTCGAGGACGACGTGATACGTTATGGCTTGAATGTCAGAGCCCTCTACCATTCCATATTGAGCTGGAAGCCCGGCAAGTACTGCCGCCGCAAGTCCCTTGGGCAGCATTACGGCCGTGATGCTCTTGTCGTGCGCTGTCATCTGATTTCCAGTAAGGAACATTGCGCAAACAGGACGAAGGGCGAAGAGTGCCACGACAATGGATATGGCCACGGCCACAACCCCCGCACTCTCGAATGGTATAGATATTCCAAGGTAAAGGAAGAAAAATATCTTGACAAGAAAAGCCAACTCCTCATACAGGTTCTTCTCCGCATCGGAGATTACGCCCACTGGATAACTGTCCTTGTAAATCTTGCTGAGCCTATGACTGACCATCCGTGCGTTGCCAATAACAACGCCATAGGCAAGCACTGCGATAGCCCCGCTGAAACCAGCCAACTCCGCCAATCCATATATGCAGAACATAAAGCAGCAAGAAGCAAACTGAGTATTCTTGAACTTGCGAACCCAATTGATGACCTTCAGCCAAAACACTCCGCCAACAAATCCAATGGCCGATGCCACAATGAGCGAAGTAACCAAAGTGTAAATGACACGCCCAAACTTAAACTCCCCACTCGCAATGCTCTGCAATACGCCCAACGTGAAGACGATACACAGAACATCCGTAAGTGCGGACTCGATGACGAGCATTGCTCCGGCCTTCTTACTCGACCGTATCATGCGCAGCAACGGTATCACGACCGCCGAAGATGTGCCGCCACAAATAAATCCGGTTACAGCCGACGCCATGGGCGAATAGTCAAACCCGTAGCGCATGATGAGCCAAATAGCGCCCGCCGATATGGCGAAAAACGAGGCGGTCATTATGACGCTCTGCCGAGCCGACCGCAAAAGATGCCCGAGTTCGATGTCCAGACCTCCCTGGAAAAGGATTATGATGAGCGCGAACTGAGTGAAGAGCTGGCCGGCGTCGCCAATGCGCTCCACCGTCATTATGCCCATAATGGGCCCCACGACAATGCCGAAGAGTATGAGCATCAGCACGTCGGGTATCTTCGACCGCTCGAAGAAGTGGGTCAGCAGGTGACCTATGAAATATATCAAGCCTGTCGCCAGGATGAGGGACTCCATAACACGGGATTTTACTTGGCAAATATAGTGATTTGTTGTTAAATAAACACAACACAGAGGGGGCGCGAGTGGTATTTCTCAACTCTTACTTTATCTTCGCGTCGTCTTTTCAGAACATCGGCATCGCCGAAATTCTCAAGTCTTCAAGAAAATACCGCCGTCGTGGGCGTCCCGCGCGTCAGATTTTATCTCTGTCTTTTCGGTTTGCGCGGGCTATGATTGGTTGTCTCTCTTTAGATTTTCGTCGCGGAGGCTCTCGTTTCGCCTCCTTGGGAAATGAAGGCACTTGGGAAAGCGGGCTGTGTCGGGAGTTCTTTTGAAACGACCGGCGGGCTGGTCGGTCATCGTCCTCTCACTTTTTTGATGTGCGTTCGTTAGCACTCTCTGTGACTGTCCGTCAGGCGTGAGCCTGGAGCCCCGTGTTCTTCAGTTTTCCTAATTATTTAAGTTTCTACGTTTCTAAATGGCAACTTTCCAAGAAACAGGCCTCGATGAGCAGATTCTCCAGGCCATTTCCGAGCTCGGTTTCGTCGAGCCTACTCCCGTTCAAGAGAAAAGCATTCCCGAGATTCTTAACTGCGGCCGCGACATCGTCTCTCTCGCACAGACCGGTACCGGCAAGACCGGCGCTTTCGGTCTCCCCATCGTCCAGATGGTAGACCCCTCCATCGACCACGTTCAGGCTATGATCCTCAGCCCGACCCGTGAGCTCTGCCTCCAGATCGCTAAGGACCTCGCCAATTTCTCTAAGTATAAGACTCAAGTCGACGTTTGCCCAGTCTACGGCGGTTCCGATATCCGCAAGCAGATCAAGCAGCTCCGCAGCAATCCTCAGATTGTAGTCGGCACCCCCGGCCGCGTCATCGACCTCATCGAGCGTGGTGTCCTCAAGATTGACCAGATCCGTTGGCTCGTTCTCGACGAGGCCGACGAGATGCTCGACATGGGCTTCAAGGATGACCTCGAGACCATCCTCAACGAGACCCCCGAGGAGCGTCAGACCCTCCTCTTCTCGGCCACCATGCCTCCCTTCATCGCCAAGGTCGCTAACAAGTATATGAACGACCCCATCGAGATCAAGATTGGCAAGACCAACCAGGGCGCCGACACCGTTGAGCACAACTACTACCTCGTCCGTCCTTCCGATCGCTACCTCGCCCTCAAGCGCATTGTCGATATGGTCCCCGACATCTACTCCATCGTCTTCTGCCGCACCCGCGAGGAGACCAAGGAGGTTGCCGAGAAACTTATCGCCGACGGCTACAATGCCGATGCTCTCCATGGCGACCTCTCTCAGGCTCAGCGCGATATGGTAATGCAGCGTTTCAAGATGAAGCATCTCCAGATCCTCGTTGCTACCGATGTCGCCGCTCGTGGTATCGATGTCCATGACCTTACTCATGTCATCAACTACAACCTTCCCGACGATATCGAGGTCTACATCCACCGTTCCGGCCGTACTGGCCGCGCTGGCAAGGCTGGTATCTCTGTAGCTATCGTCTGCAAGAAGGACCTCAGCAAGATTAAGCAGATCGAGAAGATCTCTGGCAAGAAGTTCGATCGCAAGATGGTTCCCAATGCCGACGAGATTTGCCAGATCAAGCTCCAGCACTTCGTACAGGGCATCGCTGACCAGCAGGTCGAGGAGGATACCGCTGTCTCCAAGTTCATCCCAGAGGCAATCGAGAAACTTGCTGAGTTCTCCAAGGAGGACATCATCGCCAAGTTCATCTCAGCCGAGTTCGAGAGCGTCAACAAATACTACCAGGCAGCCAACGACCTCAACGTCACTGAGGAGGTCCGCGTCAAGGGCGACCGCCCCGAGCGTGGCGAGCGTCGCCCCGGCGATGAGAATATGGATCGCCTCTTCATCAATGTCGGTAAGATTGATGCCATCCGCCCAGCTGACCTCATCGGCCTCATCAACAAGTTTACCCGCGAGCTCAACGTCAAGGTTAACATCGGCCACATCGACATCATGCGCAACTTCTCGTTCGTCGATGTCGACAATCAGTACTCCGAGGATATCGTCAACGCTATCAATGGCAAGGTTGTAGATGGCTACCGCCTCATCGTAGAGAAGGCTGAGCCCCGCCGAGATGGCGACGACGAGGAGTCGCCCCGCCGTGATGGTCACAAGAACGGTGGCCGTGGTGGATTCGGCTTCGGTGGCGGTCGCCGCCGCCGCGAGGATCGCCGCGACAGCCGCAACTTCAAGGACGACTACTTCCCCTCTCCCCGCCCCAACCGCGCCGAGCGTCGTCATCGCGACCGCGGTGGTAAGCAGAAATAATCTTATCCCCTTAAGATAACTTATCATTCAATGCCGCCCGTCGGAACCTTTGTTCCGTCGGGCGGCATTTGCATTTTCCTCAATACGGAAAGAAAGCCTCATCTACAATTCCCTTTGTGCAAATATTGCATTTCTGCAGTTTTTTTCTTTTTTTTGCCTAGGTCTGTTAATTCGATTACTGCGGACCTGTTATTTCTACACTCTTTTAACGGCAAAAACTATCTCTCTCCCGATGGCGAGGCTCTCCCTTTTTCTCTTTTGCGTCGCTGCCATACTGCCTGTTGTAGCTTCCGCCCAGTCCGTCGATATCAGCGGGTCGGGTGGCACGCTCTCTTTCTCTCTGAATCCCGACAGCACTACCTGCTACCTCTCTTCTTTCAAGTCCAATAAGTCAGCTGGCTATTTCGTCTCCGTCCCCGAATTCGTCGCGGTTGGCGAACGCAAATTCCAGGTGGTCTCGGTTGGCGAAGGTGAGGTCGCCCCTTTCGTCCGCGATGCTAGTTTG
>CAVILU010000087.1:0-3145 GCA_963643535.1 bacterium | reverse complement strand
GCTCCCTCAGTCTGTAAAGTCTGTCGCACCAGCGGCTTTTAGTCTTTGCACAAATCTCAAACGCATAAATATTTCGGCAGCGACACCTCCTCAACTTGGCCGCGGAGCTTTCCAAAAGACGAGTGTGGATTCTCTTTTCGTCCCAGCATCGGCTGTCGATGTTTACAAGGCGTCCCCATGGGGCAAGATTGGCGACAATTTGTTCCCGCTCTATACTTTTTCTCTTTCCCATCCCGGTGGCGGCAGTCCTATTTGTGCATCCATCTCTTCCCCCGTCAATTTCGCCGACCTCTTTTATGTCTTCTCCGACGAGTCCTCTGGAGTGACGGCCCGTACGGATGTTTCAATGGCCCGCTCGCTCAATTTCCCCGTCGTCTCTTTCGGCGCGTCTTCCGACTACAAGACTATAGCGGCCCGTCTGCCTCTCCTGCCTACAATTCCATCTTATTCCGCCACTTTCCGTGGTCAACAGGTTAATAACCTTGCCGTGCGTGCCAATGGTGTCTTTGGTACTCTCAAGGCTGGTTCCAAAGTCGAAAATCTTGTCTTGGACAATGCCTATTTGCTTGTCAATCCCGAGGATGAGGTTTTCGAGAAGAGCGATGACGGACGCACTCTCTATGTCTCCATTTTTGCTGCCCGCAACCATGGTGCTCTCAAGACTGTAGGTTTCGCTGGCTCGGTAGTTATGGGTAAAGGCTCTTTGCCCGAAGGCGTTGAGAAAGTCGTTGTCTCGCTTGTCGGTCGCCAGACGGTATCTGGTGCGATAAATGGCTTCCTCTATCTCGAGAATCAGCCTTCACAATCACGTTCAGTCCAATACATTACGGATTGCCAAGGTGTGGGTAAAGACGAAAGCCTCGCCTCGAAAGTGGCAATACGCGCAAATCCCGATAAGCAACGCCCTTCAGAAAAGAAATCCAAACCAGGCGAGACGAGTTTCGACCCGAACTCCGAGCGTTTCCGTTATACCACTTGTACCTTTACTGACGAGGAGTTTGCCTCTGGCCTCGTGGCCTATTGGCTCAATTTCCGCGGACTTGGTTTCTCTGGTGAATATAAGCCTACATGGCGCCAGGGCCTTGAGCACCCCGAGGCGGAGTCTAATACTTCGCGGACACTCTACAAGGTTGAATACGAATTAGATGGCGAGTCTTTCCTGACAGAGGCCCCAGAGTTCGCTAATGGTGGCGACCGCATCACGCTGTCATATTCCAAGACTCCAGCCTCAATAACCATCGGCGGCCAAAAGGTAACCCCAGGCAGCGGCAGCACTATGCTTTCATACACGGCAGGCGCGATAATTGCCATCTCATGGACAAATGTCAATTTCGTCCCAGCGGAGAAACCTAAGACTCAGGGCGTCGAAATCTCTACCAAAGGCTCCCTTATCTCCGTCTCCGGCGCAGGCAAACAAGTGAAAGGCCTCTATACCGTCACTGGCATCAAAATCTGCGAGACGACAGGTGCGACACTCTCTGCCCCCAAGCCCGGAGTCTACACTGTCCGCATAGGCAAACGTTCTTGGCGCGTCCTCGCTAAATAATTAACAAAAACAATGTCCATCAGCTTAATAGCCGCCATAGACCTCAATCGTGCCATTGGCTTCCAAGGCGACCAACTTGCATATATCAGCCAAGATCTCAAGCACTTCAAGGAGACCACTATGGGTTGCCCCGTAATTATGGGCAGCCGCACGAATCGTGCCCTCCCAAAACGTCGACTTCCCGGCCGTCGCAATATCGTTCTCTCCCGCTCTGCCGATTTTGCGGCCGAGGTTGAGAATGTCGAGGGCGTAGAGATTGCCAAGTCGGTTGACGATGCTCTCGCTCTGGTGAAGGATGAGCCTCGTGTGTTCGTGATAGGTGGCGCGCAAATCTATGAGGCGTTCCTGCCAGTGGCCGATACCCTTGTCCTGACGGTTATCGACACCTGTTTCCCCGAGGCAGACACCTTCTTCCCCGCATTTAGCGAATGGGTTTCCGTAGAAAAATCCGATTTGTACGAAGACCCTAAAACTGGTCTTAATTTCTTCTACGAGACTTTTGTGCGGCCCTAATTCCGCATCCTTAGGAAATATAACTAGCCGTCGGCAAAGAGAGCGTATGTGCCTGCTCACTTTGTCGACGGCTTTTGTTTACCCGTAACAGAATTATTAGGCTGAAGGGCTTATTCTTTTGTAGAAATGAGTTCCGAGAGTTTAGTGTCGATGAACAAAATGCCGACGTGAGCCCCTTGCTCCTCAGAGTATGTTATGCTAAGCATGATAGTCAAGTTGCCGCTCTCAAATTTTGTAGTGAAGTCAGTCTTGTCTGATTTTAGGGCCTCCATTCGTCCCGCGTCGTCTGTTGGTTCAGCCCCGATAAATGTCTCCGCACTCTCCTTAGCATTGCCATAGACTTCGGTAAGTAGTGTGCGGACGTTGCTGTAGTCCTCGGTCAATTCGCTCCATTTATCACGCTTTTGCAGGAAGATCCCAGCGTGATGCACATTTATGTCGCCCTCCGTGCTTACGGCTGTCAGTAGTTTACAACGCCGTTGGTCGCAAATTCGGCCACTCATGAGCATTGTTGTCAGTCCGTCTTCATTCTGTTTCTTGCTCTGCGAGAATCCTGCGACTTTGGCAGCTTCGGTGAAGGATACAAGGTCTTTGCCTATGGCGTCGCCAATTTGCTTCAGCGCGGCGGCCTCTTTTCCTGTAGTTCGCTGGGCATTGGTTGTGGTGGGGTAGGCTATAGCTGAGATAAGTATAGCTACAAATATGGCAAAATGTGTTAAAAATGTTCTTTCCATCGGATGTCGTGTTATTGTGGCCTGCTCGGCAATCTTTCCAAAAGTACGCATAATTATGCAAATATTCCCATTGGTTTTCAATCTTATTACGCTTTTGCGCCACCTGCGATAAATAGTGAGCCTGTTTTATCCGTATATCTGCAAGCGAATTTTTTTATATTTGCATTTACAAATATTTGCTTTCTGAAATGATTACTTTCATAATCGCATTTGCGGCCCTCGTCTTGGGCTATTTCTTCTACGGACGCTTTGTCGAGCGTGTCATTGGTTATGACTACAGTAAGCCGACTCCCGCCATTACGCATCCCGATGGAGTCGACTACCTCCCCCTCCCGACATGGAAGGTCTATAT
>CAVILU010000086.1:3869-8959 GCA_963643535.1 bacterium | reverse complement strand
GTGTAACAAAATATGAAACGACACGGTTAAACCTGCTTAAAATTCTTGAAATCCTGATTATTCGCAAATCGTTGATTTTCAACGTTTGTAAATAATCGGGATTTTTATTCTCTTGTAATTCTTAAAGAAAATTAAGAAAATACTTGCGTATATGTTAAAGAATGACTAATATTGCATTGTCAAACAAAGAGAAATAAGCACCACGGAGCTTACGAAAGAGATCGCTCCAGTTGGTCCAAGATATTTATTTCCCGTCGTGATGACGAGAGTTTTCATCTGTTGTTGTCTATTGTTGATTAAAGCCCTGGCGCAATAAAGCGTACGGGGCTTTAATTTTTGTGTGTTTTCTTATCTCATTTTGTTTTAGTATCTTCGCGCTGATTTGTAAGACAATAAAAGACAATACCAAGAGCTAAATGATTACAGTAACCGATCTCGCGATTCAGTTCAACAAGAAGCCTCTCTTCGAGGATGTCAACCTCAAGTTCTCGCCCGGCAACTGCTACGGCGTAATTGGCGCAAACGGTGCCGGCAAGTCGACGTTCCTCAAGATCCTTTCCGGTCAGCTCGACTCTACCAAGGGTTACGTCGAGATGGCTCCCGGCGAACGCCTCTCGGTCCTCGTTCAGGATCACTTCGCTTTTGACGACCATACCGTGCTGGATACAGTCCTCATCGGCCACAAGAAGCTGTGGGAGAATATGCAGCGCAAAAACGAGCTCTACTCTAAGCCCGACTTCAACGACGAGGACGGCGCGGAGGTAGCTAAACTCGAAGAGGAGTTTGGCGAGATGGGTGGCTGGACCGCCGAGAGCGATGCCGCCAACCTCCTCAGCGGACTCGGAATCAAAGAGGACCTCCATTATATGATGATGAAGGACCTCAGCGGTAAGCAGAAGGTGAAGGTCCTCCTCGCACAGGCTCTCTTCGGCAACCCCGACAACCTCCTCCTCGACGAGCCTACCAACGACCTCGACCTCGACACCGTCCTCTGGCTCGAGGATTACCTCGCCAACTTCCCCAACACCGTCATCGTGGTCAGCCACGACCGCCACTTCCTCGACAACGTCTGCACCGACATCGTCGACATCGACTACGGCAAGATCCGTATGTTCTCCGGCAACTACACTTTCTGGTACGAGAGCTCGCAGCTCGCACTCCGTCAGCAGGCTATGCAGAACAAGAAGGCCGAGGAGAAACGCAAGGAACTTATGGAGTTCATCTCCCGCTTCTCTGCCAACGTGGCCAAGAGCCGCCAGACCACCAGCCGCAAGAAGATGCTCGAGAAGATCAATGTTGAGGAGATTGCCCCCTCAACCCGTCGCTACCCTGGCATCATCTTCACCCCCGAGCGTCAGGCAGGCGACAAGGTCCTTGAGGTCCGCGACCTCTCCTACGTCATGGAGGACGGCACCAAGCTCTTCGCCGACATCTCGTTCAACGTCGAGCGCAACGACAAGATTTGCCTCCTCTCGCACGACGTCCGCGCCACCACGGCTCTCTTCCGCATCCTCAATGGCGAGATTAAGCCCACTTCTGGCACTTTCTCTTGGGGCACGACCATCTCTATGGCCTACCTCCCCCTCGATAACACTGAGTTCTTCACCCAGAAACTCGACCTCACCAACTGGCTCGCCCAGTTCTCACCCAATACCGAGGACTTCTTCCTCCGCCAGTATCTCGGCAAGATGCTCTTCGGCAGCGAGGACATCAAGAAGACTTGCAACGTCCTCTCCGGCGGTGAGAAGATGCGTTGCATGATCAGCAAGATGATGCTCGCCAACCCCAATGTCGTGATGCTCGACCACCCGACCAACCACCTCGACATGGAGTCCATCCAGGCCTTCAACAACAACATGAAGTCCTACCCCGGCAACATCCTCATGACCAGCCACGACCACGAGTTCATCCGCTCCGTCTGCAACCGCGTCATCGAGATCACCCCCAATGGCACTATCGACAAGTACATGGATTTCGAGGACTATATGCAGGACGAGTCCATCCACGCTAAGCGCGAGTCGATGTACGCATCCATAGACTAAAAAGTTAGCGACTGACTGATTTAACAACCAGTCTCTGATAAAAAACGGAGAGCCCCCGGTTTCCTTTGGATTGGAAACCGGGGGCTCTCTCTATTTTCCTAAGATTTTCTACAACTTACCTGTGACCCTCAGATATTCAGTCTCGTATATCTTATACTGTGTCTGAGCCTCAATCAAGTTGCTCTGCGCTTGTTGCCATTGGCTAAATGCGTCGAGCAGGTCGGTCATAGTGGCCATGTCGTTGTCGAACTTGTTCTGCATGATTCGCAAGTTCTCCTCCGAGTCGCTCAACCCGAGAGTCGCCACCTCCACCATTTCGTAGCCCGACGTGAGGTTGAGCACGGCTTGGCGAGCCTCTATGCTCATGAGTCGCGTGTTTCTCTTGAGGTCGAGTTTGGCATTCTCGGCCTTGAGCTTCGACTGCTTCACTTTGCGCGCGTCGTTGCCTCCGTGGAAGATGGGTATGCTGACCGTCACGGCCGCGAAGGGCGTGTTCGTCTTGGAAGTCTGCTCAAACTCGTATGTCGAGCCGTCGTCGAGGACTGTCGTGCCCTTGAACTTGAGGTTGTCGAAGTGGCTGAAGCCTGCCATTAGTGCCACTTGCGGCAGGTGGTCGGCCTTTTGGACGCTCACTTGTTTTTCCGCAACCTCGACTTGCTTGCTTAGGAGTGCCACTTCCGGGCGGGCTGAGATATCCTCGTCCAGGGTGGCGGGGGCCGTTATCGTCAACGTGCTGTCCTTGAGCTCGATAGAGCTGCCGAGGTCGATGCCTATTGCGCTGCAGAGAGACATTTGGCAGAGTTTCTCTCCATTGCGGGCCTTCTCGAGTTGATAGGTTATCTCGCTCTTTTTTGAGCTGACCCTCAGTAGAGCCGATTGTGTGGCGAGGTCGGCCGCTACACTAGCGTTTACTTGGTCGTAGAGGGCCGTCATCTGACGCTCGTAGGCCTCCAGCATCTTTACTTTTTCGCGGACAGCCAAGAGCGTGTAATACGCATTGTCTACGCTTGCCACCACCTCGTCGCTCTTGAGCTTCATCTGTTGCTCGGCTGCCTCGTAGCCAATCTTTGCTAGTTTGTTGCCATTGCGGATTTTGCCGCCTACGTAGATGGGTTGCGTCAGCGTGATGCCGGCATCCCACGTGCCTCGCATCAGCAGTTTGTAGCCCATCATGTCGTAGTCCTTCATGAAGAAGACCATCGCCATCGCGTCAATTTGGGGCAAGTAGCTCCCCTTGGCAATCTTCTTGTCGAGTTCGGCGGACGAGAGGTTGTTGCTCTGCTGCTGCATCTCCTCACTACTTTTTAGTGCCATCTCGCGGCATTCGGCAAGGCCCAGTGTTACAACTTCCTGCGACGTGGCGGCCACTCCTGCCATAAGCAATAGCGTGACCGCTGTCATAATATGTTTTTTCATTACTGTGCTTCTTTAGTTGTTCTTCCGGACTCGGTAGAAGAGGGTATAGAGTACCGGCAAGAGGAGTAAGGTGATGACAGTGCCAGCTGTGAGACCGGACATAATGCATATTGCCATAGATCCATACATCGGGTCGCCAAGCAGTGGCGCCATACCCAGAATGGTCGTAAGCGCGGCCATAGATACAGGGCGCACGCGGCTCACGGTGGCGTTGACCACGGCATCATATGGCGTCTGTTTCTCCTCGGTGAGCAGGCGGTTAATCTCGTCAACGAGTACAATACCATTCTTGACCATCATACCTATGAGTCCCATGAGTCCGATGATTGCCATAAATGTAAATGGCTGACGGAATGCGAGAAGCGCCGGTACAATGCCGCAAATGCTGAACGGCAGGCAACAAAGGATCAGTAACACGCTCCTCCATTTGTTGAAGAGCAACAACAATATGCCTATTATGAGGAACATGGTGAGTGGCATATACTTAAGTATGAGGCGGGATGACTCACTCGATGTCTTGCCCTCACCCTGCCATACGAGTTTATATCCGTCGGGCAACTCGATATTCTCGATATCCTCCTGGATGCTCTGCAAGGCCTTCGCAGCAGTGCCCTCGTAGAGGTCGGTGTTAGGGTCGCACTCAGCCTCGATGGCTCGCTCGCCGTCCACCCTGTAGATCACAGTCTCTTCCCAATCGGGCTTAATCTCGTCGGCAACGGAGTTCAGTGGCACGCTACGGAACATATTGTCCTGTATGTCGTCGGCGCTCTTAGCCCCTGTCATAAGGCCGCTGATGTCGTCGCCGTTGATGCTGAAGTTGGCCATTGTCCAAACGGGAATGTCGTTGAGGTCCGTGACCTTCGTGCCGTCCTCGTTGCGGATGAGCATATTGACCACGAGCATCTTGTCGCCGTCGTTTATTCGGCCTACGGGCAGTCCGTCCGTGGCGGCAAGAAGGGCGTCGGATACGTTACCGCGGCTGATGCCGGAGCGCAATGCATTTTGCTGCGAGAATTCGGCCACGAGAGATTTGCTGCGCGGTTGCCAACTGTTCTCGACTGAATATTTGTCGATATATGGGCTGCGGCGCATGATCTCCTCGGCCTGCTCGGCAAGGTTGCGGAGCACGGCGGGGTCTGGACCTCGGAACTGGGCCTCTACGGTGTGGCTTGTGGAAATCGAGAAGTTGTATTTCCTAAATCGGATATATGCGTCGGGGTGCTCCTCGCGAAAGCTGTTCTTGACTTCGGATATTACTTCGTTTACCGTGTCGAAGTCCTTGCAGTCGACAATAAGCTCGCCATAGCTGTCGCCTCCCGAGGTCATCGGACGCACAAGGCAATAGTGCGCTGGGGCAGAACTCATGCTCATTGCCACACGGTCCACTTTCTCATTCTTATCGAGCTCCGCGGATATGGCTAGCAAATCGGCCTTGAGTCTGTCGGGGCCTGCCTGTGGTGGCAGTTGATACTCAATAATGAACTGACTGTAGTCGAAGTCCGGGAAGAAGAGATTCTTGATCTTGCCAAAGCCCATTGAGCAAACGACAAGGATAAGCACGGCCACAACAACCGATGTCTTCTTCCAACCAATGAGGAACACAAGCGCCCGACGCACGGCGCGATGTATGGC
>CAVILU010000086.1:0-3859 GCA_963643535.1 bacterium | reverse complement strand
ACTGGCCCAAGTCGCTGCTCTTTGGCTTCTTACTCGTGTCGACACGCGGCGAGAGCCACGACTTTGCGCAAATCGGCACCTGCACAATAGCCAAAACCCAACTCATGAAGAGGCTCACGCAAAGCACAAGGAAGAGGTCGCGGCAATACTCACCTGCCGAGTCGGGCGAGAGGTAGGAACACAAGAACGTGCTGATGGCTATGATAGTCGCGCCGAGCAATGGCATGGCGGTGTTGTTGCCCGTGCGGAAAAGGTATTTGTTCGGGCCAAAACCCTTCTGCTTGTCCACGAGGATGCCGTCCATGATTACAATGGAGTTGTCCACCAACATGCCCATGGCAATGATAAACGCGCCCAACGAGATGCGCTGCAGCGTAGAGCCCATAGCCAAAAGGATTGGGAACGAAACGCAAATTGTCAGAGCCAAGCCAACGCCAATAATAGCACCGCTGCGGAATCCCATAGTGAAGATGAGCACAACGATGACGATGATGACGGACTCGATAAGGTTGACAATGAATGCGCTGATTGCGCTATCTACCTTGTCTGGCTGGAAGAAGATTTTCTCCGTCGAGAAGCCTGCCGGCACTTGCTTCATAATCTCGGCCAGTTTCGCATCTACAGCCTTACCCACGTCGGGCACTATGACGTTATCTTGCAATGCTATGCATATCGCGAGGGCGGGCTCCTGGCCTACGAAGAAGCCGCGAGTCTGAGGCTCCTGGTACGTGCGTCGGACTTCGGCTATGTCGCCGAGTCGAACAGTCTTGCCGCTACTTGTCTTGATTAGCATGTCGCGGATGTCGTCCTCGTTGCGGATGCCGTCGCTTACACGCATTTGGATGCGGTCTCCGTCTGTCTCATATTTGCCGCTATTCGAGACTTTGCCGTGGCTATTCATCTGCATCATTATCTGAGTCGGGATGATGCCGTTGCGGCTCACGATCTCCTTGTTGAGGACTATTTCAATCTGCTCCGTCCTGCTGCCCTCGATGTTAATGCGCTTCACTCCGTCCACCGTCAGCAGCCCGTTGCGGATATACTCTGCGTATTTCTCAGCCTCGGGATATGTGTACCCGTCGAACTTAAGAGCGTAGAATAGGCCGTATACATCCATCATGTCGTCTATGACCATCGGGTCCATACACCCATCTGGCAGGTAGACCTTGACGTCGTTCATCTTGCGGCGCAAGAGATCGAAGTGCTGCTCCAAGTCCTTGTTGAGCACCGTCATCTCGAACTCTACGGTTATCATTGCCATACCCTCCTGGCACGTCGTGCGGATCTCCCGCACGTCGGGTAACGTACGCAAATGATCCTCAAGGACTTTGGCCACCTTGAGCTCCACCTCGTGTGCCGTGGCGCCATTGTATACGGCCACCACTTGCGCTTGCTTGGCACTTACGGCGGGGTCCTCAAGCTTCGCCATCATGCCGAAGGAGAGAATTCCGGCAATGACGATTCCAGCAATGATGCTCCAGAAGAGGGTGGGCCTCTTCATGAAGAATCTGGTTATCGATTCCGCTATTGTCATAGTAAACCTCCAATATTTGTTTTGCACTGCGCGGGCAATACCTTGACTTTCTCCCCGTTAATGAGTGCATGGACTCCAGCCCTTACAATCTCGTCTTCCGTGCTTATGCCCGACGTTATAATCCATTTGCCGTCAGCGTCTATGCCGCCAATGCCGACTTCCGTTTTCTGTACCGTGGAGTCTGCCGCCACTACCCAGACACACTCTTTGCCCTCTTGCTGGAAGACCGCGCTCTCGGGCAATGTGAGGTCGCTGCTCTCCTCGCCTTTATTCAAGTTGAAACGCACGCCTACGCTCATACCTGCCGACACTCCTGCGGGCTCTCCATTCATAAGCAGCAAGGCCTTATAGAGTTGCGATGCGTCGGCTTTAGGCGTGATGCTCAGCAACTTTACAGGTATCTCTGTGCCGTTTGCCGTGCAGCTTACGCTCTCTATCTCGTTGCGACTCTGGTATATCAGCAATGGCACGTTAACTTCTACTTTCATGTCCCCTTGCGTGAGGATGGAGAACACGGGTGTCCCTGCATTCACCATTTCCGCCTTCTCGAAGTTGACGCTCTCTATGTGGCCGTTGGCGGGTGCGTAGAGACTGGTGTACTCCACCTTGTTGCGGTTGTTCTTCAGGTTCACCTCGCATTGTTTCAGGCCCGCCTCGGCTTTCTCGAAGTCGTTGCCTGTAATGCTTTTTGTCTCAAGGAGTTTGCGCATCCTCTCCACCTCATCCTTGAGTTGCTGATATTGTGCTTCGGCGGCGTCTACCCCAAGTTGGTAGTCCTTGCTATCCAATTTTGCCAAGAGCTGACCTTCGCGGACGTAGTCGCCCTCCTTTACGTAGATGTGCTCAATCTGCCCCGCAGTCTTAAACCCAAGGCTTATTGACGCTTTCTCCTTGACTATGCCGGAGAAGCTTTTGACTTCTTGTGTCTCCGCCCCTGTGGCGTGGACCGTCATGACGCTGTGGAGCGGCTGATGCTCTTGCTCGTCGCCTCCGCATGCCACAATCAAGAGCGACAGTGGCACTGCTAAACCCAACTTTTTTATCATCTTGTTTTTGTCTTTTCTTACTGGCAAAATTATTCCGCTTCGAGCGCAAGAGCATTATTCAAATCGGGTGTAGGATGTACTATTTTTCGCTTTATGGGCTCTTAATGTGCCGTGTGGTATATTTTTTTAGTCACAAAATGCTAATTTGGCATTATCTAAACCCCAGCATACAGTATGGCTCAACAAATACAGGATGTATTCATCTCGATGATGCCGCAAGGCATGTCTAAAATGTCATATAAGGACTCTATGCTCCTCTATGATAATCTTGGTTGTGCAGCCGACGAAGGTGACCTTGATCAATATAGCTTCTCCAATAAGCCGGTATTTCTGCGTTTTTCTATTGTCATTTGCTGTGTCGAGGGCGAAATCAGGATACGGACAAATTTGCGAGACTTTATTCTCGGGCCGGGTGGAGTTTTTGTCGCTATTCAGGATACGATTGTCGAAAGCCTGCATTTCTCTAAGTGTTGCAAGCTAATCTGCGTTTGTTTGACAGAGGGTATGGAAGCCGTTTTCTCGGATATGGAAGTGAACAAGATCTTCCTCAACCTGCTCATCCTAGGCCCGATGGTTGCAACTCTGGCGGGTGAATTTGCGTGTCTCTTCGTCGAGCAATATCACCAAATGTGTTTCTGGCTAAGTCAAAAGGATATGAAAATGAAGGATTTTGCCGTCAAGGGAACCTATTTAACAATGGCAAGTATGCTTCTTGAGGTTATCGATGTCAACCGTACTCCCTCCAGTCGGACAGAGCAACTCTACCTAATGTTTATGGACCTCGTCCGCCGCGACTTCCGCACTCAACGCGAACTCGCATACTACGCTAGTGAGATGTGCATAACGCCCAAATATCTCGGCAAGGTCGTAAAGGATTATTCTGGCCGCCGCCCCACCGACCTTATTTGCGACTACGTAATACTCGAGGCCAAGGCACTCCTCCGATCGGGCCAATATTCCGTAAAGCAAATCTCGGACCTCCTTCATTTCGCAAGTCCCTCTTTTTTCGGCCGATATTTCCGCAAGGCCGTAGGCTGCTCTCCTCTCAAATATTAACTGATTTCTTTGTTGGACTTGCAGGGAGGGCTTGCTATTTTCAGTTCACAGTGCACAGTTCACAGTGCACAGTTTATGTCACCCGCCGCGGGGGGCCGGTAATTGTTAATTGTTATTTGTCAATTGGAAGGGGTTCCCTGTAATTGTTAATTGTTATTTGTCAATTGCCCAGTAATTGTCAATTGTTATTTGTCAATTGTCAATTGTCAAGGTTGTCCTTGCA
>CAVILU010000085.1:0-8995 GCA_963643535.1 bacterium | reverse complement strand
GGTCACTATTGCCGTAAGGCTGAGCATGTTTTACCCGACGGCAGAATATCATACAGTCTCTTGGCCGGCTCGGATCCCAATAAGGACCAGAGCTATTTCTTGTGCCAACTCAATCAGGCCCAGCTCGCTGCGGCAATGTTCCCCATTGGTGACATGCTTAAGCCCGAAGTGCGACGCATAGCCACCGAACTAAACCTCGTAACAGCTCATAAGAAAGACTCGCAGGGCATCTGCTTTGTGGGCAAAGTAGACTTGCCAGTCTTCCTCCAGCAAAAGCTAAAAGCGCAAGAGGGCAAGGTATTCCTCTTAGATCCGCAAGCCGAAATATTCGTGCGAGACTGGTCGCCCGCCGATGCCGAGAAGCCAGACACAGACGCCCTCGAAGTCCTCGCTCAGCCATACGCGTTGCACCCCAAATATGGACGCAAAGTTGGCACTCACCAAGGCGCACAATTCTACACTATCGGGCAACGCAAGGGACTATTTATTGGAGGTTTCCCCGAGCCTCTCTTCGTGATAGGTTCCAACATCGAGCACAACCAGGTGTTCGTAGGCATGGGCGACAGCCATCCTGGACTTCATCGCAAAGTATTGAAGATAAACAAGGAAGAGATACATTGGCTTCGCCCTGAGTGCGAAATGGCAGAGGGCGAAATCCGCAGATATAAATGCAGGATAAGATATAGACAGCCATTGCAAGATGCACGAGCCGTGATGACAGCGAATGGCATGTACATTATATTCGACGAGTCGCAACGAGGGATCACTCCCGGTCAATTTGCCGCTCTTTATGATGGCGACGAAGTGGCTTGCTCTGGCGTCATAGCTATGTGATGGCAACCGCCCCAAAACGGCAATAGAGACACAACAAGAGAGATAAAGATATGCGCGGAAAAAGGATATTAACAATTGCCGCAGCATTGACCGCAACGGCAAGCGTATGGGCGCAACGGAGTGACACGGCAACCATCAGCGAAGGCATGCGCATTGAGCGCGGTCGCACACGCACCGAGGCCAAGCACCCTGGGATAAAACGCATCAGGACATACGACATCACGAGCCAAGAGATACCCGCGACATTCGACGGGTACAGGATGGCGTTCGTTACCGATATGCACTACCCCAGCCTCTTCACCGATGAGACATTAGCGAGCCTCGGCACCGTGCTAAAAGAATTGCACCCCGACGCCATACTCCTTGGCGGTGATTATCAAGAAGACTGTGAGCATGTAGAGCCACTCTTCAAGACAATCATGGAGTGCTCGCCGAAAGACGGAGCATATGCAGTACTCGGAAACAACGACCTCGAACGTTGCACCGATGTGATTGTCAGCCTGATGAAAGAGTACGGCATAACATTAGTAGAGGACACGGCGACGCAAATCAAGAAAGGGCATAGCCACATAACAGTTGCGGGAGTGCGCAACACATTCCAACCAAAAGAATCGCACACCTCGCCCACACTCAAGCAGCCATGTTCGGACTTCGTAATTCTACTCACGCACACACCGGACTATGCTGAGGATCAAGACATCACGAACGCGGACATCACATTGGCAGGCCATACACACGGCGGACAAGTCACGCTCTTCGGAGCTTGGGCACCGATCACGGCCTCGCATTACGGGCAACGGTTTCTTAAGGGACACAATAAAAACTCCGCAGGGCAGGCAGTGATAACGTCTACAGGCATAGGCACATCTAGACGGGCAGTCCGCCTCTTTGCTCCAAGCGAGGTTATATTGCTGAGACTTCACAGTTTGCAAAAGACGGAGAACGTGTCGGAAGAAGACAAGACTGAAGGAGAATCAAAAGAGACAGAGAGTATCTGTGCAACAGGCTACAACGAGGCTCAAGAGAGCTTGGATATGCCAAAGAAGATGTAAAAAACAAGCCCCGATTGAAGAAAAACCATTCAATCGGGGCTCGTTGTATTGTTTTAATTGGCGAGAGCTACGCCTTTTTCACCTCGTCGGGATATTGGATGCGAACGTGGTAGATGTTTCGTAATTTCTCCTTGAGAACCTCCTTGGTCTCGGCAATGTCGAGGAACGTGATTGGAGAATGGGAGAATTGGTTGGACGCCACCTGAATATCGATAACCTTGTCCACAATGTTGGAGACGCTCTCATCGTCATGCTTGGAGAGACTCTTGGATGCGGCCTCCACGGCATCGCAGATCATTATGATAGCCTCCTCCTTGGTGTGAGGTCGGGGGCCGGGATAGGTAAAGACGGAGAGGTCCGGAGTCTCGTCGGGATGCTCATTGCACCACTTGACGTAGAAGTAGCGAGCCATTGTTCGTCCGTGGTGCGACGCTATGATATCTCGGATTTGGGCGGGGATGCGGTACTTCTTTGCCATTTTTACGCCATCGGTGACGTGACGGATAATCACTTGGGCACTTTGCTCCGGCGAGAGATTATCGTGAGGATTGACACCACCCGCTTGATTTTCGGTAAAGAACATCGGGTTTACAATCTTGCCAATATCATGATAGAGGGCACCGGCACGGACGAGCAAGGCATTACCACCAATCTTATATGCCACTTCCTGTGCAAGGTTAGCCACCTGCATAGAGTGTTGGAAAGTACCAGGAGCCTTGTCTGAAAGCTGACGCAGCAACTCGTTATTGCCATCCGTCAGTTCAAGCAGCGACACGTCTGAGACAAAGCCAAAGACCTTCTCCACAATATATATAAGCGGGTAAGTAAGCAAGAGCAGGACGCTGCTGATACCGAACTGTATAAGAGTTTCGAGATTGAGCGTAAACTCCGCACTCTGCCAGAAAGAGTAGCCGGAATACATCACAAGGTAGAAAAGGAAGATGTAGACCGTCGTACGGAAAATCTGGATACGTTTGTTGAGCTGATAGAGTGAGATGCACGCCACTAGCGCAGCCGGGATATGAAGGAAAATAAACAGCTGGCTGTTGAACGCAAAGAAGGAGATGATGAAAACCGCAACGATATTGACGTACATAGCCAAACGCGAATCTGTGAAGATGCGCAACATAATTGGCAATACGGCATAGGGGATTATATACGACACATTATATCCGAAGCCCGAGAGGATGCCCGTGATGCAGACCAGGAAGGTCATCAGCAACAAGATAAGATTGATATAATGCAGCTGACGGAAATAATCTTTGCGGAAATAATAGAGGAAAAGGAAGAGCGAGAACATAAGGCCGCCCACCATCATAGACTTACCAAGGAAGATTGGCAGACTATGCTCATTGAGGATGTTGCTACCCTCCATGGCATACTTGAGCGACGCTAGCAACTGCGCCTCGTCGGACCTCACAATGTCGCCGGCACGGACAATAAGCTGACCGCCCATGACCTTGCCTGAGTAGATGGCCACATTGTCTCGGCGTTGCGCCTTGGCCACATTAGTCTTCTCCTCGTCGTAATGGACGTTAGGCTCAAGGATTTGCGCCACTGGCATTTGCTCAATGAGTTTCCTCATACGCTTAGCGTCGAATCCGTAAAAACGCCAAAGATCGTCCACGGTATGTTCCACCACAGTGGAGTATGCCGAGCGCGGGGTATAAAGATCCTCGAAAAGGAAGTCCTCCGCCACGTTGGCACTGATAAGCATCAGACGTCCTTTGTGGGAATAATTCTCATCGGATACATCAATAATGCCGGCTTGGCAAACAGCCGCAATGTTGCCCGCAAGTGAGCTCTCGAGCATAGCAGAGAGCGTGTCGGGCGACACACCTACCGGTGTGCTCACCTCGATGCGATTGGCATTGCGCGTAAGCATTGTGTGGACACCCACACGGATTGAGATATCCTGTATAGAGTCTATGACGTAGTACGGGAGCACCACTTTGGTTGCACTATCCCGCTCCGCCATAAGTTGCGCCTCAGGCTTAAGGATAGGAAAATCGTATGGGGCCACGACATCCTCATAACGCCACGGACGGCCTATCTCATACTCATAGTTGAAACGTCCGCCTCCCGGGAAAGACAGAACCATGACAATGGTGCAGATAACGAAGGCGCAAATACGGTAAGTGGCCTTGTAGTATGTCCGCCAAAGCTTACGAAATTTATCTTGCATCGGGATGGGGAATAAACGAAACGAACTTTATGAATATGCTTTCAAAGGAGGGATGGGACTCTTATTTCCGCCAAGTCTTCTCAATGAGCAGAGAATCGGCCATTACAAGAGCCGCCATAGCCTCGACAATAGGCACAGCGCGAGGGACTACACAAGGGTCATGGCGGCCCTTGACGGTGGTCATAACCTCCTCATGGAGAGAGTTTACGGTAGGCTGCTCCATAAGGATGGTGGCCGTAGGCTTGAAGGCCACACGGAAATAGATATCCTCGCCATTTGAGATGCCGCCCTGGATGCCGCCACTGTTGTTGGAACGAGTGCGGACACGGTCGCCATCCATATAGAAAGTATCGTTATGGAGAGAGCCGCGAGACGATGCGCCAGCGAAGCCCGAGCCATACTCAAAACCTTTGACAGCTCCGATGGAGAGCATCGCATGGGCCAGGAGAGCCTGAAGTTTATCAAAGCATGGCTCACCGAGACCGACGGGGGCACCCTTGATGACGCACGTTATGACACCACCTACGGAATCCTTCTCGCTCTTGACTTTCGTGATGAGGTCAATCATCTTTTGTGCGGTCTCGGGATCGGGGCAGCGCACGATATTCTTCTCAATTTCAGAGAAATCGACATCCGTGTACGGCTTATCGAGAACCACGTCGCCGACTTGGCTCGTGTATGCAGTAATCGACACCCCCTCCTGCTTGAGGACAAGTTTTGCGAGGGCGCCACCCACAACACGCGAGATAGTCTCACGAGCCGAACTGCGCCCGCCACCACGATAGTCGCGGACACCATATTTCGAGTAATATGTATAGTCGGCATGAGAAGGGCGGAATGTGTCGGCAATATTCTCGTAGTCTTGCGAATGCTGGTTAGTATTCTCTACAAGGAAACCGATGGGCGTGCCAGTGGATTGACCACGAAAAACGCCACTGAGAATCTTGACGCGGTCCTTCTCATCTCGCGGAGTTGTGATGCTCGACTGACCAGGACGGCGGCGGTCGAGTTCGGACTGAATATAAGCCTCGTCGATCTCGATACCAGAGGGCATTCCATCCACAACGCCACCCACGGCCAAGCCATGCGACTCGCCGAAAGTAGTGAGCTTAAAAAGATTACCGAAAGAATTCATCTCGCAACAGATAGTTAAAGGGAAGAGAAAGAACTAACGGCCGCAACCGCAACCACCACAGCCAGACTCATCGTCGTCGTCGTCGTCGCCACAAGATCCGCAGCCGCCGTCGCCATGGCAACCGCCACCGCAGCCGCCATCGCCCTCGCCACTATGGCATCCGCCACCACAACCGCCGTGGCAGCCACCGCCACAACCGTGATGACCATTATCGAGAAGTTCATCGACAGTAGCATCGCGGACCTCGATAATTTTACCAGCAAAGAAAAGAGTCTCGCCAGCAAGGGGATTGTTGAAATCGAGCTTGACAGCATCATCGGAGACGCTGAGCACGATACCAATCACGCGGCGGCCCTCATCGTCGAGCATAGGCACACGCGAGCCAAGCTGAAGGAGCTCTTCGCGGAGGCGGCCATCGGGACCAACAAAGACATTCTTAGGAACATCAACAATAGCCTCGGGGAAACGGGGGCCGTACGCCTCGTCGGGAGTGAGCTCAAACTTGAAAGTGTCACCCTCGGTGAGATTCTCGATACCCTTCTCGAAGGCGGGCAACATTCGTCCAGCGCCAAAGACGAAGCCGAGAGGGCGAGTGACGTCGCACTGCTCGACCATCGGGCCATCATGGCCATCGGTGTGGAGTTCGTAGGTGAGGGAGACGAATGTATTCTTTGCGATATTCATATTTGTATGTCGTAATTATATTTCGTTTGTTGAATATTGTTGCTTATTTGTTTTGCTGTCGGTTTTTACTCAATCCAGTTCACGTAGCTGTAAACGAGGTTTGTGTTTACCGTATCGCCATACGCGTCGATGCGCTTAAGGTTTACCACGATGCGCTCGCGAGTTGAGTCGCGGAGGCAATTGACGGGCGTACTAATGTGGCGGGTTATCATCTGGAGCGTATCGGTATTCTGTCGGCAGAGGCGGAGCCACATCCTGATAGTGTCCGTACCGAGAGTCGCCGTGTCGGCAAAGAAGCCGAAAGTGTCCCCCACCCCATCATTCGAGCCAGGGTAAATGCCTGTGGCATCGAGGAAATCGTTGCGTCGCCAATCTCGTGTAATATGCACGTTCTGAGCAAAGAAGCCCTCGGCACTTGAAGAGATACGCATGGTATCGGATGACGCTTGGGCTGCGCTGTCGAGCATAAAAATCGGCTGGGTAATGTCTGAAGAGATAGAGTTTAGGGAGAAGTTATAAATAGCACCATCCTCCGTCTCGTTCTCGAGAGAGCCCGAACCGTAGAAATAGACACGGCTGGAGTCGCGGAGAGCACCAGGAGGAGTGCCGTCCGTGATTAAGAAAGTGCTGGAATAATAATGGATGGCGAAAACAGAATCATTGAGCTCAACAGTGCCTATTCCGCTTGCGCTGTACTTCGAGGAGTCATCGCCACAAGCAGAGAGGAGGAGTACGAAGATAGGCAGGAAAACCTTGATTTTCATTTAGTTGAGCACATTTATATCATATCTGAGAATGACACGGCCGTGAATTTTCTTATCGTCTCCACGGAAGCCGAACCCCTTCTCCGGGATTACAATCACAGTGGCCACGGAACCACCGTGGTTAAGACTGAGAAGAGCCTCATCGAGACCTATACACACATTAGCCTTGCCGACTACGAGATTTATTTTGCCATCCGCAGCAGAGGTATAGAGAGTATCACCGAGGAGAGTTGACACGGTATAATCCAGCGTAACGTGGTCTCCATTAGCGATTTGTGCGCCAGTGCCTTGCGAATGGACCGTCAGCCAAAGATTAGTGGGAGACGATTTCGCGTTGAGTCCGAGGGAATCGGAATATTTGGCGATACAGACCGAGTCGCACCAGAAAAGGCGTCGATTGTATTTGATGAAATCTTCGCGCGTCGGGCGGTACTTAACCTCATCGTCCGAATTGCCGCAACCGGTGCACCCTTGAAGGACAAACATCAAGATGGGACACAGGAATGTGAGCAGACTCGCTATATGACTGGTCAGAAGAGATCTCATTACTCCGCAGTACGCTTCATCCAGCGTTTATAGAAATCGACGATTGACTTAGAATAAAGCTTCTGGGCCTCATCTGCCGTGCCACTGAACGAGCCACCTGCCGCATTGAGATGACCGCCACCTCCGAAGTACTTGGCAGCGTACTCATTGACAGGGAAATCGCCCTTACTGCGGAATGACATCTTGACGCCGTCGGGGCGATCGAGAATAAGGCACGAGCAGATAATGTCGCGCACCTGAAGGGGAATGTTTACGAAGCCCTCGGTGTCGCCGGTATTATAGTTGTAATGCTCAAGTTCCTCGGCAGTGAGAGTCATCACAGAGAGCGGGTATTTCTCCACGCGATGGAACTTGCGGCCGAGAGCAAAGCCTTGGAGCTTAAGGATCTTGACTGTCTTATTGTTGAAAATCTTGTCGTGGACAAAAGTCTTATCGACGCCACGGCTTATGAGCTCAGCTACGAGGTAATAGACTTCGGGGTCGCTGGAGTTGTAGCTGAGGGCACCGGTATCGGTTATTATGCCGGAGTAGAAATTTGTGGCCGCATCGATGTCGATGTACTCACCGAAGCCGGCAGCCAGAAGGAGCTTGAAGATGAGCTGGCAAGTGGCGGAAGAGTGCGGACGGGAGATTTTGACATCGGCATCCACCTTTGGGTCGAGGTGGTGATCTATGAGCAGACGGGGCGTGCTGAGGGTTGAAATCTTATCGCCGAGGGACTTGATGCGCGACAAGTCGTTGTAGTCCATCATGACAATGAGGTCGGCAGCGTCGATCAGGGCGTTGCATTCGTCAGTCTGGCGGTCGTAGGAATGAAGAGACCTGAAACCCTTGATCCAGGCGTATGTAGACGGAGCGAGGTCGGGAGTCACCACGTGGGCCGTCTTGCCCATATTCATAAGCACCTGTCGGAAACCGAGCGTAGAGCCGAGAGCGTCTCCGTCGGCATTGGTATGGCACGTGAGGATGATATTCTGGCTTTGCTGGACAATCCGTGCGAAGTCCTCGGCCATGTCGTCTGAGAAAGAGACTGCTCCTACCGTCTGGTTCATTTTGGATTATAGATAAATAAGGTAAAATCGGTGTAAAGGTAATGAAAAATCGAGCAATGCGAAAGAGCACAACGCAATTAGGCAGCGGAAAGGAGAAAGCGGAAAGAGAATATCCCCACGTGACGTAATGGACGTGAACAAAAAAGTGCGGTGCACAAGTGAAAAACACCCGTGCACCGCGCCCTAATTACCTTAACTAATCAATCATAATGTACCTCGATGAAGAGGGAACCGCAATATGGAGACGTTTAGTCCTCCATGCCGACGAGGTCGCTGCGGAGGTACTCCTGACGGCTGAAGAAGAATGCGCACTCACGCTGAGCATTCTCATCGCTGTCGGAGCCGTGGATGGCATTGTGGCTCTTGCTAGTAGCGAAGAGGCGACGGATGGTGCCCTCGGCTGCCTCGGCAGGGTCGGTTGCGCCAATGAGTTTACGGAAGTCCTCTACGGCGTTGTCCTTGAGGAGGACCATAGCCACGATTGGGCCAGAGGACATGAACTCGATGAGCTCCTGATAGAAGGGGCGGTCCTTATGGACGGCATAGAACTCGGCAGCCATGTCGAGAGTGAGACGTGTGGTCTTGATTGCCGCGATAGTATAACCTGCCTCTTCAATCTTAGAGAGAATGTGACCGATGTGCTTGTTGCGAACCGCACCGGGCTTGATCATCGAAAAAGTCTTCTTGCCGCTCATAATTTATAAAATGCGTTAATTTAAATCTTTGGTTTGAATGCGCATGGT
>CAVILU010000084.1:0-9018 GCA_963643535.1 bacterium | reverse complement strand
GTCTTGACCAACGCGCTCGGGTGGACACGCATGATTGGCGTCGCATATCGCCACTTTGCAGAAAAAGGCTGTGGACATATAGCTGCGATAAGCTCAATTGCCGGCACTCGCGGACTTGGCGCAGCACCGAGCTACTCAGCTACCAAGGCTTTCCAAAACACATATATTGAGGCCCTCGCGCAGCAGGCAAAGATGCGTGGCATTAACATCCGATTTACTGATATCCGACCAGGATTTGTACGCACGCCACTCCTCGGCTCTTCACCTCAGTATCCTATGCTTATGGATGTCGAGCCGGTGGCGCAAGACATTGTACGGGCTTTGCTCAGCAAAAAGGAAGTAGTCGTGATTGACTGGAAATGGCGAGCCGTCACTGCCTTTTGGCGTATGATACCGCATTGGGTTTGGCGACGCCTCAGGATCGGGTAGGAAATTTTGAGTACTATACAATTTGCCGTGACAATACAAATGCTCAGCCCCAAGACTTTATCGCAAAGCCTTGGGGCTGAAATTTATTAATTTGTTTTTTGACTAGTGAGCTAAGCTACGGGTTGCAGACCAAGTTTCGCTGCCTCGGAAAGCATCAAATTGCGCGCCTCGTCGTAGTCGTTGTGGATTACGCCGTCGAGGATAGCCTCCTTGATGGCCTCCTTGATTACGCCTACTGGGCGGCTCGGGCCGATGCCAAAGGTCTGCATGATCTCCTCGCCCGAGATAGGCGGTTGGAAATTGCGGATATGATCCTTCTCCTCAATCTCCTTCATCTTGCGGCGGACAATCTTGAAATTGCGGAGGAAACGTTGCACCTTCTCTTCGTTTCGGCTGGTGATGTCGCACTCGCAGAGAGTCATAAGTTTCTCGACGTCGTCTCCTGCCTCGAAGAGTACACGGCGGACTGCTGAATCCGTAACGATATCCTCGCTCAAGATAATTGGACGCATATGGAGGTTCACCATCTTCTCGACAAACTTGAGCGGCTCGCCAAGAGGCAGCTTCATACGGGTGAAAATCTTAGGGAGCATCTTGGCACCCACGTAGTTATGGTTGCGGAACGTCCAACCTATGCCCTCCTCGAAATGCTTTGTACGTGGCTTGCCAATGTCATGGAAAAGAGCAGCCCAGCGGAGCCAGACGTCATCGGACTGGGCGGCCACGCCATCGAGCACCTGCATCGTGTGGTAGAAAACGTCCTTATGTGCGAACTTACCGCGCTTCTCGACACCCTTGAGGGCCGCAAGCTCAGGAAGAATGTATTGCAGGAGCCCCACCTTATCCAGCAGTTTCCAAGCCAAGGATGGAGCAGCCGCCGTCTCCATTGACTTCATAAGTTCCTCCGTTATGCGCTCTTGCGAGATAATCTCGATGCGCGGAGCCATACGCTTCATGCCTTCGAGAGTCGCATCGTCGATGGTGAACTGCAGTCGGGTTGCGAAACGGATGCCGCGGAGCATACGCAGAGGGTCGTCCGAGAAAGTGATGTCGGGGTCGAGCGGCGTGCGGATGACGCCATTCTGGAGATCCTCAATGCCGCCAAAGGGGTCTATGAGGTCGCCAAAAGTATCGGGATTGAGGCTGAGGGCGAGGGCGTTGATGGTAAAGTCACGACGTTTCTGGTCGTCATCGATCGTGCCGTCCTCGACAATGGGCTTACGGGAGTCGCTGCGGTAGCTTTCGCGCCTTGCGCCAACGAACTCAACCTCGGCTTGCCCCATCTTGACTTGCGCCGTTCCGAAATTCTTAAACACCGAGAGGTGCGAGCCGCGGAAACGCTCATGGACAGCCTGTGCGAGGTCGATGCCACTACCCTGCACTACGATATCAATATCTTGCGAAGGAATGCCGAGGAGCAAATCGCGCACGAAACCGCCAATCACGAAAGCCGGTTGACCAGTAGTCTCGACAATGTCGCGCACCACGCCAAAGACGCGATGGCTGAGAGCCTCCTTATAATTCTTTTTTGTTTCCAATGTTAAACTCAAGAGATGAGTGTTGCTGCTGTAGGGATGGCGAGATTACGCCTCATCCTTTGCCTCGATGCGCTTGGCGATGAGGTACTTATTGCGGTCGGGCGCATTGCGGGTGACCAGCTCGGCAGTGAAGCCAGTAAGGAAGAGCTGCGTGCCCAAAATCATAAAGGTCAGAGCGAGATAGAAATAGGGATTGCTCGTGACGAGGGGCGCGGAGACACCAACATATACGCACCACAGTTTCTTTATGCCGACCACGGCAGCGGCTATAAAGCCAAGGAAGAACATAAGAGTACCGAGTGAGCCGAAGAGGTGCATCGGGCGCTTACCGAACTTGCCCATAAAAGTCACAGAGAGCAGATCGAGGAAACCCTTGATAGTGCGCTCAATGCCGAACTTGGAGTGGCCGAACTTGCGTTCGTAGTGGTGGACCACCTTCTCGCCGATGCGCGGGAAACCAGCCTCTTTGGCGAGGAGGGGCACGTAGCGGTGCATCTCGCCGTAGACCTCGATAGTCTTGACGACATCGGACTTATAAGCCTTGAGGCCGCAGTTGAAGTCGTGGAGTTTGATACCCGAAATCTTGCGGACCACACCGTTGAAAATCTTGCTTGGGATAGTCTTAGAGAGGGGGTCGTGGCGTACTTTTTTCCAACCCGACACCATATCGTAGCCCTGATTGAGAATCATATCCATGAGGGCCGGGATCTCGTCGGGGCTGTCCTGCAGATCGGCATCCATCGTTATTACAACGCGGCCACGTGCGGCTGCAAAGCCTTCGCTCAGTGCTGCGCTCTTGCCGTAGTTGCGGCGGAAGCGGATGCCGAGGATTACGGGGCTCGCCTCGTGAAGACGCTCAACGACAGACCAAGAGCCGTCGGTGCTGCCGTCGTCTACTATGATTACCTCGTAGGAATACGGGGTTGTTTTCATGACGCGGGCAATCCAGTCCGTGAGCTCGCCGAGGCTCTCCTCCTCGTTGAAGGAAGGCACAACAATGGACAAATCAATCATCGAAAATTATTTTATCTTCAAGTCGGCAAAGATAAGCAATATCTGCAAATAAAGAGAAAAAGGAATTATTTCACGCCCCAATTCGGAGCAATAACGCAAAACCGCACATATCCGCACATCGCTCAAAATCCGTAAAATTGAAACTTTTTGCAGTGATAATGTAATCGTCGTCTGCCACATACTCACTAATATTGCATAACAAAAAACCGAAAACACAAAGGGAATGGACAACGATATGAAAATGAGCCGTCGCACGGCACTCAAATGTATGGGCGCGACCCTGGCCAGCAGCCTCCTCGCATCTTCAACATTTCTTGCGTCGTGCAGCAGCGCAAAGCCCAAGAAACGGATCATACTCTACTTCACAGGCACAGGCAACTGCCTCTACATTGCGCGCCAACTGGCCGACGAGAACACCGAGCTCCTAAGCATCCCGCAAATGGTGCGCCAGGGCAGGTATGACTTCGAGGCCGACGAAATAGGCATCGTCTACCCTATCTACGGGCACATGCCGCCTTATATGGTCAGGGAGTTCGTAAAAAAGGCATCCCTCAATGCCGACTATCGTTTCGCAATATTGACATATGGAGCCCGTCAGTGCAACGCGGTTGAGATTTGGGACGACATAACGGCCAAGTCCGGAAAGCCTTTCGACTACATCGCTACCCTCATCATGGTGGACAACTGGTTGCCCAACTTCGACATGGTGGAGCAGATGAAGATAGACAAGCACATCCCCGAAAATCTCGAAAAGATAACAGCCGACCTCAAGGAGCAGAAACGTTGGCATGAGCCAGTGACGGAAGAGCAACGCCAGCAGCACGCCGGATTCATGGAGTGGACAAAACTCGACCCCGAAGTAGGCTTCCTCATGAAGAGTAGCCAATTCTTTGCCGTCTCCGACGACTGCACCGAATGCGGAATCTGCACAGATGTTTGCCCGCGAGGCAATTACTCCCTCACGCCTCACGGCACGGAAGTCAATGGCGACTGCGAATTCTGCTTCGCATGCATCCAAAACTGCCCGCAGAAAGCCATCCAATTCATCAAGCAAGAGGAAGGCGTATTCCCCAACGGCACGGAAAAGAACCCAAACGCCAGGTATCGCAACGAGCACGTCTCCATTGCCGACATCAAGAAAGCAAACAGTCAACACATATAGACAAATCAACGAAATTATCACCAAACACACTCCTTTCAATTTCCTGAGCCCCGAGAGTGCACATGTCCAGCCTCTCCGGGGCTCATTTATTTTCGGCACACTTATGTCAGCACAATAAAAATTCACCGACTCGGAATTGCCAATTGTCAATTGCTACCTACATTCGCGATTACAAAACAGACATCCCGAAACGAATGGAGCAAGAGATAAAAAAGATGATAGAGGAGGCGTTGCCCCTCGTAGATGCAGACTCGGAATTCCTCTTTGGCGAACTCGACTCGCTCGGCATAGCAGAGATCATGATGATGCTCGGAGATAAATATGGAGTGACGCTCGACTATAGCGACGTGACACCCAAAAACTTCAAGTCCGTCAAGAGTCTCGCGGAGCTCGTGATGAGCAAAAAGAAATAGCGATTCTCAACACACCAGGCATGAGGGTAGAAGACTACATAAAAAGGCACGCCGAAGCAACGCCAAATAAACTTGCCATTGTTTGCGGCACGGACAAGCTGACGTACGCCGACCTTGCGCAATGCATAGCAGTCAAGGCCAAGGACTTCGCTAACGAGCACGGCCGCATCGTCCCTTTCCGAGCCACGCCGACAGCCGAAACCCTCATAACCTACCTCGCCCTCCACGAAGCGGGAGCCACGACCGCCCCGCTGGACAAAGCATTGCCCGAAGGCCCAATGTCAGAAATCGCTGCACGCCTCAGCAAGGCGACAGCTGCCGACGGCACAGCCGACGTGATGTTCACGACAGGCACAACAGGTACGCCCAAAGGGACAATGATAAGCCATCGCGCCCTAATGGCTAATGCCGAGAACTTAATTGACGCGCAAGGATTTAGCAATGCCACAAACTTCGTAGTCTGCGGGCCGCTAAACCATATCGGCAGCCTGTCAAAAGTGGCGCCGACCCTTGTCGCCGGTGGCACAGTACACATAACAGACGGACTGCGCGACCTCAATGCCTTTTTCTCACTTTTGGAGGGCATCGAGGAAGGGCATATCGCTACATTCCTCGTGCCGGCAAACATCCGGACGTTGCTGACATTCGGGCGAGAGAAATTGGCGAGCCTCGCAGAAAAGATTGAGTTTATTGAGACAGGTGCGGCACCTATGGCGCAAGCCGATATGGAAACCCTTTGCGCTACGCTACCCCATACAAGACTTTATAACACGTACGCATCCACCGAGACCGGCATCGTATGCACGTTTGACTACAACGCCGGCGAATGTCTTGCGGGTTGCCTTGGCCGCCCGATGCGTCACTCAAGAGTACGCATAACTACCGAAGGCACAGTGGCTTGCTCGGGCGACACAATCATGAGCGGCTACCTGAGCGACTACGAGAAGACATGCGAAATCCTTGTCGATGGCGAAGTGCGCACCAACGACCTTGGCATGATGGATGCCGATGGGCGCCTGCGTCTTACCGGCCGGCGTGACGACGTAATCAACATTGGAGGGTTTAAGGTATCGCCAGTCGAGGTAGAGTCGGCGGCTATGGAAATCGAGTGGGTGCGCGAATGCATATGCGTAGAGGCCGAGCATCGCGTCATCGGTAAGACACTGAAACTGATTGCAGTAACCGACGGGCGCGAACTCGACGCGCGAGCCATAGCCAAGCATCTGAAAGAGAGACTCGAACCACATAAGATACCCACTGCATACGAAAGGGCTGAGTCCATAGTCCGGACATACAACGGCAAAGTGGACCGCAAGGCATACAGAACAAGTTAAAAGACGCAATGGGAGGTTATTTTTTCTGACTACCCACTAAAAATGCGCCCCGACACTCGGCAAATTCAATTCTTTTGCCTACTTTCGTTGCTGTTAAGGTGTAACCTCGTATCAACGAATTAAAAAACGGCCGCCAAAGGGAAGCACGTGACGTGCCCCCGCCCAGCGGCAATCAGCATATTAGCACAGCAAACAACTGATAATAAGTAAGATGGTAGTATTTTTCAAAGGCGACAACATCCTCGCGGTAGAGACAATCAATGCGATCTCTGAGGACGACGCCAAGAAACTGACCTGGCTCTTCAGCGGTGCAGAGCGCCTCAGCGAGCAGAACCTCACTGGCTTCTTTGTTGGCACACGACGCGAGACCATCACGCCATGGAGCACCAACGCAGTGGAGATCACCCAGAACATGGGCCTCACGGGCATCAGCCGCATCGAGGAGTTCTTCGCGGTAAAAGACGAGAAGGCTCAGTTCGACCCTATGCTCCAAAATCTCTATAAGGGATTGGATCAGAACATATTCACCATCGACAAGCAGCCCGACCCTATTGTCCACATCACGGACTTCAAGGCATACAACGAGAAAGAGGGTCTCGCGCTGAGCGGTCCCGAGATTGAGTACCTCGAAGGTCTCAGCAAGCGCCTCGGCCGCCCTCTGACGGACTCCGAGGTCTTCGGCTTCTCGCAGGTCAACTCAGAGCACTGCCGTCATAAGATTTTCAACGGAACTTTCATTATCGACGGTGAGGAGAAAGAGCTCTCACTCTTCAAGCTCATCAAGAAGACATCCCAGGAGAACCCCGGCTACCTCGTATCGGCATACAAGGACAACGTAGCCTTCATCGAGGGTTCCAAGATGACGCAGTTCGCCCCCGAGCGCGCCGACGTCCCCAGCGAATTTGAGGCCAAGGAGATTGACGCAGTCCTCTCCCTCAAGGCCGAGACACATAACTTCCCCACAACCGTAGAGCCTTTCAACGGCGCAGCCACCGGTTCCGGCGGCGAGATTCGCGACCGTATGGGTGGCGGCACCGGCTCACTCCCTATCGCAGGCACGGCAGTCTACATGACCTCCTACTCTCGTCTTGCAGAGGACCGTCCCTGGGAGAAAGGCGTATCGGTACGCGACTGGCTCTATCAGACCCCCGCACAGATTCTCATCAAGGCTTCCAATGGCGCCAGCGACTTCGGCAACAAGTTTGGTCAGCCTATGATTTGCGGTTCTCTGCTCACCTACGAGCATGAGGAGGGTGGTCGCACACTCGCCTATGACAAGGTCATCATGATGGCCGGTGGCGTAGGTTTCGCAAAGAAGTCCGACGCAATAAAGAAGACTCCCGTCAAGGGACAGGACATCGTCCTCCTCGGCGGCGACAACTACCGCATCGGCATGGGTGGCGGCGCCGTATCGTCCGTCAACACTGGCGAGTATGGCAACCGCATCGAGCTCAACGCAGTACAGCGCTCGAACCCCGAGATGCAGAAGCGCGTCCTCAACGCCATCCGCGGCCTCGTCGAGAGCGACAACAACCCAATGGTAACCATCCATGACCATGGCGCAGGCGGCCACCTCAACTGCTTGTCTGAGCTCGTCGAGGAGACTGGCGGCAACATCAATATGGACGCTCTGCCCGTTGGCGACAAGACCCTCTCCGACCGCGAGATTGTCGGCAATGAGAGTCAGGAGCGCATGGGTCTCGTGATGGATAAGGATGCCGTAGAGGGACTCCGCAAGATCGCTGACCGCGAGCGCGCCCCGATGTACGTCGTCGGCGAGACCACTGGCGACATGAACTTCACTTTCAGCCACAAGGATGGCGTTAAGCCCATCGACTGGAAGCTCTCCGACATGTTCGGCAACCCGCCTAAGACCGTCATGACGGACAAGACCGTGGAGCGCACCTACGCCCCGGTCACCTACAATGCTCAGAACATTGCCAATTATATTAAGGACGTGCTCAAGCTCGAGAGCGTCGGCTGCAAGGATTGGTTGACCAATAAGGTGGACCGCTCCGTCACCGGCAAGGTTGCCAAGCAGCAGTGCGCCGGCGAGATACAGTTGCCAGTCAACGACCTCGGCGCTGTAGCCCTCGATTACTCTGGCACTCGCGGTATGGCCACCAGTGTTGGTCATGCACCCGCCGTTGGTCTTATCGACCCGGCTGCAGGCTCTGTAATGTCGGCTGCCGAGGCTCTCACCAATATTGTCTTCGCTCCTATGGAGCATGGCCTTAAGGGCATTTCGCTCTCGGCTAACTGGATGTGGCCTTGCCGCCAAGAGGGTGAGGACGCTCGACTCTATGCTGCTGTAAAGGCAATGAGCGATTGGGTATGCGCATTGGGTATCAACATTCCCACTGGCAAGGACTCCCTCTCGATGACCCAGAAGTACCATGACGGCCGCACGGTTCTCAGCCCTGGCACTGTCATCATCTCAGCCATGGGCGAGGTTAGCGATGTCCGCAAGATTGTTGAGCCCGTACTTGTTTGCGACGAGGAGACTTCACTCATCTGCATCGACATGAGCGGTTGCGAGCCTGCCCTTGGTGGTAGTGCGCTCGCACAGATTCTCGGCAAGGTCGGCGACAAGTGCCCCACCGTGGCAGACGCCAAGACCTTCGGTGTAATCTTCGACACTATCCAGAAGCTTATTAATAATGGTCTCGTACTCGCAGGCCATGACATCTCAGCCGGTGGTCTCGTAACCACCCTCCTCGAGATGAACTTCCCGAACAATAGTTGGGGTGCAAACGTAGACATCCCCGCCGACGACGAGGATGCCGTAACGAGCCTCTTCGCAGAGAATCCCGGCGTTGTCCTCCAAGTCAAGGACCTCAACAAGGTCAAGGCTATCCTCGACGAGGCCAATGTAGCGTTCTCTTACCTCGGTCGCCCGCAGAAGGAGCGCAAGCTCACTATCACCGTGGCCGATCAGAAGCTCGACATCGACATCGACGAGATGCGCGACATCTGGTTCAGCACCTCAGCCAAGCTCGACGCACTCCAGACTCAGAACAACAAGGCTGCCGAGCGCGCTGCCAACTACAAGTCTCAGCCTCTCGGCCTCCGCATGCCCGAGGGTTGGAAGGGCACATTCTCAAGCCTCGGCCTCGCAGGTCTTACTC
>CAVILU010000083.1:0-9151 GCA_963643535.1 bacterium | reverse complement strand
ACTATGCTCTGTGCACTGATAACTGTGCACTATAAAGTTGCTGTTGATTTTTTTGACACAGAGTGCGAATGGATTGGAGAAAATAACTATCTTAGCAAAATGAAGCTATGAACTTTAGATTTGGTTCTAAATGAATTTTCTAGATTTAGTATACGATTACCTAATATTTGCCGTTATAGGAATCCTTATTTCGCTATGTGCCGTGCTGATGGTGCTGCGCATATCGAAAGAGAAGGAGTATGAGCCATATCGCAAGGCGCGTAAAAGTCTGGCGATAGTATTTGCCATTATTGCCGTCGACTTGTCGCTGAGTCTTACCGCGTATAAGTTGGGGATCCAGGGGCATTCGGACACCATCATAGATATACTTTGCTACACTCCCGTCGCTTTTTTCTTTTGGAAGCTTGTGGATACGCTTGTGGACATGAGCACGCTGGACAAGTTCAAGAATACGCTTCTTTGTATTTGGGCGAGCATTATCGTGCTGGGGATTGCCAATGAGGTATTCCCTATCGAAGGCGTAAATCAACTGATTTTCATCATTGTGGCAGCCGTATGGGCAGGTCTCATTATCTTTATGGGACTCAACATCTTGATGACTCTCCACAAGGCTATCGCTATAATGGATAATTACTATTCGGAGGGCATAGCCAATCGCATAACATGGTTGCGCAAGGGGTTCCTGACATTCCTTATATGGGGTATATTCAGTCCTTTGGCAGCGGTCGGCCCGAGTTGGCTAAACTCGATATACGCATCTCTTGGCGGTGCCATCTATGTCTATCTTGCGGCATCTTTTATCAACTACGGATATAACTACCGCAACCTCAAGATCAACACCAATGACGATTACGATGGCTCGCCCGTAGGCGTAAACGACGAAGGGAAGGACATCAGCGGAGCCCTCAAGGAATGGGAGAAGAACAAAGAATACCGCAAGCAGGGAGTGACGGTACGCACTATGGCCGAGCAGATTAAGACCTCGACATCGTCCATCATAACGACAATATACAACGAGCATAATTGCTCATTCCACGAATACATCTGCCGAATGAGGGTGCGCGACGCGCAGGAACTGCTGGTGCACTTTGCCGACAAGGACATAATGGAGATTGCCCACATGGTGGGATTCGAGAGCCTTGAGGACATCGAGACCAGCTTCCGCAACACGGTGTACGTGACGCCCGAGGAGTGGCGCGCCGGCGTACTCCGCCTCATAAACTAATCATCAAAGGATGAGTCACATAGATATAAGCGAGGAGGCACGCGCACTCCCCGCCTATGGCATTGCAGAGCAAGTAAACGAGTCGCTCAAAGAAAACCACCAACTAGTAGTAACAGCCCCGCCAGGAGCAGGAAAGTCGACACTCCTGCCGCTCACCATAGCCCAGAGCCTCACGGACGACGGTCGCGTGATAATGCTGGAGCCGCGCCGCCTCGCCGCACGCCAGATAGCCGAGCGCATGGCACACTTGACAGGCGAGGAGGTGGGCCGCACAGTGGGCTACAGCATAAGATTTGAGAGCCGCACATCGGCCGAGACGCGCATAGAGGTTGTGACGGAAGGCATCTTGACGCGCAAACTCATTGCCGACCCCACACTCGAAGGGGTATCCGTAATCATCTTCGACGAGTTCCACGAACGTAGCATATTTGCCGACACGGCATTGGCTTTGGCCCGCGAAGCGCAGCAAGTGCTCCGCCCCGACCTGCGCATCGTCATAATGTCCGCAACCATCGACGCCACAGCCATTTGCCGCCTACTCGACGCCCCACTCATAGAGAGCGAGGGACGCATGTTCCCCGTAGACCTGCGTCGAGCCGAGGAGTGCGACGCGCGGACATGCGCCGAGGCCGTCGCACGCACCGTGATGCAAGCCCACAGCGAAAGCGAAGGCGACATATTGGCATTCTTGCCAGGCGAGGGCGAGATTCGCCGCGCCGAGAGCCTGCTGAGCGGGAAACTCGGGGCGACAAACGTCATGCCACTCTACGGAATGCTACCACAAGCGGCGCAAAGGCGAGCCATAGCCCCCAGTCGTCCCGGGGAACGGAAAGTGGTCCTCGCCACGCCCATTGCCGAGACTTCGCTCACCATAGAGGGCGTGCGCATAGTAGTGGACTCGGGATTTTGCCGCCAGATGGTCTTCGACCCGGGCAACGGGCTCAGTCATCTTGAAACGGTAAGAATCTCGATGGACATGGCCGACCAACGAATGGGACGCGCGGGCCGCGTGGCCGCAGGCACTTGCTACAGGCTTTGGAGCCTTGGCACAGAGCACCGCATGGCAGCCACTCGCAAACCCGAAATCGAAGTGGCCGACCTCGCTCCTCTGACATTGGACATAGCGGCATGGGGTGAGCGCGATCCCGAGCGGCTGACATGGCTCACGCCGCCACCACGAGCCCACGTGGAGCAGGCGCGCACCCTACTGCGAATGCTCGGAGCGATAGACGACGACAACCGGCTGACGAAACACGGCCAAACACTGAGCCACATGCCGTGCCACCCGCGAATGGCGCAGATGATGACTACGGCCACTACAACGCCACTCCGCAACCTGGCTGCCGACATTGCCGCCATTCTCGAAGAGAAAGACCCGATGGGCAAGACAAGGCAGGGCGAGACACCGAGCACCGACATCAACCTCCGCATAGACGCCCTACGCCACTACCGCAGCAGCGGCAAGGCCGACGGCCGGGCGTGGGACCGCATAGCCAAGATTGCCGAGCAATACCGTCGCATAGGCAAGATAAAGGAGGCAGACAACACCCCATTCGACTCCACCGAGACGGGAATGTTGCTGGCTGCTGCCTACCCCGAGCGCATAGCCTCGGCCCGCGAAGGCAAGACGGGACTCTTCATGCTCAGTAGTGGCGACCTTGCCCAATTGCCTAAGGATGACGACCTTGCCGGCGAGAAGTGGATAGTGGCGGCCAACGTCAACGCTCGCGACGGCATAGGATCGATTTTCCTGGCCTCGCCGCTCGACCCCGTGGATCTCAAGCCACTCGTACGCGAGAGGGACAATGTGTCGTGGGACATGAAGCGCGGGACAATAGTAGCCCAGCGCGAGTACCGCATCGGCAGCCTCATACTCGGCTCAAAACAGATTCGCGAAGACAACCGCGAGCTGATTGCCGAGACAATATGCCGCGCGGCACAGAAAGACGGCGAGCGCATGCTAGACTTCAACGACGACGTGCAAACCTTGCAGCAGCGCGTGGCGATAGTTTCCGAATGGCACCCCGAGCTCGAACTTCCGGACCTCTCCACAGCGGCCGTACTCGCCACAGCCACAGAATGGCTGCCGATGTACCTCGGGCGAGCAACCACCGTGGCCGAGCTCAAGAAGATAGACATGGCGCAAGCCATGCGCTCGATGCTTACCTACGAGCAGCAGCAGACGGTAGACCGCCTAGCGCCCGAGAGGATTGAGGTACCGACGGGCAGCCACATAAAGGTGGAATACCGTGCGGCAGCCGAAGCCCCAGTGCTCCGCGTGCGTCTGCAAGAGTGCTTCGGGATGGAGCGCACGCCGTGTGTTGATGGCGGACGGAGACCCGTGCTGATGGAACTGCTCTCGCCAGGATATAAACCCGTGCAGCTGACGCAGGACCTTGCCAACTTCTGGAAAGAGACATATTTCGAGGTACGCAAAGAGCTCAAGCGACGTTACCCCAAACACTCTTGGCCCGACAATCCGCTCGAAGCGGAGGCCGTACGCGGCGTGAGGCGCAAAACACAAGGGTAGGAGATAACTCAGTCGCGAAAGAGAAGGCTAATTAAGCGCGAAAGGAGTATATTTGCCACTCGAAAAAGCAACAATACTAACCGCCCTCTCCCCGGGGCAAAAGCTACTATAATTGAAAAAGATAAGCTATGCCATTGGCATGAACATCGGCGCTAACCTGAAAGCCGAGGGTGCAACCAACGTCGACTTCGACGAACTCTACAAAGGTCTCAAGGCCGTCCTCACAGGCGAGAAGCCCGAGATTGACAACCGCGAGTGCGCCGAGCTCCTCAACAAGTATTTCACTGAGCTCGAGGAGAACAAGATAAAGGCTGCCATGGAAGAGGGCAAGGCATTCCTTGCCGCCAACGCCGTCCGCCCAGAGGTAACCACCCTCCCGAGCGGCCTCCAGTATGAGGTGATCAAGGCCGGCACTGGCGACAAGCCTAAGGCTACCAGCACTGTCCGCTGCCACTACCACGGCACTTTCATCGACGGCCGCGTATTCGACTCTTCCGTACAGCGCGGAGAGCCCGCCGACTTCCCTGTCAATGGCGTAATCGCAGGTTGGGTTGAGGCTCTCCAGCTTATGCCCGTTGGCTCTAAGTGGAAGCTCTACATTCCCTACAACCTCGGTTATGGCGCACGCGGCGCAGGTCAAAGCATCCCTCCCTACACCACCCTCATCTTTGAGGTCGAGTTGCTCGAGATTCTGAAATAAGCAGAAAAGTAACACACATACATACTAAAAATGAAAAAAGCACTGTTCATCGTCGCAGGTTTCGGCATTGTCCTTACCTCTTGCAACGGCGGCGTAAACTCCAGCGTAAAGCTCACCAGCGAGCAGGACTCAGTAAGCTACGCACTCGGCGTAACCTTTGGAGACTACCTCCGCAACCAGTATAAGCAGCTCCCCGTAGACACCATCGACTACGTGACCTACGCCAAGGCCCTCAACGGCAGCAAGCTCACCGACGAGTACCTCAACGGCATCAAGAACCAGCTGGACTCTATCTACAGCGACATCTTCATGGCCGCCACCCGCGCTCAGCTCGCCACTGGCAAGGCCGCTATCGAAGTCGAGATGGCACAGGCTATCCTGAACAAGAAGTCTACCGCCAAGCGCGCCGAGCTCCAGGCTAAGCGCGACGCAGAGGCTGCAGCCAACGAGAAGGCAGGCAAGGACTTCCTCGAGAGCAACATCAAAAATGAGGGCGTATACAGCACCACTACCGGCCTCCAGTACAAGGTCCTCGTAGAAGGCAATGGCCCCAAACCCACAGAGACCGACCGCGTAAAGGTTAACTACCGCGGCACTCTCATCGACGGCACCGAGTTCGACTCAACCACCGGCAAGGAGCCCGCGACCTTCGCCGTCCGCGGCGTAATCAAGGGTTGGACTGAGGCCCTCCAGATGATGCCCGTCGGCTCCAAGTGGGAGCTCTACATACCCGCCGACCTCGCATACGGCAAGCGCGGCGCAGGCGACAAGATTGGTCCCAACTCAACCCTCATCTTCGAGATTGAGCTTCTTGAGATTGTAGGCAAGTAAGCCTCTCGCAGTATATTATAGACTTTCGCCCCCACCGGCCTTTGCGTTTTACACGCTTGGTCGGTGGGGGCGAAGTTTTTGTTTTTTTTGGGGGGAGGCTCGTATCTCTTTACCTCATAGCCGTCTTTTGGCAACGCTCGTAGAATATATTGCCAACCCATTGGTCATCTACAAAATACCTGACACGGAGTTCGCTGAGGTTGAGCACCTCGATGCTGTCGGCGCTATTCTTAAACAAGGCTTCGGAGATCGCGCTCTCGGGCTCCTCTCGAATACCCTTCAGGTCGTCACCCGTCAAGACGATTATGTCCTCTAAGTACCTATGGTAGATCTTAGTCTGCTCCATCTTGACATTTACTGTGGAAGGGACCTTGATAATCATTTGGTCCCGAACCTCCCACCGGCCTTCAACAGTATATGTATAGAATTCTTCAAACGTCTGCCTGCTTGGGAAATCGGCCAATAGGGTTACAATTTCACCACTATCATAGAAAGAGCCGTCGTCGTTCATTGTCAGCGTGCCGGTTGAGTTCACCGGGGACATATCTTGCGCCGAAATACGAGTGTAGGACCACGCCCCGAACAACTGCTCGCGTATTTGTGAATCCTTGTCGCAGGAGACGAAGCCAAACATGAGGGCTGCCGCAAGGCAAAGGGCTGAAAACTTTTTCTTCATAATACTCTTACGTTCTTTAAGTATTTAACTTTTATAGATTTACGCCCGACGATTTGAGATGCGCGCTTGCCTCACGCGTCGGGTTTCAGGTGCGAAGTAAGGTACATAATGCCAGTCTGCAAGCGCCATGGATGGTGTTTTTTGGGAGCATCCGCCTAGCTGAAAGGCTGTTTGCCGATATCGTGATATTGGGCTTCAGATTTAGAGAATTCAATACGCCGCGACTTTAAGCCAGAAATTTGCGGAGAAACGGCAATCAAAGACCGCCCCCGCCCTGGCTCTTAAATGTTTGGCATCCCCGCAAAACACCATTTGCACATTTCGGCGGGAAAGCGTAAATTAGCATAAGGCATTGGACAGGCAAGGCAGCATAAGAGTAACGCCGCTAAGACATTGCCGCGACATACACACAAAAACACAAATCATAGCTATGGCAAATTTGCTTGATGAAGAGACTGGCCCCATCAACGCCAGTGGACGCGACACACACGTAATCGCTCGCCAGCTCCCCGTGGAGATCGGGGCCGGCTCCGTAATCTTCGAGATCGCCCTGTGGGTCACCATCCCCATCCTCACACTCCTCTACGTGCTCATCATGAAGGACACATTAGAGAACCCGCTCATGGTTGGCATCATAGGGTGCGTGGCCGGCGTCTTGCCCGGTGTAATATTCATCTTTATGAAAATCTCGGCACGCAATTACTTCCAACAGCTTGAGCAGCGCATCCAAGCGGAGGCATCCAACATAGACAACTACCTCGAGCAGCGCGTGCAGATTCTGCAGAACGTGGTCGGACTGGTCGAGAAAGCCGTCAGCCTTGACAAAGACGTGATGACCGCCGTAGCCGCACTCCGAAGCGGGGGCTCTGTGAACGACGAGAACAGAAGTGAAGTGAACAGCCAGGTGAACCAAGCCTTTGGCAGACTCTTTCCGCAAGTAGAGGCATACCCCGAGCTCAAGGCTCACAATGCCATTGCCGACGCCATGCAGCAAAACAGCTACCTACAGCGAGAGATAACCGCCGCACGCACTGTATACAACAACCGCATCACGCAGTGGAACACAGACATCTTCGCATGGCCGACAAAGATGATCGTGGCCGCAAGGCAGCACTATACGACACGCATCCCCTTCACAGCCTCCGAGGAGACTCGGCAGATGGCGCGCTCGAAATTCTTCTAAGTCGCCATTTGGCACGCTATGGCACAGGAGATTTTAGATCCGCTAGATGAATACGCAGAAGTCTTCCGCGACAGGTTTAAGAAAGTTGCGGAAGAGACTTTTGCTGAGATCGCAAACGAGGCTCATATAGACGTCGAAGCTAACCGCAAGACCTGCCGTGAGATATACGGCGTGGAAGACGAACTGAGTAAGATCAAGACACGAATAGACAAGTGGAACTTGCTGAGCGTCTTCCTGTGGATTCTCTGCACAAGCGGCATCGTCTGCTGTTTTTGCGCCACGGAGGCGCTCGGCACTGTCGGCGTACTGCTCACTATTTTAGGTTCGGTGGCAACGGCTATATATAACTTGGCGGAGATAAAAGCCACAGTAAAAAAGCTGAAGAAGAACCGGGATGGCATTCAAGAACGAATAGACAAACTTAAGGCGGAGGCATGGGCACAGATGGAGCCAATGAACCATCTGTTCGATTGGGACGTGCTGACGCGAATGATGTCCAAGACACTGCCCATAATCGAGTTCGACCCATATTTTACCACGCAGCGCCTGGCGGACCTCAAAGCCGTATTCAATTGGGACGACTCTTTCAACAAGGAGCGCTCCGTGATCTATTCTCACTCCGGCCTCATAAACGGCAACCCGTTCGTCTTGTGTAGGACCCGCAAAATGGTATGGGGAGAGAAGATTTACACTGGCTATAAGACCATATCGTGGACCACAACCGTGCGAGGAACCGACGGCAAAAATCACACCGTCCACCGTACGCAGACCCTCTCCGCGGACGTAAAGGCCCCCATACCCACATATCCCGAGAAGACGCGGTTGATATACGGATGCACCGCCGCCCCCGACCTCATATTCAACCGCCGCAAGAGCGGCATGGCGAGCAAAATCGGCTCACTTTCCTTCAAATGGGAACGGGCGGGCCTGCGCAGAAAAGCCCGCAACATGGAGAGATGCAACTTTGCCATGATGAGCAACGAAGAGTTTGAGGTAGCTTTCAACACAAGCGACAGGAACGACAACCATCAGCATGCGCTGCTCTTCACGCCACTGGCGCAAGACAATATCCTCAAGTTATTGCAAGACAAAGAGATTGGATATGGAGACGACTTCGATTTCCTCAAAAACAAGATGATAAACACCATCGTCCCAGACCACATACAGGAACTCGACCTCAACATGGACCCCAGCCAATATCGCAACTTCGACTACGACAAGGCGCAAGAGGATTTCTACACCATAAACTCAAACTATTTCCGCGCCATATACTTCAGCCTGGCGCCGCTGCTGTGCATCCCGATCTATCAGCAAGTACGACCGCGGGAGGCTATCTACGGCACCGACATGCCTCGCCGCAGCTCGTTTTGGGAGCACGAGTCGTTGGCCAACTTCTGGGGTGCGGACAGGTTTAAGCATCCGGAATGCGTGACGCAATGCATACTCAAGACCGAGCAGACGGCAACTACAGGCAACCGATCGGACATCAAGGTCTACGCCCACGGATACCGAACGAAAGACAGGGTGACGTACGTAGAGGTTTTCGGAGGGGACGGCCGAATGCATAAGGTGGCGGTGAACTGGAAGGAGTACTTACCCGTTACGGGCACCGGCAACATAGACATGGTGGAGGACGCGGAATATAACGACACCGCCGCCACATCCAGCGAGCGCACGGGCCACATCAGCCAACTCCTCGGCGACGCGAACCTCAGCGTCTACAGGCGACATATTGGGTCTAGATGTTGGGAGAGATAGGAACAATAGTAGAAATTTTAAAGGCCCAATAGCCAGCCTATGAAGCCGATGACGAGGAGGTGTATCTACAATAGTAGAAATTTTAAAGGCCCAATAGCCTTACGATTTGATAAGCAGCTATTTAGAAATCTACAATAGTAGAAATTTTAAAGGCCCAATAGCCAAAAAACAAAAGGGAAAAAAATAGATCAATCTACAATAGTAGAAATTTTAAAGGCCCAATAGCCGCGAACGGATATATATAAATG
>CAVILU010000082.1:0-9216 GCA_963643535.1 bacterium | reverse complement strand
CCGCTGAGGCCTGTGAGGTTGTCTACGTAAGCGTCGATGGTTGCGGGCTCAATGCTGCGGGCTGCGGCAATGGAGTCGCGCATCTCGCCCCAGAGTACATTGATGTAGCGGAGGGTCTGCTCACGGTCCTCGTCGCTCATGCTGTCGCGGAAATAAGGCTCTACGGCACTCTTATACTTGCCGTGCTTGATGACGTCGAAGCCCAAGCCATATTTCTCCGCAAGTCGCTTGACGTAATATTTAGATGCTGTGCAGCCAGTGAGGAGGACCGAGCCTGCGGGGGCAAGGAAAATGGAGTCTGCTGCCGAGGCAATGTACTCTGCGCCATTGCTCATATTGCAGTCGAAGTAATATACAGGTTTGCCGCTCGCCTCCTTGAACTCAACAATGGCTCGGCGGAGGTCGCGCAGGTTGGCGAAGTCGGTGGCGACTTCGGCTCCTGTGATGAAGATTGCGCTAATGTTGCTGTCCTCGGCCGCGTCGGCAAGTTTGTCGCGCAGGCTGTTCATACCGCGGGCTACTGAGCCGCCGTTCATGGCGTTGCGGACACGATAGGCGGGAGAGCTGATGTTGCGGTCGGCAATCTCCTCCGTGAGGTCGAGTTTGAGCACTGTGCCACTCTTCACCGTTGTCTCCGTCTCCGACATGGAGGCGGTGACGATTGCGCTCAGGATGATGAAGGGGATCATCAGGAGCACAAATCCGCCGAGAAGGACTGCGGCGAATGTCAAGAAGAATTGTTTCATCTTGTCAAGTGTGATTTGTGAATATAGTTACAAGTATTTGGTTCTGATTTTGTTTCGCTAGGTGGATTGAACTTCTTCGTAGTCAACGTATTCCCCGCCGAGGATGTCGCTCAGCCGCTGCCCATCGTGGCGCGTCGGCTTCAGGATTACCTCGTCGGTCTTCCACCACTTGCCGGAGTTGACTGTCTCTGTCCGACTGCCGTCACTGGCGTTGCTTCTCTCTTCCGCCTCTGTTTGGCTCTGCCCACTGAAGGCCGAGGGGTCGAATCCCGCCTTTTTCATCATCTGCTTGGCGAAGGTCTTCAGAAGCCATGGACCGATGAGTACGCATACCCATCGGATAAGCCAGAATACCAGGATGATGGTAATTATAGTGGAAAAGAATTTCTCCAATTTCTTATCTCTTTAAAGTTTGCGGATTTCGTCGGCCACGCGCTCCATGAGCCATGAGGGGGTCGACGTGGCTCCCATTATGCCCACGGGTCCCTCGTGTCCCTCGAACCACTCGGGGCGCAAGTCCTCGTGGCTCGATACGAAATGGCTGTCGGGGTTTATCTCGCGGCAGATGTCGAAGAGTACTTTGGAGTTGGAACTTTTAGCCCCGCCTACAAAAATCATTGGCGAATGGTGGCGTGCGAAGTCGTCCATCTGCTCGGCGCGGGCAGCCATCTGACGGCATATCGTGTCGTGGACGTTCACTCCGGCCGTGTTCCTGCTTTTGATGATTTCGGCAATGCGTTTGTAGTCCTCGGGGTTCTTGGTTGTCTGCGCGAAGAGCTCCACAGGGCGCGTGGGGTCTACCATCTCGGCCTGTTGGTCGTTCTCGACGAGGATGCCGTGGCCGTCGGTCTGCCCCATGAGGCCTATCACCTCGGCATGGCCTTTCTTGCCATAGATGACCACTTGGCCTCCGTTCTCCGACATTGCGGCGTAGGCTTTGCGGATTCGCTCCTGAAGCTTGAGGACCACGGGGCACGTGGCATCGGTGAGTTTCAGACAGTTGGCTTGCGCTGTGGCGTAGCTCGAAGGGGGTTCGCCGTGGGCGCGGAATAGGATTTCGCAGTCGTGGAGGCTGCCGAGTTCCGAGCTCTCGATCACTTTGAGGCCTTTGGCTTGCAGGCGAGCTATCTCCTGCTCATTGTGTACGATGTCGCCTACGCAATATATGTCCGCCCCGCTGCCCAAACGGGCTTCGAGAGTCTCAATGGCTCGGCGCACGCCAAAGCAAAATCCTGAATGTTTGTCTATCTCTACGAGCAAGGCTTGTCCGCTTGAGTTCTTTACTTGTCTCTTCTTATTTCTTGAGGGCTCGCACCTTGTCGATGACGAAATCGAATTGCTCCTCACGTGTCATGTCGCTGTTGTCCAGCACTATGGCATCGTCGGCTTTGCGGAGTGGGGATACTGCGCGTGTGGAGTCCTGACGGTCGCGCTCCTCGACGTTGCGGAGAATCTCAGCCAAATCGGCCTCTTGACCTTTGGCCTTGAGTTCGTCATAGCGACGCTTGGCGCGGACTTCGGGACGTGCGGTCATGAAAATCTTGAGGTCGGCGTTGGGGAATACCGTGGTGCCAATGTCGCGTCCGTCCATAATGACGCTCTGGCTCTTGCCCATCTCGCGCTGCCACTCAGTGAGTTGCGCACGCACGGCGGGTATGGCCGATACTGGCGACACACGGCTGCTGACCTCCATGCCGCGGATCTCGTCCTCGACGTTCTCTCCGTTGAGGTACGTGGTGTTGCGGCCAAGCTGCTGGTCGAAGTTGAAGGTTATCTTGATGTTGCCGAGCTGGGCTGCTATGCCCTCAGCATTGGGTTCTCCTGTGGCTGCGAATAGGTTGTTGCGCAGGGCGTAGAGCGTCACTGCGCGATACATGGCTCCGGTGTCGATATAGGCAATGCCGAGTTTGCTTGCCACGGCTTTCGCCACTGTGCTCTTGCCGCACGACGAGTGGCCGTCTACGGCTATTACTATGTTGTTTTCCATTGTTTTGCTTTATGTGTTTGTATGGTGTTCGTTGTCTTGCTTTCCCCTTATTTCTTGATGGCTCGGAAGATTCCATATGCCGCAGAGCCAACGACGGCCGCCGCAATGAGGGCCACGAGTGCCGCATAGCAGAATCGGCGTGCCACGGATGACGCGTAATATGCCGAGTCGAACGACGACACATATACCATTTGGCTGACACCCTCGTTGTGCGAAGCGATATCCGCAATCTTGCCTGTAAGGGGACGACTGGTCATGATGGGAGTGCGCCCCTCGTGGGCATCATAGTCCGCCATGACGGCCAAGACCTTCTCGCCACTGCTGAGGCAGATGCGGTAGATCTGGTTGTAGCCGCTCTCGTCGGCGGGGTGGCGCATGATGCTGAACGTGCTCGTAGTGTGCTTGATTGCCGTCTTTGTGGAGTCGGTGCGGCTCACGAGCACCTCGCGTGTTGTGGCTTCTTCTGCCGTGCCCTCCTTTATCATCCAATATCCGGTGGGCGCGAGGCTGTCAATGTTGAGTGCGAAATACATAGGTAATCCCTCGTCGACTCCCGATGCTACGGGGATGCATTCGCCAGCTGGGCGGCCAACGACGTGCCCTGTGCCGTAGTCCTCATTGGTCTCCACGCTGCCAGCCATCCACGTGGCCAACCTGTACGAGTCGACGCTGAGGAGTGCGCCGACAAATACCACTGCTATTGCGGCAATCCAACCAATCTTAGGCCAATTGATGCCACCTCGCTGCTGACGGTTGATTATGATGCGTCCGATGACAGCTACAACGGCTATCACGACGACGACGGTCAGCACTTGTTCGTTTTCCATTCTCTGAAAATCTATTCGCCCTCTACTTGAGTGCCTCGGATGAAGTATTCGGAGTAGTAGAATCGGCCTGTGAACTCAATGTAGGCCTTCTTTGCGGCAATGGCGTTGCGGACTTTCTCGCATACGTCTTCCGTGATTGCGCCGGCCTTGAGCAGGGAGTCGGCTTCGGCAGCCTTGGCGTCGAGCTCGAACTTTGTGGTGCGGTCTTCGCAGAGCACGCCTTTGGCGCATACCAAAGCCCCGGTCTCTACCGAGCCCTGGGTCTTGCAATCGGCGGTGGGCACAATGCGGATCTTGTTGGTCCGCGCGCTGTCGGTTATGAAGAATGACTCACCCTCGCCGTCGGCAATGGCAAGTCCATAGACTGTCATGGTGTCGCCAATGTAGACCTCTGCTACGGTAAGCAGCGAGTCGATTGTTATGGCGTTGGCGGTCAGTTGCCTGTTGCTGTCGCAGCAGGCTGTGGCGGCCATAGCGGTCAGCGCCACGGCTATGGGCGCTAAGAATTTTTTCATCGTCTGGTGTCTTTTTTCTGTCTTGCGCTCGCTCGTCGGAAATGCGGCGGGGCGCACGTGGCAAAGATAGCCTTTTATCTCCTTTTTATTAGTAACTTTGCGATAATAATCGTCCTTTATGATGGTTCCAAACGCATCACCCGCGGGCGGCGGGTCGAACCATAGGGGGCTCATCTCGCTCCTTCCGCTCGCCTTTTTCCTTTTGGCTTATCTCGGGGGCTCCGCTCTTTTGGGTGACTTCTACAAAATTCCTATGACGGTGGCCTTCTTGGCGTCGTCGGTGCTTGCCGTGGCCGTGAGCCGTGGAGGGCTCAATAAGCGCATCGATCGTTTCTCGGCTGGCGCGGGGCATAAGAATATCCTCCTTATGGTCTGGGTGTATGTCCTTGCCGGGGCTTTTGCGTACACTGCCAAGGAGATAGGTTCGGTGGATGCCACGGTGGCCCTTACGTTGCGAGTCTTGCCTTCGCAGATGATTTATGTGGCTCTCTTCCTCTCCTCGGCGTTTGTGTCGCTCGCCATTGGCACGTCTGTCGGCACTGTCGTGGCTCTCGTGCCTATTGCCGCGGGTACTGCTGCGCAACTTGGCCAGGAGCCCGGAGTGCTTGCCGCCCTCGTGGTTGGCGGCGCATATTTTGGCGACAATCTCTCTTTTATTTCCGACACAACTATCGCTGCCACTCAGACGCAGTCCGTGCGGATGAGCGATAAGTTCCGTATGAACGTTCGCATCATATGGCCCGCCATGGCTGTTATGCTTATCTATTGCATTGCCAAGGGCATAGGTTGCGATGTGCAACAGACGGACGCGCCCCTTGAGTTTATCTATATCTTGCCCTACGCTGCCGTTGTCGGCCTTGCCATTTGGGGACTCAATGTCATGGCCGTGCTCCTTGTGGGCATTGTGCTGACGGGCATCATAGGCATGGCCTGCGGGCGATTGGATTTCTGGACTCTCCTTGCCGACTTGGGTGCGGGTGTCACTGGAATGGGCGACCTCATAATTGTGGCAATGCTCGCAGGCGGTATGCTCGAACTCATTCGTGCCAATGGTGGTTTGAGGCTGATTATCTGTTTCCTCCAAAAGGGCATCCACGGTCGCCGAGGCGCGCAGCTTTCCATTGCAGCCCTCGTGGCCCTGGCCAATGTCTGCACAGCCAATAATACAGTGGCTATAATAACCGTAGGCCGCATAGCGCGCGACATCTCCAACCGTTTTGGCATCGATCCCCGACGCACGGCCAGCATCCTCGACACCGTCTCCTGCTGCGTCCAAGGTCTCCTGCCCTATGGCGTCCAAATGCTCCTGGCCGCAAAACTCGCAGGGTGCTCACCCCTCGACATCCTCCCTTCGCTCTATTACCCCGCCCTCATAGGCGTCTGCGTGATAGTCTCCATCTTCCTCGACAAGAAACCCGTGCAGACGCTATCCGAACCGCAGCCATAAGATAAAGAAAATGAACTACATCCTAATCATAATAGGCATCATAACCATTGCCCTGATTGCCTACCTCGTACGAGCCCGCAGAGCATCTGCCGAGGCCGAGAAAGAGGCCCAGTCCGAAGCCCAGTCCGCCGACGACAATTCGGGCCGAGCCCACGTGCCGCCCGTCACATGCTGCGGAGCCCACGAAGTTTGCGAGGCCGAAAGCCTACTCGCTCTCTCCGACAAAGTCATTTACTACGACGATGAGGAACTCGACCAATATCGCGGCACGCAACCCGACGACTACACCGACAGCCAGATAGACGAGTTTCGCGAAGTCCTCCTGACCCTCCAAACTCACGAGGTTGCTGGCTGGCTCCGCAGTCTCTCCCTCCGCAAGGTTGAGCCCCCCTCCGAAATCCGCGACGAGGCCCTCATGATTGTATCCGAGTTCCGCGACGAAAGACGCGCGGCGCACTAATCTCCCCCAAAAATAACAACTACAACTTCCGAAAATGTTAGGCGAAAAACAAGAGCGACTCGGAAAAGAGCGGCTCGGCAAACTCCTTGTCGATTTCGCGCTGCCCTCCATCATTGCCATGACGGCCACGTCGCTCTACAATATGGTGGACTCTATCTTTATCGGCCAGGCCATTGGTCCACTCGGTCTCGCTGGACTCACCGTCACGTTCCCCCTAATGAACCTTTCCGGTGCTTTCGGTGCCATGGTTGGCATTGGTGCAGGTTCGCTTATCGCTGTCAAGATTGGTCAGCGCGAGGTGGAGACGGCCGAGCATACCCTTGGCAACGTGGTGCTGCTCAACGTCGTCATAGGCATCGTCTTCGCGGTGGTGAGCCTTGCTTTCCTGGACCCCATCCTCCGTTTCTTTGGCGCATCGGATAACTCACTGCCATACGCCCATGAGTATATGGAGGTGCTGCTCTTCGGCAATGTCCTCACTCATCTCTACCTTGGCCTCAACGATGTGGTCCGCTCGTCGGGCTACCCGAGTAAGGCCATGGCTGCGACGCTTACGGCAGTCATTGTCAATATTATTTTCGACTACGTTTTCATCGTGCTCCTCGGGTGGGGCATCAAGGGTGCGGCTTTTGCCACTCTCTTGGCGCAGTTTGTGGCCTTCTGCGTGGTTTTCAGTCATTTGGCAAATTCGGAGTCGTTCCTTCACTTCAAGCGTGGAATCTTCGGATGGCGGCCTAAGATTATCAAGGCCATACTTGGCATCGGTCTCTCGCCTTTCTGCACCAACTGCTGCGCATGCCTCGTGGTCCTGCTTGTGAACAACGGACTTATGAGCTATGGTGGCGACAATTACATCAGTGCCTATGGCATCGTCAACCGCATCTGTTTCGTTTTCGTGATGGTGACGCAGGGTATTTGTCAGGGCATGCAGCCTATTGCGGGCTTTAACTATGGCGCTGGGCTTTTTGCGCGCTCACTGCGGGTCTATAAGTATGCTGCCATTGGCGGTATGTGTGTCATGACTTGTGGTTTCCTTGCGGCGGAACTTTGCCCTGGTTTTATTGCTGGGCTTTTCACTTCGGATGCCGAACTCACTGAGATTACTGTCCATGCGCTGCGGATTGTGCTTTGCGCATTCTTTATTGTTGGCTTCCAGATTGTGACTGCCGGCTTTATGATGGCTCTCGGCAAGGCTCCTCAGGCTATCGTCATGAGTATGTCGCGCCAGTTGCTGTGCCTGGTGCCGCTTATTGTTATCCTGCCGCATTTCTTTGGTGCCGATGGCGTCTGGTATGCCATGCCGGTGTCGGATGTTTTTTCTACAATAGTGGCTGTGGCCCTCTCTTTCCATCAGGTGCGTAAGCTGCGCAAGATGGCGGATATGTAGTGGTGGCGGGCGTGGCGTGCGCCCTGTGCTTTGGTTAAAATGCGCTGATAATCGGAAAAATTTATATATTTGCCCTATCGGGAGTTTTGTGCTGCGGCGTGTCTGTGGCTTATGCCCCGTTAAACTGTTAATTATTAGATTGTCATGATATTCACCATAGGTCGCCAAGTTGGCTCGGGTGGCCGACTCGTAGGTAAAATTATAGCGCAGCGTCTCGGTCTCGATTTCTACGATTCCGAAATACTCCAAATAGCTGCAAAGGAGAGTGGCATCAAGGACGAGTTCTTCGAGAAGTCCGATGAGCGCAATTCCCTTTGGGGCCGCTTTACGAGCTTCTTTATGAGCGACCACCTTTTGCCTGCCGAGAATTGCCTTTCGCCACAGAGCCTCTTCAAGTTCCAAAGCGATGCCATACGTCAGGCAGCGCGCAAGGGCAATGGTGCTGTATTTGTTGGCCGTTGCTCCGATTATATTCTCCGCGACTTCCCTAACCGTGTGGATGTATTCATCTCCGCAAGGCTGGAGAACCGCGTCAAGCGCGCATCGCATTACTACGACGTGACGGAAGAGGAGGCTGCCAAGAAGATTGCCGACATGGAGTCCGCCCGCGCCGATTACTACAATTTCTATACTGAGAAGGTATGGGGCATGGCCTCGAGCTACGATATCTGTGTGGACTCCACCGACCTCTCAATAGAGCAAGTGGCGGACGTCATCATCAACTTCGCCAAGCTCACTGGCAAACTCGAGCAATAGGGTAGGGCTCTCTTTAACGATGAACTACTACCTCCTCTTGGGCGGAAACCAGGGCGACGTCGATAAGACTATGGTTGAGGCCATTCGCCGCATTGGTGAGGCTGGCCGGGTGATGGCCACCTCCAGTGTCGTCGTGAGCCCTCCCTGGGGATTCGAGGCCGACACGCCTTTCCACAACGCTGTCGTTCGTCTCCAGTCCTCCGTTGGCCCTTTTGCTCTCCTCTCTTTCCTCAAACACCTTGAGGTAGAGCTTGGGCGCAAACCAAAGGCCGATCCAAATGTCTACGAGAGTCGCCCGATAGATATTGATATCCTCTTCTGCGACTCCGAAATTGTCCGCACCGAGGTGTTGCAAATCCCTCACCCGAGGCTGCACCTCCGCAGGTTCACTCTCGTTCCGCTCGCGGAGATTGCTCATGACTTTGTCCACCCGGTTTTCCACAAGAGCGTGGCAGAGTTGTTGGATGAGTGCCCCGACGATGCTATGGTAACAAGCGGTGGCGAACTCCCTCTCTAAGTCTCTAACGAAACAATAATAAAATCAGATGAAATATAACCGTATTCTCCTGAAGCTCAGTGGTGAGTCCCTTATGGGTCACCAGGGCTACGGCATCGATGTCGACCGCCTTGCTGATTATGCTAAGCAGATTGCCGAGGCTGCCCGCGCAGGCGTCAAGATTGGCATCGTAATTGGTGGCGGCAATATCTTCCGCGGTCTCCAGGGAGCTGCCAAGGGCTTCGATAGATATAAGGGAGACCAGATGGGTATGCTCGCGACTACCATCAATTCTCTCGCCCTCTCGCAGGCCATTGCCTCTCAGGGTGTCCCCGCCCGCGTCCTCACCGCCATCCGCATGGAGCCCATCGGCGAGCTCTATTCCAAGCCCCGCGCTATGGAGCTCCTCGACAAGGGTGAGGTAGTCATCATGGCATGCGGCACTGGCAACCCATATTTCACCACCGACACCGGCTCCAGCCTCCGCGCAATCGAGATCGAGGCCGACGTTATGCTCAAGGGCACACGTGTCGACGGCATCTACGACGTGACGGAAGAGGAGGCTGCCAAGAAGATTGCCGACATGGAGTCCGCC
>CAVILU010000081.1:0-9266 GCA_963643535.1 bacterium | reverse complement strand
GACCAGGACCAGCCTTAGCGGAGCATATAAAGGCCAAGCCCGCAATAAGTTGCGCACCGGGGACGAGACGCTCGACCTCGGCCTCGACACCTATGCCATTCTGAATGAGTATGACGAGAGTCGTTGGCTTGAGAAGTGGCGGGAGAAGAGTTCGGAGCAAATCCTCACGAGTTGTCTTGAGGCAAACGACAACCACATCTACAGGTCCAATAGCCTCGACACTGTTGAACGCCTGGACATGCGGGAGAGCGAAATCGCCATTGTGGGATTTGACTGTAAGTCCATGCTCGCAGACATATTCGTAGTCGGAGTGGAGGAGGAAACGAACATCGTGACCCGCAAGGGCGAGACGTCCACCGAAATAGCCACCGACACCGCCCGTGCCAACTATAGCGTAAGATCTTTTCATTTCAAATTTCAGAGAAAAAGTGCGCTCGGTATTGAGCATACGAATTTAGTAAAATAGGAGCAAAAAGAAAACCCCGACGGGAGAGCCGACGGGGTGTCTGAGAAATGAGTATCGCGGGCGTAGCTTACATTGCGAAAGTGTTGAAGCCACCATCGACAACGGCGACAGTGCCAGTGACGAACTTCGCCGCATCGCTGATGAGGTAGTGGATTGTGCCACAGAGTTCCTCGGGCTCACCCATACGTCCGAATGGAGTCTGACGGATTACATCCTGGCCTCGCTGAGTGAACGAGCCGTCGGGATTAGTGAGGAGCGAGCGGTTCTGCTCTGTGATGAAGAAGCCCGGTGCAATGGCGTTTACGCGGATGCCCTCTCCAAACTTCTTGGCGCACTCCGTGGCCATGTAGGCCGTGAAGTTGGAGATACCGGCCTTGGCAGCGGCATAGCCACAGACGCGTGTCATGGGGCGGAAAGCGGCCATAGAGGAGAAGTTGACCACACTACCCTTGCCTTGCGCAACCATCGGTTTGAGGAAAACTTGAGTAGGGATAACAGTGCCCGTAAGATTGAGATTGAGGACTTTTTGGAACTCCTCGGGTTTGAGATCGAAGAAATTCTGGTCGGGGGTGATGGTGGCTCCGGGTTGGTTGCCGCCTGCGGCATTGAGGAGGGTATCGACGCGGCCATACTTGGCAACTACGGCATCGCGGATGGCCTCCATCTCGGCCTCTACCATGACGTCGCCTTTATAGAACTCGGCTACGCCGCCAGCCTTGACAATGTCCGCAACAATGGCATTGCCGACCTCGGCCTTGCGACCGATGATGATAATCTTGGCACCATTCTCGGCAAGGTATTTAGCAATGCAACGACCGAGGACGCCCGTTCCGCCAGTGATTACGACCACTTGGCCTTGGATATCGAATAAGTTGTTCATTATCTGTCTGATGTTATTTGGGATTTGCTATTTTGACTGTTCACGGAGTGCGCAGAAAGGCACTGCTTTACGCAAACTCCTGTGACCTTTAAATTCCTATGATCTTAAAAAAGGCCCGGCTGCTTGTATGGGATACCGAGCTCATTGTCCACCGTGGCAATGATTCCTTGCACCTGGCCGAGAGCGAACATACGGCCGAGGAAACTGTAGCCTGCATTGTAGCCACGGGTCTCGTCGCCCAGCATTGTCATGCCATGGTCCACACGCATAGGGAGCGTCGGGTCGGTCTTCTCGAAAATGCGGACGAGCTCGATGAGGTTGGCGCGACCTCCGAGATGGCTGGCCTCGGTGAAGTCGCCATTGGGGAAAATATGGCACGAACGGAGGTGCACAAAAGAGGTGCGGGAAGCATATTTGCGAGCTAGAGCCACGACATCGTTATGTCCACCCGCCGAGAGCGAACCTGCGCAGAAAGTGAGGCAGTTATGAGGGTTATCGACAGCGTGGAGGAACCAATCGATGTCGGCATCGCACGTAACGATGCGCGGGAGACCGAGAATCTGGAAAGGAGGGTCGTCCGGGTGGACGCAGACGCGGATGTTCATCTCGTCGCAGACGGGCATGATGGCGGCGAGGAAATAGCGCATATTCTCGCGGAGCTTGTCGGCCGTGATGCCATCGTAGAGATTGAGTAGATTGCGGAAGAGCTCAACGGGATGTTCGTCACCCTCCTTGATATTGCCAGAGACGAAGCCTTGGGTCTTGACAATAATGGTGTCCACGAGGTTATGGTCGTCCTCGGGGGTCATGGTTTTCTTGAGTTTCTCGACTTCGGCGAGGACGTTGTCGGGCCATGACTTTTCGGCACCTGGGCGTTTGAGGATGCAGATGTCGAAATAGGCGAACTGGGCATGACTGAAGTAGAGGTTGCTCGTGCCGTTGGCATTGGGATGCAAGAGATCTGTGCGAGCCCAATCTAGGACAGGCATGAAGTTGTAGCAGACATTGCGCACGCCCTCGGATGCCAAGTTGCGGAGGCTCGTAATGTAGTTCTCGATGAGACGGTCGCGATCGGGGCCCGCATATTTGATGCTTTCGCTAACAGGGAGGCTCTCGACGACAGACCAGCGCATGCCGTAGCTCTCGATGTAAGTGCGCAGGTCATGGATTTGCTCACGGGTCCAGACTTCGCCGTTTGGCACGTCGTGGAGGGCTGTGACTATGCCCTCGACACCTATTTGGCGCAGCATATCGAGAGTAATCTTATCTTTCTTGCCGAACCATCTCCATGTTCTTTCCATAATATCTTCTATTATTTGATAAAGAGTTTATCGTCGTCTTGCCATTTTGTAGCAAATACTCAACGCAAGCAACAGTACAAAAGTAGCGAAACGAACTGAACGAACAATACAAATTTGTACAAAATTTAATAGACTTCAAATAGAACATATAGGAATAGGGTTTTAAAATTTGGAGCAACAATGGGAGACGCGGTATGAGAAAAATCACTATTTTAGCAAAAGAGATAAAAAATCGGCATAGCGCCCAAAGAAGACAGGATGAATACCAACGACAAGATAATAAAGCTGCGCGAGCAGATGGCGCTCTACGGCATCGACGCCTACATAGTCTACACCCAGGACCCGCACAACAGTGAGTACCCGGCAGACCATTGGAAATTTCGCGAATACCTGAGTGGATTTAACGGTTCGGCAGGCACCCTCGTAGTGACCAAGAATCATGCCGGCCTCTGGACAGACTCGCGTTACTTTATCCAGGCCGAGAAGCAGTTGCGCGGCTCGTGCGTAGAGCTTCATAAGATGTTCCAGCCCGGTGTGCCCGACTACGTTACATACCTCACCTACCTCTTGCCGTCGGGCAGTACGGTTGGCGTAGACGGTTTCACGATGACGCTTACGGAGTACCGCAACCTCAAGCATAAGCTCGGGAACTTCGGCATCGAGATGAACATAAAGCTCGACTTCGCATCCGAGATATTCATGCAGCGTCCGAAACTTCCATCAGATGAAGTTTGGCTCGTCCCGAAACAATATGAGGGGCACACGAGGCAAGAGAAGGTGGCCGCTGTACGCGAAGAGATGAAACGACTTGGCGCGACGCACTACCTTGTATCGGCACTCGACGACGTGGCATGGGTGACCAATATGCGTTGCTCGGACGTGGAGTTCAACCCCGTCTTCTATGCTTATATGGTCATCACGATGGACGAGGAGCACCTCTACATCGACCCGCACAAGTTGACAAAAGAGATTAGCATGCAGCTCGAGAACGAGGGGCTAACGCTCTCGCTCTATGAGCATTACGAGCGCAATCTTGGCAACATACCCGCCAACGCACGCGTATATTTCGACCCGGACCAGCTCAACTCGCGATGTGCACAGGCATTGCCCGCCGACTGCGTCAAGATTGAGGGCCGCAGCATCATAACACATCAGAAAGCCATTAAGACGGACTTTGAGATCCAGAACTTCAAGAACGCACACGTCCGCGATGGCGTAGCCCTGGTCAAGTTCGCTCGCTGGATGCTGGAGAACGTTGGCAAGATACGCATGACGGAAATGAGCCTCTGCGAACGACTGACAGCCGAGAGGGCAAAGCAAGACCTTTACATTTCCGATTCCTTCGGCACAATCATGGGCTACGGCTCGAACGGCGCCATCGTACACTACGAACCAACCATCGAGAGTAGCGCGGAGGTAGAGCCCCACGGACTACTGCTAATCGACTCGGGCGGACAGTACATGGACGGCACTACAGACATAACGCGCACCTTTGCCATGGGTCCGATAACCGACAAGGAGAAGCTCCACTACACGCTGACGCTCAAGGGAACGATTGGCCTCGCAATGAGCATCTTCCCCGAAGGCACTCGCGGAACACAGCTCGACACGTTCTGCCGACAGGCCATGTGGCGCTACGGTATCGACTATGGTCACGGCTCGGGTCATGGAGTTGGCTATTGCCTGAACGTGCACGAGGCTCCTCAGAATCTTAGCAAGAAGCCCATAGACGTGGCAATTGAGAAGGGTATGGTGACATCCGACGAGCCTGGCATCTACGTAGAGGGAAGCCATGGTTGCCGAGTTGAGAACGTGACTGTATGTGTAGAGGCCAAGAAGACCTCGTTCGGTACGTTCTTGTGCTTCGAGACCATCACAATGTTCCCAATTGACACGGCCCCCATCATTGTAGACATGCTCACTCCGCAGGAGCTCAAGTGGCTGAACGACTACCACAAGCAGGTGTATGAGACGCTCGCCCCACACCTTGACGGAGAGGATCTCGAATGGTTGCGTCAAGCTACTTTGCCTATTGGGGAGTAAAAGGAAAAGTTTACACATTGCGCAACTTTTGTTATCTTCGCAAAGATGGAGCGTAAAGTTTTCAAGCTTATCCTGTATAAAAATGGACAGCACTGACTTCGTTGACTTCGAATGTCTAGTAAACAAATACATAGGCAAAGAGGGGTCTAAAGAAAGAGCAGAATTCGACAAGAGCGTCGAAGACTGTGTACATGCATACGAGTTAGGTGAAACCATAAAAAAAACTCGCATAGAGCAAAATCTGACACAGACCGAACTAGGAGAGAGAATAGGAGTAAAGAAATCCCAAATTTCTCGAATAGAGCGCGGGCAGAGTATGAGTCTACCGACAATAAGCAAAGTTTTCAGAGCATTAGGAATCCTTTCAGGAAGTTTAGACTTAGGCCGGGCAGGAAAAGTTGCTTTGTGGTAACCCAACCCTAACTCTCATGACCTTAGACGAGATAGACATAAAGATATTGCGACTGCTGCAGGAGAATTCGCGGCTCACCGTGAAGGAACTCGCGGCGCAAGTGAACCTGTCGCCCACACCAACATTCGAGCGGCAAAAAAGATTGGAGCGCGAAGGCTACATAAAAAGCTATTCGGCCGTGGTGGACCACCATAAGATGGGTAACAGCGTGATTGTGCTTTGCAACATAAGGCTCAAGCAACATACGCACGACCTCATCCAGCAGTTTATGGACACAGTCCAGAAGATTGACCAGATAACGGAGTGTTACAACACCACCGGAGACTTCGACTTCCAGATAAAAGTCTACGCCCGCGACATGCAAGCCTATCAAGACTTTATGCTGAATACACTCGGCAACATCGACTGCATCGGCACGCTGAACAGCATCATAGTCATTGGTGAGATTAAGGACTCGCACGTCATTCCTGTGGCGGAGTGAGATGCCTGACCCTTACATTAAAAAGAACTTCCCGTCAACATTTGGCGACACCGGTTGGGTGTTGCTTATGTTGACGGGAAATTTTGTTTGTCCTCAAATCTACATTCCTATAAGTTTCCGAACATCTTAGAAGTTGATAGCAAACGAGGAGCCGATAGACAGCATACTGATGTGCTCGGCACTGCCGGCACTGTGAGGCGGCAGCAGGTTGTAGTCGGTAAAGAGGCGTAGGGAATAATGGCTTGTGGTGCGGAAAGTCAAGTTGACACCTGCGTTGTACGAGGCACCGGAAGAGGATGGTACTCGATTGCCAAGGATAGTGAAACTCGGGTAGTGGGTGGCGCCGACAGTCAGTTTGCCACCTATGAGGAAACGCGGGATTATGGGGTAAGAGAGATAAAGACCGGCGGCAGCCTGACGGCTGTAGAGCATATTGCTTTCGGCCTCGGTACTGTTGACGATCACACGTGTGTTAGTAACCGTAAGGTGTGCTCCGACACCGATGTATGGCGAGAAGAAATATGCGCCCTCAAGACCAGACGTGGAGCCCGAGCTCGTCTCGAAAGCGTTATCATCGTCTATATCGTAGTTGCTTATGGGGGCGTTGATAGCCACATAGAGCGCAAAGAACGACGGGCAGTCGGATGCCGATATCGGTTCGTCGGGAGAAGGCTGGACGAGAAGTCCTCTATCCTTAAAGACGAGGTCGGCGAGGAGGTAGGCAACGTTTGTAGTGATCACGCCAACGCCTGCTCCTGTGAGGACATCCGAAAGCCAATGGCGGTTGTTGGCCATACGCATGAGTCCAGTGGCCGTAGCTACGGAATAGGCACCTATACCAATAAATGGGCTCTTGTGTCCATACTCACGAGTGAGGAGTGTGGCACTCATAAAAGCCGTAGCAGTGTGGCCCGACGGGAAAGAGTTTCGGCTTGAGCCATCGGGGCGCATTATCTTCCAAGAATACTTCATGGCAGACGTAGTCCCCGTCATAAGTCCATGGGCGAAAGCGGACGAGACAATCATCCTACCCCAAGAATCGCGGCTCTCGACACCCGCAGCCTTAAGGCCGAGCATCACAGCCATTGGCGCATATTGCAGATAGTTGTCCGCCGTGTTCTTAAATTGCGGCAGATATGTATTTCGGAGATGTCGAAAACGGCTATCCTGGTCTTGAATGGCGAAGCCCTCGGCTATGAGAGGAACGCCAACGGCCAGCGTCCGGAAAGTCTTGGACGAGATGAAACGACCGAAACGGGACTCGGACACATACACGGAGTCCCGCACAGGGTCGGAATATTGGGCACTGGCGAAAGAAGCCGCAAGACAAAAGAGGACGAAAAGGAGAGACCTCTCGCGCAGCAATATTGTTTTTTGCAAAGCCACCATCGGTTGTTCACTCAACGTTACTTCCAAATCATGACGATACTGCCGCACGTGATTAGCAACGCACCGATAATGACGCGAGGAGTAGCGGGCTCACGAAGAAAAATGAAACTAAGAATTATAGTAATGACGACGCTCAACTTATCGACAGGAGCGACACGGCTGACATCGCCACACTGCAACGCCTTGAAATAGAAAAGCCACGAAAGACCAGTGGCAATACCCGAGAGAATGAGAAACGTCCACGTCACGCCGCCGATGGCGCGAATCTGACCGGCATGGTGACCGCAGAGCGCAATGCCCCACGTAATCACGAGGATAATCGACGTACGGATAGCCGTGGCGAGGTCGGAATCTATATCCTTAACGCCGACTTTTGCGAAAATTGCCGTAAGCGCTGCAAAGAGAGCGGACAGAAGGGCATAATACTTCCACATAATGAGCACGAATTGTGAGATTAGATTATGATAACGCCTGATGTTTTCAGTTGATACTGATTGCACAGTTCAAAATTAGTCTTTGCAATGACATCTTATCACTAAGCAAACGCACTTTAACGATATCGTAATAAAAAAAGGACACCGAGGGTTGGATGGGATACCATCTGTGCTCTCGGTGTCTTTTAGTTATTCGTTAGTGGACAGCCTTCTTGCCGCCCTACTTATTGGACGATGCGACGAGTGCTTGTAGAAGCCTCTCTGTCATCTCGCGCTGGGCTTGTATGGAGTTCTTGAGGGTGTCTATCGCCTGCTCCTGGAGGATTAGTGACTCGTTGAGTTTGGCGACTACACCCACGAGGTCGCCACGTCGGAGTTTGGCCTCGGTGGTGTTCTCGCTTTGGCGGACCTCATCATTAGTTATGGGGCCCTTGCCGTCGACGAGCCACTCACGGCTCACCTCTGGGCAGAGCTCGAGGATTCGGTTGATGTAGAGGACAGAGAGCTTACCGTCGCGGCGGATAAGCATACTGTAGCGTGGGGGCGGCACCTTGCACTTCAGAAGGAAAGCCTGGAGGCTACGCTCACCCTTGAGGAAGACGAGGCGTTTGATGCGACCATCGAGCGTCGAGTCATCGAAGTTTGAGTTGTTCATAACAAGAAAATTGGTTTGAATTGAATATTCTTTTGAATGTGCAGATGCCGAAACCTTAAATTGCAAAAGCCCAGCGTGCCAAGACCTTTTGTGTCGAGGCGGCGCCGGGCAGTTAAGTCATCGCTTGCGCAGGGTTGGCGGATGAGGGGAGGTCATTGCCATTGCGTTTGCGTTGAACGTCTGTGGGTTAGAAGAAGTTGATGTCGCTCTTCTGAGCGTTGACGTCAACTTTCTTGGCTTGCGCAGACTCCGGCATGCAGACGAAGTCGTTGAAAGCGGGCTGAGCAGCGGACTCTTTCTTGTCGCTGTTGGTGTTGAGGTTGCCGGTAGGGGTGTTGAACGAGAAGTACCCCTCCTTGATGTTCTGATTCTTTTTCATAGATGATGGTGTTAATGTGTAGTTGGCTGTAAATTATCGGAGACTCCGTAAAAGTCAAGGCCCTGTGGGAGGGCGATTCCCAATCTCTCGTCGGAAAGTCCGCCTGGCGGGCTCAGCTGTCCTCGTGCTCAAAGAACCAATTTGTCGGACGGTTCTTTAGCTTAAGGTTATTGTGTCTTGACATTCATATACGCCCTCGTAGACTGGCGTACGGCATCAAGACTTTTGTTTTAAACATCCGCGGGAGTGTCCGCCTTGTCCTTTCTTGTCCTCCTGACAACCAAGTATACGTACTGCGTTGCGTTTTTGTTTGCTCTTTTTGAGAAAATTTTACATTCCCAAAGAAAAGCATCAATACAAAAACAGGGGACGAGGAAAGAGTTTCGCTGCTGAGACACAAAAGGAAAGCAAACATCCTGGCTCGATAGCCACATTTGCATAATTCGGAACAAAGAGCAGCGAAAGTGTTAAAAAGAGTAGTCCTTACAGAACTAAAAACACCCATCTAAGTTGAAAAAGAGGCACCCAACAATTGCGCCCGAATATCAACTCGATACAAATATAAGAAACTGATTATAAAAAGGAAACAAAAAGTCTTTACTTTTTGCTCTCGTAGTCACTTTTTCTTTTAGGATTCATAGGGAACCAGCCTTTACGCACACGCTCACGCTGCTCAAAGACCTCAAGTATGGACCAAAAGCAAGAAAAAGAGACCACGCCCAAGATGGTAGACGCAATAAAATTGGCGACAAAGAGCGACAACGCCGCAAAGATGACACCTGCCGCAGCAAAAGCCCACCAGCAGCGCACGCCGAAATAGTACTCC
>CAVILU010000080.1:0-9490 GCA_963643535.1 bacterium | reverse complement strand
TTCAAGCTGCTGCTTGAGGAGACTCGACACCTCCGAGGCTTTTATTTTTTCCATTCGCTGTAGTCGTTAGAATAAAAAGAAATTATGCCGTCAGCTTCTTCTCGAGCGTCTTGAGTTTGCTCTGGATGGAGTTGTCGAGCTGCTTGCCATCGATGGCGAGAATGATGCCGCCGATGATAGAGGGATCGACCTTGAAAGTGGCATCGACAGAAGAGACCTTCTGACCGGCTGCCTCAAGTTTACCAGAGATGAGGGAGATGAGGTTCTGTTTTTGCGCGTCGGACAGTTCTTTGGCTGTCGTGACGGAGGCAGTGCAGATATCCTTCTCCTTCTTGTAGAGCATCTCGAAGACGAGCAGGATGGAGTTGACGTAGCCGATGCGCTCCTTTTCGACAAGGAAGATGAGGAATTGGAGGGTCTCGGGAGAGACGTTGCCTTCGAAAGTAGCCTTCACGAGTTCCCTCTTCTCAGAGGGTTTGTGGAGAGGCGAGTCGAAGAAACGCTGCGCAGCGGGTTGTGCGCCGAGGGCGGCACGGACAATCGACGCGTCGGCGTAGACGGTGTCGAGAGCGCCGCGGTCTGCGGCGAAGTCGTGCAGCACGGTGGCATATCGCCTTGCAATCAGTCCTGCGTCCATGTGGCTCGATTAATTAAAGTTGCTCTCCTGGAGATACTTCTCGATGAGCTGCTCCTGACGGTCGCCGTCTTGGAGGCTGTTCTCGATAAGTTTGCCAGCGATTTGGACAGAGAGGGCAGCGACCTGACGCTTGATATCGTCGATAGCCGCGACCTTCTCGCGCTCAATCTGGAGTCTTGCCTGCTCATTGAGCTTGTCGACGTTCTCCTGAGCCTTGGTGACGGCGTCAGCAAGGATTTGCTGAGCCTTCTCGTTGGCTTTCTTGATGATAGCGTCGCGCTCGGCATTGGATTCAGAGAGCATCTTTGCCTTCTCGGCCTCGATGCGCTCATATTCCTGCTGAGCCTCTTTAGCCTTAGCGAGGGAAGAGGTAATCTCGTCCTCACGCTCCTTGAGCATGCCAAGAATAGGCTTCCAGGCGAACTTGGTAAGCAGAGCCAGGACCACCAGGAAGGTCAGTCCCGACCAGATAACGAGGCCGGGTTCTGGAGTAAGAAGTCCATCCATAGTGATTCGGAAACTTGTGGGCTAACTACGCGATGAAAGAGATGACGATGGCGAAGAGGCCTGCGCCCTCGACCATGCCGGCTGCGATGAGCATTGCGCTCTGGATCTTGCCGGCCATCTCCGGCTGACGAGCCATAGCGTCGACTGCCTTACCACCGACGAGGCCGATGCCGATACCGATACCAATAACGATCAGTCCAAGACCGACTGCGATCAAAGTTCCAGTCATAATAATCGAATTTTAGGTTGTTGTTGTTATTTTATTTGTTACTTGTTCTGTGGGGAAAAGTCTGGATAAAGGGGGTGCACTGCGGAGCTCTTTACTCATCATGACCCGCATTGACAGCGAGACCGATATAGAGAGCGGAAAGGACAGTGAAGATATAAGCCTGGAGGGCACCGAAGATGAGCTCAAGGCAGAAGACCATAAGTCCGAGGAGAACGGATACGGGAGCGATAGCCACAGTACCGAGAATGAAAATCAGCGAGAAGAGGCTGATAACAATGATATGGCCGCCAGTGATATTCGCGAAGAGACGAATAAGGAGGGTGAAGGGGCGGGTGAACATGGTGATGATCTCGAGAGGCACCATGATAAACTTCATGAGCACGGGCACTCCGGGCACCGTGAAGGTGTGAATCCAATAGTGCTTATTGGCGCTGACGTGGGTCACGATGAAAGTGAAGACCGCGAGAATGGCCGTGAAAGCGATATTACCCGAGAGGTTGGAGGAACCAGGGAAGAAGGGGATGAGGCCAATGAGGTTGTTGAACCAGATGAAGAAGAAAAGGGTGAGGAGGAAGGGAGTGAACTTTGCGCCCTTAACCTTACCGATTTGGTCGTCGGCAATCTCCTTGACGAAAGTCACAAGGAACTCGGCAGCATTAGCAGCACCGTGGGGAACGCCACCGGACTTGCGGATAGAGCGGGCTGCGCCACCGAAGACGAGGAGCAGGATGATGCCGCACATGATACCGGAAGCCACATTGCGGGTGAGGGAGAAATCGAACACATCGTCACGCGAACCATTGGCGCAGAGCTTGTCGTGCTCATTGAAAGTATAGGTGACGCCATTCTTCTGGATGCCCTCGCCATCGACAGAGGAGGAGAGGCAGAAGAGGAAATCGCCGTTGGCCTTGTTATATGCCATAACGGGCAGGGGCACGTCGATAGACTTTTTACCTTCGTCCCATGCAAAAACATTCCAATGGTGGGAATCGCTGATATGGTGGCTGATGACCTCAACGACATTAAAAGCCTCCGCTTCGGCCTCCTCGGCTGCGGGAGCATCTACTTCGGCGGCTTCGGGAGCGTCGGCCGCCGTCAGGGACTCTTGAGCGGCTACGGGAGCGAAGCTCAGAGCTAAAGCCACACAGGCTGTAGTGAATATCCTAAACATAGAAAATATCCTCAAATCTTTTATGTTGTCTTATGTTGTCTACTTGCTTAAGAGTTGCGACAGGGCAATGGAACCCGAGAGCCGAGCCGCGAGAAAAATTGCGCAAACAGAGAAAACCGACACCATCTTGGGTGCGGAATAAGGGAAAGCGACGATGCAAACAAAAGCAGCATCGACAGCGAAAGAGACTCCCTCGGCCAAGATGACGGAGCCCATAACGTTCCCGCTCTCTGAGATGCGAAACCTGTGCAAAATGGAAAGGACTTTCAGTGCCTCGGCGACAAGGATGACAACCGTGGCGACCATAAGTATCGGCTGCGCGATGTCAAAGATTGACTCGGCTGCCGAAAGAGCTAAAGCGAGCGCCGCCACGACGAGGAAATGGGCGGGCAACTTAGTCTGCACAGGCAATGTTGGAAAGAATTACTTCTTATCCGAAGAGGCCGGATTGACAGGTTGGGCGTTCTTGTCGGCCATCTGGCAGTTGCCGATGAACTTGGCTCCGGGCTCAATGCTGAGCTTGTTGACGTTCATATCGCCCTTGAAGTAAGAGGAGGCCTTGAGCGAGAGGAGTTCAGACACATCCATCTTGCCCTCGAAAGAGCCAGCGATCTCGGCACTTACGCATTTAATCTCGCCCTTGATGCTGCCGCCGGGGCCGAGGACGAGTTTACCTTTAGACTTAATGGTTCCCTCGATGACACCATCAACACGGAGATCGCCGTTGGTTTCTATGTCGCCGACGAACTTGGTGCCGGAGCCGATGATATTAGGCAACTTATTCTCAGTCTCAAAATTCTTGCTCATTCCTAAAGACATAATCTTACAGTTATTGGCCTTGCGGAGCGAAATGCGCCTTTAAGCCTTAACAAATATAGGCAAAATCATTTCAAACAACAAACAGGGCTGGTAAAATGAAATATTTTTTTCACCCGACCAGCCCTGTCGCTCTCCGTTCGGGATAGCGAATTTACGAAAAATACGTAATGTCAATAGTTAATTAATCCTATAGACGCGTTTGGCCATCACCACGGACAAGCCACTTATATGAGGTTAACTCCCTGAGTCCCATAGGTCCACGGGCATGCATTTTCTGTGTACTGATGCCAATTTCCGCACCCAAACCGAACTGCGCGCCATCGGTAAAAGCCGTGCTGGCATTGACGTACACGCAAGCGGCGTCGACTTCGCGAAGAAAACGGTCGGCAGTAGCAGTGTTCTCCGTGACGATGGCCTCGGAGTGTTTGAGGCTATGGTCGTAGATATACTGCAACGCCTCGTCGATACCAGAGACAGAGACAATGGCGAGTTTGAGGGCGAGGAACTCACGGCCGTAGTCCTCGGGCTCAATGGGGACGAGGAGAGAGTCGGGATACGAGCCGCGGAGGGCAGCAAGGGACTGCGGGTCGGCGTGTATCTCGACACCTTTTTCCGCCATTGGGGCGCAGAGGGCGGGGAGATCCGCAAGGCGGCCTTGATGGATAAGGACGCAGTCGAGAGCGTTGCACACTGATATGCGGCGCGTCTTGGCGTTGCAGATTACCGCCTTGCCTTTCTCGATGTCGCCATCGATATCAAAATAGGTGTGAACGACGCTGGCGCCCGTCTCGATGACAGGGATGCGCGCGTTTTGGCGTACACTGTCAATAAGGCGTTTCGAGCCGCGGGGGATGAGTAGGTCTACGTAACCCACCGCATTCATTAGTTCCGCCGCCGAATCGTGGCCATCGGGGAGGAGCTGCACGAGGTCGGGATCGAGACCTTGGGCGACAAGAGTATCGTGGACAATGCCGACGAGGGCCACATTACTTTCGTGAGCATCGCTGCCGCCCTTGAGAACCACGGCGTTGCCCGAGCGGAGGCCTATTGAGACGACATCGATAGTGACATTGGGGCGAGCCTCGTAGATGACACCGATGACACCCATAGGGACGCGGACACGGCTGATGCGGAGACCGTTGGGGCGCACAACCTCATCGATGACCTCGCCACAGGGGGACGGGAGGGCGGCCACGTTGCGCGTGTCGGAGGCAATACCAGCAATGCGAGCCGCATCGAGACGCAGACGATCATAGCGATAGTCCGAGGGGTCGATTTTTGCCAAATCTATCGCATTGGCTTTGACTATGGCATCGGTATTTGCCACGAGGGCATCAGCCAGGGCTTGCAGGAAGTTGGCCGTCTGCTCGGAAGAGACCGAGAGGAGGGTGCGCGCGGCTTGTTTTATTTTTTGGAATTGGGGATTCATCTTGATTTCGATGTTACTCCTGGTGCGTTTTTTAGCAGAAGTTACGCACTTGGCAATTTTACTCCTTAACCCTGGGATAGACGTAGAGGTAGTCGTAGTGGACCAAAGGCTTTTGCTTGGCGGCGAACGCTTGCTTGACGGCAGTCTCCTTGTCCATCGAGGCGCGGCCGACACCAATGGTATCTCCTGTGGGGCCCACGATGAGGACAATGTCATCCTTGTGAAAATCCCCCTCGAACTCGCGTACGCCCACGGGGAGGAGACTCGAAACGCGTTCGGAACTCAGGAGAGCCTCGGCCGCGCCCTTGTTGACAATGATGCGAGCCGTAGCGAAACCGTCGGAGTAGGCGATCCACTTCTTGACGGCGGGGCTCTTCTGCCCGGCCTCGAAATGTGTGCGGACAAGCGTGGGGTCGGCCGAGACAATGCGGACAATGACATCCGGGGTGGTGCCGTTGGCGATATAAACATCGATGCCGGCTTGGGCGGTCTTCTGCGCCATACGGCACTTGGTGACCATGCCGCCGCGGCCGAAATCGGACTTCGTGGCGCGGACATAGCGCGAGACGCTGGTACCGTTGGCCACCTCGCGGATGACCTTGGAACTCTCGTCGGAGGGGTCGCCGTCGAAGATGCCGTCGATATTACTGAGGATGATGAGGCGGTCGCAATCCATCATAGAGGCCACGAGACCGGAGAGTTCATCGTTATCGGTGAACATAAGGCCGGCGAGGGAGACAGCATCGTTCTCGTTAACAACGGGTACGACATCGTTCTGCCAGAGGGTCTCGAAGCAGTTCTTCATATTAAGGTAGTGGGTGCGGCTGCCGAGATCTTGTTTCGTGACGAGCAGCTGACCGATCTTGATGCCCTGACGATCGAAAATCTGCTTATACTGGTCGATGAGCTTCACTTGCCCCACGGACGAGAGGAGCTGACGTTGCGCCACGGGGTTGAGATCCTGGTAGCCAGAGACGAGACCACGGCCCGCGGCCATGGCACCCGAGGAGACTAGGATCACCTTGTGGCCTTGGGCGCGGAGGGTGGCAATTTGCGCCACGAGATCCTCCATACGCTTGACGTCGAGATGCTTATCGGGAGTGGTGAGGACGTTGGAGCCCACCTTTATTGTTATCTTGAGCATTTTTGGCTGATTGATTATCTGCGTGGTTAATTTATTTGTCCACAGATATTACTTGACAATCTTGCGATAAGAGCCCATCATACCTTCCATCACGGCATGAGTGAAGCCGGCGTGCTCCATGGCATTTATGCCGGCAATAGTCACGCCGCCGGGGGTGCAAACCTTGTCGATCTCCACCTCGGGGTGGGAATGGTTGGAGAGGATGAGCTGAGCTGCGCCCTTAACAGTTTGTGAGATGACTTGGGCGGCGACATCGGCCTTGAGACCCATCTCGATTGCGCTCTCTTGGCAAGCGCGGATATAGCGGAGCGCATGGGCTATGCCACAAGACGCAAGGGCAGTGAGGGCGGGCATCTGAGCCTCGTCGACGACAAGGGCGAGACCGAGAGCGGAGAAAATGCGTTCCACTACAGCCACTTGAGCGGGGGAAACATAAGGACCGGCAACAATGGCAGTGAGGCTCTCGCCAACCTCGGCAGCCGTATTTGGCATGACACGGACAGCAGCAATATTTGCGCCGAGCATATCGGTGAGTTGAGCAACAGAGACGCCCGTAGCGATGCTGATGGCAATGACCTCCTTCTTGAGCGAAGGTCGCACAGCAGCCACGACATCGGCAATCTGGTATGGCTTGACGGCAAAGACTACCACATCGGCGCCCTCCACGGCCTCATTGTTGTTGGTAGTGGTGACGAAGCCATCGTTGGCCCAGGACTTGAGGGCCTCGGCGTTGCGACGCGTGATGGCGATATGGCCGGGCTTGGTGATGCCAGCCTTAACAATTCCGCGGGCGATAGCGCCGCCCATGTTGCCGCCACCTATAACAGCGATTTTCTGCAGTTCACTCATTGTTATATTTTTGCTAAAACTGATTGCAAATATAACTCTTTTCGCGAAAATAGGACATATATGAAGTAAGTTGATGGTGCTTTATCTGATTTTCAATGGCCTATATTTTTTTGTCCACTGATTACTCTGATTTGCACTGATGGATTGTTTATTTTGAATTGCTCGCTGCTCTTGCTATGGTTTTCGCTTCGCTTTTTTGTGGGGAGGAGGATTTACACAGAAGAATTGGAATGTGCTTGGTGTTTTAATTTGGGTAAAAAAAAATAGCCCCAACGATGGGAGGAGTGCCATCGCCGGGGCTTGATTTAGATTGCTTGATTTAGATTTTAGGAGCAATCGATTTTAGGGGAGGTGATTTGTTTACTTATTGAGAATAAGCTTGCTGGAGCTGGAGCCGTCGGAGGCTACGGTAACGGCCACGATGGTGCCGCGTGTGTTGGGACGACAGGGCTGACCAGCGAGGGTGTAGTAGCTGGTGGACTGGGTTTCGGCGTTGATGGTGGAGATTGCCGTGGGGGCGGAGTCATCGCCGAAGTCTACTACTATGAGGAACAAGTTGATAGGCCCGTTCTTTTCAAGGGTATGCGCGCCAGCAGCGAGCTTAATAGTATAGCAATTAGTCGAACCTGTCAATTTTGAGCCATCAAGTTTTAGCGACGCTTCCTTATCGAAGTAGAAGTAGACGGTTGCCGCACTCGGGAGAGTGAAAGTCAACTTTGTACCAGTCTCAAGCTTAAGAGCTACATTGTATTCGACTCCATTAATTGTCGTAGTGGTTTCCTTCTTACTAAACTTATTACCAGTCGACTTGAAATTAGAAGAAGAAGGACTAAGAGCGCCGTCCTCATACTCAAAGTAGCAGGTCCAATCAGAATCAACGGAAGGAGCATCTCCAGAGCCAGAGTCGCCAGAGCCAGAACCGGAGTCACCGGAACCCGAGCCTGAGCCGCCGGTATCAGAGCCATCACTTCCGCCAGAGCCCTCACCCGTGTCAGAGCCTGACTCATTGCTGCCGGTGTCCTCTGTGCCATAGAAGTTGACGAGAGAGGACTTGTAGCCTACAATGGCACTCTTGAGATCCGCGATAACGCCATAGTTTGTATCCTCCGTAGCATTATCAAAAGTCCACTGGAAATCACCGTGTCCCATACGGCCGGCGCCGAGCCAACCAGTCACAATCTCAGGTACTTTGTTAGGGTCGTCGGGAGTGCAGGAGTACATCACCTTGGAGTCGGTGTCGAAGTTGTTATAGACGTGACTGCCGCTCAAAGCCTTGACAGAAGATGGCACTTGATCGGTGCGGTTCGACACTTCATAAGCATCGAAATGCTCAGTAGTGGTTATGTCAGCAGCTTGCTCTTTGCCTGCCTTGACAAACTTAGAAGAACCGTAAGGGACGTAGGTGTACGTGCCTACCATTACATTGTTGTAGGCTTTGATAATGCCGCCGGGTTCGCTAGAGAAAGTGCCCTCGTTGCCCCAAGAAACATCAGAGCCCTGAAGAGAGCTAAGCATCGGGTACTTACAGTTGCGGAAATAGTTAGCCTCCACAAAGGCATCGGAGCTCTTGGCTGCGCCTACACCATACTTTGCATTGCCATCGTAGTAGTTATTGTAGACGTGGACGCTCATGGTGCGGATACGCGGGTGGCGGGAGTCGGAGTGGTTGAACCAATTGTGATGGTAGGTAATGTAGTTGGGGCCGGACTCGCTCTTCATACCGCAAAGGCTCATCTTTCCTGAATCCCAGAAAGTGTTGTAGGAGTAGGTGATGTACTGCGCATTGTCTTTGACATCGATAGAGCCGTCACCCTTTGCTTGGTCGGCATCACCGCCAGTGCTACCGTAGAAATAATCGTTGTTATGAACCCATATGTGCTTACTTGCCTTAATTGAGAGGCAGTCATCAATCACGCACATGAAGGCGACATTACGAATCTCGACAGACTGAGTCTTCTCGAACTGCACGCCGAAGCCCCAAATAGTGGCATCGTCACCAATGCCCTCGATGGTAATGTTGGCAGTGACAGAATTATTCTTGCCCTTGAGATTCAGGCCCTCCTCATTGCTCTTGATGTAATCGAGGTCGTCGAGGCTGAGCTTGCCAATGATACGGATGTCAAGAGGGTCCTCTGTCTTGCCTTTCTCATATAGATCGAGAATTTTCTGAAGGCCGGTCTGCGTTTCTCCATTGACGACAGCTTGAACCGTCTTGGCGGTCTCACTGGTCACATAGATGACTCGTGCTTTATCTTTCAGAGTTCCGTCGTTGTTGTAAGCGCCAACACCACCAGTCCAACCGAAATGCGCAAAACCAGTGCGGTCATATGCAGAGACCTCGAGAACGTCGGTCTCGGTTGCATCGGCCTCCGACTCCACGCCGGACTTGGTCGGGACGACCTTGAGTTGGTAGTTGCCAGCCTTGAGGCCTACAACATCGGCACGGCCGTACTCGCCATAGTTGCGGACGAGCATTGCGTCGATCTTGGTGTAGTTGCCGCCTTCGGGACGGACGTAGACATTATAGGCATCGAAGCTAGAGGCCTCGTTGGTCCAAGTGACATAGCAGCTCTCGAACCAGCCTTTTTGCTCACGGAGAGTGAGCGCAGCCTCAGCAACGAATGTCGATGCAAACGTTGCCAAAGCAGAAAGAGTTAGGTACTTAAGATTCATGTGGTATATCGGGGTTATAAAGGTTTTTAGGT